>CAYRFU010000005.1:0-53938 GCA_964423525.1 uncultured Burkholderiales bacterium | reverse complement strand
GTCGAAATGTTGTGAGCTAGGCTGCCTTTTTGCTTCGAAGCGGCGAAGACCCTCCGCGCCGGGGAGCTGGCTGCGCAGGTCGCCGGTGACCAGGATAGGAAGTCCAAACTGTTTGGTCAATCCCTCCAGGCGAGCGGCTTGATTGACCACTCGACCGATCCAGCCGTATTTGAAATGCTCATGCCCCCCAACCTGGCCGGCGACCACTTCGCCGCTGCTGAGGCCGATCCCACAGCTTAAGCCAGCCTCTCCTTGGAAGGGGAGTTCCAGTTGACTCACCCGCTCTACGATTGCTTGAGCTGCTTGCACCGCCAGTTCAGCTTGTCGCGGCTGAGGCTCTGGAGCACCCCAGCCGGCCATGACCGCGTCGCCAGCGTAATCAAGAACGAGCCCGTCATAGTCAAAGACAGCGCGGGTGACCAGGCTCATCACTTCGGTCAAAAGATTATGATAGCGAAGGACCGTCTCCAGTGCCTGCTCCTCGGCTTGTTCGGTGGCCCGAGAGAAGCCTCTCAAGTCAAAGAACATCACGGTGACCTGCTGACGGATCGGTTCTAGGAGTCGGGATAATCCATGGCGACCGATGAGTCCCCGTAATTTAGGGCTGAAGAACTGGCCGACCTGACTGCGGGTCCGTTCCGCTCTTTGAGCTACCAGGTGGTGGCCGAGAGCTTCTCCCACCAAGTCGACCAGGACTTTGACTTGCTGGTTGGCTGGGCCGGAATCCGAGCCCAGCGAGTAGAGGGCGTAGCGCTCATCGGGGGCTACCACAAGGGGAACCGCCAGGGCCCAATGTACCCCCGCCACCAGAGTCATATCTTGCTCGCCCTCGACTGACCACTGATGGATAGCCGACTCACCTTGCTCAAAGCAGAGACCCAGGAGCTTTCGACTGGGGGCATAGGAGCGAGGACCGATCGCTTCCTCGATCGTGTAGTCCCAGTGTTGCTCAACCTTGAGCACATAGACGGTCGTGGCTTGAGGTAAAATACTGTCGAGCAGGTTGAGAGCCGCTTTCCAGAGCTGCTCGAGGGTGGCGGCCTTCTTCAGGTCGGGCAGCAGGCGTGTGAGAGCTGTCAGGCACTGTTGGGCCTGTTGCTCACGGAGGCGCTGGCGGACCCCTTCCGCCAAAGTAAACTCATGGGCCGGTTCAGGGCCGTCCTCCATCGGTTTCGCGACCAACTGAAAACGCGACTGGCCGACCACGAAGTAGTGGCCTGGGTCGAGCTCGAATCGGTCTCTTGCTTCGCCTTCCAAGAAGATCGGGTTAGGGGTCTCTAGACAGCGCTCGATAACCACCTTGGAGCCATCGCATAAAAGATGGAAATGGCTTCGGGAAAGGGCGCCATCCCAGGGTATTGCCAGTTTCCCTTGGGCGGGTTGGCCACGCCCTACGAGCCAGCGGCCGGGGCCCAGCGGCCAGCGTCGGAGCTGCTCGTGCGGCCCCCGGGCATAAAACCAGAGGACATCGGCCACTACGAGTCTTTTTGCAGGTAGGGGAGGAGGTTGCCCTGGCGCTCAGCTTCTTCGATCAACTTGTGAGCGTAGTGAATTCTCTGGCAAAACCCTACCAGACAGAACAAACAAAGGAAGGTTAGAAGGGAGGGGGCCCAGGCGAAGAAGAGATAAGCGGCCAGAATAACCACCATCCGGTCAGAATGGTCGGCCACTCCGGGCCAGTCACGATTATCGGTCACGATCACAATGCCGACCCTGGGCTTGGCGTAACTGACCAGCAGCGACAATCCAAGAGCTGCCGCTGCCAAGACAGGATGGAAGTAGCTCAAGCCGACTAACAGGGCCGTTTCGACCACTCGATCGGTCATCGCCTCAAGATAGTTTCCAAAGGCCGAAGCTCGCTGCTGCAAACGGGCGATTTCGCCGTCGATAAAATCGAGCAAGGAAGCGGCGGTCCCCACAACGAAACCGAGGTAGGGATGTTGATTAATCAGAAGGTAGGCTGCTAGGATGGCCATCGGTATAGCCAGCACAGTGACCAGGTTAGGGTTAATACCTAATCGGGCCAGGGGGTTGGCCACCCGGGCTTTCAAAGGGCCGACAAAGGTTCGAAGGTTACCAAGCATAGGAGGAATGATGTTGAAAAGTACGATTGCTATCCTGGTGCTGTTTGTCCTTTTATCGGCAACCTCCTGGGCCGAAGGCATATCGGTGGGCAAGAAGGTGCCGGATTTCCAGCTGACCAACCCTCAGGGTCAGAAGGTCGCCCTTTCGGACTTCAAAGGAAAAGTGGTGATGATCACCTTCCTCTATACCCGCTGCCCTTATCCCGACAAGTGCCCTATGCTCGAGACCAAGCTAGGGCAAACGAGGGAGCTCATGGATAAGCTCGACGCCGCTGACAAGTTTCAGGTGCTGTCGGTCACCATCGACCCCGCCTACGATACCCCCGAGCGGTTGGCCGCTTACTCCAAAGGGAACGACAAAGCTTTTCCCAACTGGCAGTTCCTCACCGGTTCAGCCACCGAGGTGGCCAAAGTGGCCGGGCTTTTTGGAGTGATTTACTGGGAAGAGAACGGCGTTATCGAGCATAATATGCGCACCGCTATCATCGCTCCCGACCAAAAGCTGGCCAAGCTCCTGCGAGGGACGGACTGGAAAGCGGGTCAACTAGCGGCCACTCTCAAAGAGATCTTGCCAGAATGAGATCCATCTGTCTCTGCTGGTTCCTGCTGACGGCGCCGGTATGGGCCGGTGAGATCCCCTGGCAAGGTTGGGAAGGCGCCTTCAAAAAGGCGCAGTCAGAAAATAAGATCGTTTTGCTCGACCTGGAGGCCGTTTGGTGCCACTGGTGTACGTCATGGAGAAGACGACTTACCAAGATGCCCGGGTTGTTGAGATTCTGAGCACCAAGGTCATACCGGTCAAAGTCGATCAGGATTTCCGGCCCGATCTCGCTCATCGCTACGAAGATTACGGTTGGCCAGCCACCATTGTGTTCGATTCCGAGGGTCGCGAGCTGGCCCGCCTGTCAGGCTATGCTGTAAACTCGCAGATTGCCGGCCTGGGTCTCCATAATCTTCTCATAATGGGGAGAGTCCCATCGCCCACTGTCAGAATACTGGTAGACTCCACCCCATTCCGGATCGATCAAAGCCAGATTGGCATCAAGGGTTGTCACAGCTCGCTGTCGCTCTTTCTGGTCGCCTTCCCATGCGCGCATCAGGCAATACTCCACCACCGGCGCGTTGACGAACTTGTGGGTGCTCCCCCAACCTCCCAGGTTCTCGTCGTAGAGGAAAGCGTGGCGTTTCTCCCATCGCTCAAGTAGCTGCGGTGAAAGATTCCCGGTGGCGGCTGGCGGCGGAGGGAGGGAGTGAAAGCTCATGACTATTTTGCCTTGTCCGACCAGCAGCGGCGACGCCGAGGACTGCCTCGGGTCGATACCAACCTTTACGCTCGCGAGAACGGCTGGGCCATCGAGGCGCTCGCTCTTTTCGCCGCCGTGGCTGACCGCCCTGAGGTCCTGGACCGAGCCGTTGCGGCCGCAGAATGGGTGCTCGCCAACAGGGAGGTCCCCGGCGGCGGCTTTCGCCACGGCCAGGGAAACGCGTTGTTCCTGGGTGACACTTTGGCCTGTGGCCAGGCCTTTCTCACTCTCTACCAAGTCACAGGTCAGCGAGAATGGCTCGAGCGTGCTATTCGAGCCGCTGACTTTATCGACCGGGAATTTCGCCAGTCGGGCCGAGATGGTTTGCTCACGGCCCAGGATTCGGACTATCGTCATCGCGACGAGAACATCTCGGCCGCTCGCTTTGCTAATCTCCTCTATCACCACACAGGCAGCCAACATCATCGAGATCTGGCTCTCAGCTGCCTCGACTTTTTTGGCATCGAAGGCGTCACCGACCGTTTTTATCCCGGCGGAATCCTGCTGGCCGTCCAGGAGAATCGAACGGACCCGCTTCATATTACCGTGGTGGCTCGGCCCGAAGAGGAGAGTGGGCAAGCTCTGGTTGACCAGGCTCTCAAGAGTCCGACCCGCTACTTGCGAGTCGACCGCTGGTGGCCCGGCACTCCGCTACCTCCCTATACGGCTGTCGACTATCCCGACCTGGGTCGTCCGGCCGCCTTTGTCTGTGGCCAGGGGCGTTGTTCGGCCCCTGTCTTCACTCCGGGTGAACTTTCAGAGTTGATTCAGTGACACGGTCTAGCCTGTCCGGGTGAGGATAGGTCAACAACCCGCCGTGGCCAAGGCTGGCCAACAGATGATGAAATCCCGGCCCACTGTTCCCGAAGTGGTCGACAAGCTAGAGCGGAGTGGGGTGCATTTTGAAGCCGAGCAGGGCTGGCTAGTGAAATCGCGTCAGCCCCTGGCGTTTCAGGAGGCCAACCGTGACAGGGCCCTCTGGGTGGTAACCCCGGAAGGAACCCAGAAGGTTCGCAGTGACGAGGACCTCTACGGTGTCGCAGCTCTGCTGGACTTGATTGCCCCTGAGCAGTGTGAGAACGAGACGGTCGTCCGGGCCTTAAAGAATTTTCGCCGTCACGGCTGGGAGATTTCGGTGCGTCCTCGAGACGGGGAGGAGCGTTCTTGTGGGACGGTTCCTGCCTACGAGATGGCTACCGACCCCGCGCGCAAAACCTGGTCGAGTTCCGGGGACCACATTGTCCTTCGTTCGCCCGATGGGGAAGAGTTTCACACCTACGAGCCTCACCAACTTGAAGGGGTCGACTTCTTCTATGCGAGCGGCGATGAGAAGGTTCTGGCCAAGCCCGAAGCTGGACGACGGATCAAGGCGATGCTGGCTGACGGTTTTGAGGTCGGGACCTTTCAGTTCGACGGCCCCTGGAAGGCCTACGCCCAGGTAGCCAGAGTTTCTAACTGGATCTCGGTAGGGTGGAACGGGCAGACTCTGGTCAAAAATCCAGGGGTGGGATCAGCTCACGACCTGGAAGAATGCCACCAGGAAGCTTTGCAGGCCAGGCAGGCCCTTCAACTGGGCTTGGATGACCTGCTGGAACGTCTCGCTCCCAACGCCTGGGAGCAAGGCGAACTGTTTGAGGCTGTCGCTCGACCAGCAGGCCCCCTTAGTCTTCAAGATCGTCTCGAGGTGTTTGACGGCCTGGCCCAGAGCTGGGCTCCCGAGCAAAGCGTGCGGAGTCTGGTAGAGCTCTATTCGAAGCTCGTAGAGAGCGCCGATGACCAGGAAGTTGGACCTCTCCTCGACACGGCTGTCCGTCTTTTCGCGGCCACGCCCGGAAGCCAGAAGGAGGGAGTCGGGTTGCTCCTCAGAGCTCGTCAGATGAGTTCGACTCCCGACGGTCGACGTCACCGCGGGGACCTGGTGGTCACCCTCTTGGCGGGGGGAGCCTCGGTCAAGCAGGCAGAGGCCGCTCTTCCTCTTTTGACGGTGGCGCTGCCAAAGACGCACCAAGCTTCGGTGGCCACCACTTTGCTCCGAGCCGGCGGCCCCGAGCACGACGGCCTGGCCCGCGATCTTGAGGCCTTTCTTCGTTTCGGTCCTGACGATCTTGAGCGGCGACTAGGTCTTTATTCAACTCTTCTTCGCTGTCAACAGATGGACGGCCATCCTGAGGAGGCGGCCTTTCTCTACATCGGCTTGGGGGAAACTACTCCACCGGACCGGTTCGAGGAGACCCTCAGGGAGAGATTCGACCTTTTTTCTTCGCAGGCGGAAGCGGGATTCTTCGAACAGGACCTCGAGCTTGTGACCGTTGGTGACCACAGCGTCAACGTTCAGGACTGAGCCGAGGAGGGAAAATAGCCACCTGAGAGTCGACCCCGAAAGAGCAGGAGCGGGGCGACAGGTGGTCTAGAAAGGTCCACTCCGGCCCGTAGACTTTGCCAAAATCAAAGTGAAGATTCCAGTCGAGCACCCGGCGGGTGGTCCAGGGTGGGTGCAAGACTTTGGATTCTTGGAGCCTTCCGTCGGGGAGGACCGAGTAGCCCCATTTGTGTTCGAGAAAGAAGGAGTCCTCGCTGGTGGGGGCTTGGACGGTCTTGGCTAGAGTAAATTCCAGCCGATTCTCCTCACCACCCCAAAGGAGAGTCCAAGCGATTTCATCGCTCCTCCTCCGGCTGCTCAGCTCAGCCGCTTTGTATGGCTGGCCATAAAGCTGGCGAGCCACCCAACAAGGGAGCTTTGAGGGAGCGAAGTCTCGGACCGTGGTGACCCCCCGCCGTTCTTGGCTTCGGACTTGGAATCTTAAAGTCAATTGGGGAAAACTTCGGTAGCCGGGCCAACTGACTCCCAACACTCTTACCTCCCGAAAGTGAAGGGCCGCCAGAGAGACGAAGGCGCTCTCATCGACCACCTCCAGCTGAAGGCCGGCCGGCACGAAGGACTCCAACCAGGTGGGATTGACTTCGAAATTCACCAGGCAAAGCTGGCTCCAACGAGCCGTCAGGAAGGGACGATGCGGTTCATACCACAAGTTGTGAGCCTCGGATTTCTACCCGGCGCCCCAGGAATTTTTCGGAAACGTAGCAGTTGGCTCGGGTATGAGGGGTCACCTCTTGGCAGTTCAGTCTGCCCCCGACCAGAGCTAAGATGGGCACCAGGTTGTCGGCCAGATGTTCTTCGATCGGATGAGGGTGCTCAAGACGCGAGCGAAACAGACGGGCCGCTTTGAGGCCAACTTTCTCGGCGGGAAGACCCTTTTCGCCGAGTTGGTCCGCCCCTAACCGCCAGGGCCAGTCGTCCCCTTCGGCTTCGGCCCAGACCGTGATCGAGGAACCGAGGCTGAGACTCTTGGCGACCTCGGTCACCACCTGGGGTGAAAGGTCGGACAACGGCTCAAGGACAGAGTTGGCCTGACGCTCAGCCACCTTTCGCTTTCTTAGCTGATGGCTACAGAGCGAGTGCACCCGGACTCTGCTGGGCTTGATCGGGTCAACCCACTCAAGAGAGGGAAGAGCGAGCTTTTGCCAGTTGGTAAAGAGCCCTTGAACCGAGCACGAGAAGCGGCCTTTCCCTTTCGGGAAAAAGCCCCTGGGGCCGACCTCGTCCCAGATCGTGCCCAGCTTTCGGAAAAACGGGAGTAAGACGGCGCTGAGGTAGTTGGCGGGTGGGGCCCAGCGCACGTCAGTGCCTCCTACCAGTTCCAGCTCGACCTTACCACCGGCGAAGAGAGCGGGCAAGAGGGCAGCTTGCAGCAACAACGTTACCGAGCCGGCTGTGCCGACATCGATGGAATAGTGGCCGGGCTGGAGGGACTGGGGAGAGAAGCTGAGCTCGGTAGAGTGGAGATGGTCTCCCTCCACCTCGGCTGTCGTCATTCGAGCTAACAGCTGGACAGCCGCGAGATGTTGGGCTTTCAACCCAGGTTGAGGGCGACGAGAGCGGATCCTTTCAAGACGAAAAGGCCTTCCCGTCAAAGCCGAAAGGGCCAGGGAATTCCGCAGGATCTGACCTCCACCTTCTTCATACGACCCATCGATGACCACCATGGTCTTCTCTTTTCGGCCTTGTGCTGAAGGCCTGCTCTCGATAGGATAGCAGCGATGGAGACTTTTCTTTCCTCATCCGAGGCGGCCCAGGCTTTAGGGGTCAGTCGCAGCACGTTATTGCGTTGGTTTCGAGAGGGACGAATCAGCTCCGCCTCGCGCGACCATCGAGGCTGGCGACGGTTTTTGGCCACCGACATCGATCGCATTCGACGCGAACTAGGAGAAACGGTGGCCGCCACCGAGTCGCCCGAGGAGAAGCGCCGCCGAGAGCGGCTGCGTACTTACTTGCGGAGGGTGCCGTCTTTTCGTCGTTTACCTGAGGCTGTTCTCGACGATCTGGCCCGTTGCGCCCGCTTTCAAGGCTTGTTGGCGGGGCAGCGACTCTTCTCAGCCGGAGACCGGGCCAACGGCCTTCATATTCTGGTGAAGGGCAAAGTGCGAATCTTTCGGACTTCCCCTGAGGGACGAGAGCAGACGCTGGCGGTGGAAGAGCCTTTTCATACCCTCGATGAAGCCGTGCTCTTTCAGAGAGACGAACGGCATGGCTCCTTTGCCTCTTGTCTACAAAGTTCGACGGTCTTGATTTTGCCTCTGGTGCGAGTGCGTCAGTTGACCCTCCAGCATTCCCATCTCGCCCAAGCGTTCTTGCGAGAGTTTACTCGTCGCATCGAGAGTCTCGAGGTTCGTATCGAGGAACTCGGGCTCCTCAGCCTGGAGCAAAGGCTGGCTCGCAACCTTTTAGAGTGGTCGCGCCAGCAAGACCATGAGCACACCGTTCGACTTCCCTTCACTCACGCCGAGTGGGCCTCTCTTTTAGGAGCGGCCCGAGAGAGTCTGAGTCGGGCGTTGATCCGTCTTGAGCGAGACGGTTTACTGGAGCGCCACGGCCGTTCCATCAAAATTTGTCAGCGAGAGGCTTTGGAGAACCTGTGACCCATATCATCGGAGAAGCCTGTCTTGGGGTCAAAGACGGGATTTGCGTAGAGTATTGCCCGGTGGACTGCATTCATACCGGACCAGACGAGCCGATGTTCTACATCGACCCGGTCGAGTGTATCGATTGCGGAGCGTGCGTGCCGGTCTGTCCGGTGGCGGCTATCTTCGCTGAGGACGAGTTGCCTTCTGATCAAGCTGATTTCGCCGACCGCAACGCGGCCTTTTTTCAGAACCAATAGAGGGCTTGACCGAGCCACACTGCTCCCCCGCCCAGAGTCAGCAAGCAGACCACCAAATGAATCCACCCAAAATCCTGGAGAAAAACAAATCGACTTGTCTTTTCGACCAGCTGCCCAAGCTTCAGGGGCGGGCTTTTGGCGGGCACAAAGGTGAGCCTTAGAAAGTGCCAGCCCAGGGCCACCGTGGGCACGACGAAGAGCAGCGGTAAAAGGGTCACCAACCCGAGCAAGCGTCGTGGTAAGTAGCGCAAACGAGGGCTTTGGTCAGGTCGGTAGCAGGTGAGCGGATCCCAAGGCAAATGCTCCACCGGGTGACGGCAGCTCGGACAGAATCCAGAATAAGTCGAGTCTTGGACCACCAACTCCGAGAGCCTCGCCAGTTGCCGACAGCCCAGAAAGCCTTCTTGGTCATACTGGTGCCAGGTCGCCCAGACTTGAGGATCTTGGCTGTCACACCGTTGAAAGAGTTGGCACAGGCCATCGTGGTCTCGGCAACGACCCGAGTCGTCAAGAGAAAGAACAAGGTCTTGAATGGTCAGACAGCTGGTTCTCATAAAACAATATTACAGTTTAACTGCAAAGGTGTCAACAGGAACTTCTTGGTGAGAGTGTAACCCCGGGCTATGCGGCTGGATTATTACGGTCATTCCTGTTTCGCGCTCACTACTCGGGGCGGGATTCGTTTGGTCATCGATCCTTACCATCCCTCGGTGGGCTACCAGGAGCCACTGCGGCCGGCTGATTATACGCTGGTCAGTCATGATCATTTTGACCACAACCACGTCGGGGCCGTAACGGGGCCGACCACGGTGGTTCGAGGGGCAGCACCCCGAAAGCTTGGCTTGGTTGAATGCCGGGGATTGGTCCTCGACCACGACCGCGAAGAGGGGCGACGGTTGGGTAAAGTGGTGGCTTTCCGGCTCGAGGCCGAGGGCCTGACCGTGGCCCATCTGTCGGACCTGGGGCGGGGTCTAACCGATGAGGAAGTCTCCTGGCTGGGCTCGGTCGATGTTTTGCTAGTGCCCTGTGGGGGAGGCGATTACACCCTCGACGGCGCAGCTGCCGTGGAGGTGATTCAAGCAGTCCAGCCTCGCTTGGCCATTCCGATGCACTACGCCACCCCCTTCATCGATCGCAGCCGTTTGGAAATCGAGGGAGTGGAGAAGTTTTTAGAAAAGGCCGGAAGGGTGACTCGGCTCAGAAGCTCTGAGCTGGATCTGGATCAACTCGATCAGCATCCCGAAATCATTCAGCTATCCCATTTTTTTTAGCCGGAGGACTTGTGAAAACGAAAACGCGCTTAGCCACCATGGACGAGAAAATCGAACGGCTTCGAGAGCAACGTGAAAAGAGCGCTCTCGGGGGCGGTGAATCCCGTATTGAAGCCCAGCACAAGCGAGGCAAGCTGACCGCTCGAGAGCGAATGGAGCAGCTGCTCGACCCGGGTAGTTTCCGAGAACTCGACCGATTCGTTACCCACAACTGCTCAGACTTTGGGATGGAAGACAAGAAGTTTCTGGGAGACGGCGTGGTCACCGGACACGGCACCATCGACGGACGTCTGGTGTATCTTTTTGCTCAGGATTTCACGGTGTTTGGGGGCTCTCTGGGGGAAATGCACGCCGCCAAGATCTGCAAAGTGATGGATCTGGCCGTTCAGAACGGGGCTCCCATTATCGGTCTGAACGACTCCGGCGGAGCCAGGATTCAGGAGGGGGTCGTCTCCTTGGGAGGCTATGCCGAGATTTTCTACCGCAACACCAAGGCCTCGGGAGTGGTGCCCCAGCTCTCAGCCGTTCTCGGTCCCTGTGCCGGCGGAGCCGTCTATTCTCCCGCCATCACCGACTTTATCGTGATGGTGGAAGAGAAGTCCCACATGTTCATCACGGGACCCGATGTTATCAAGACGGTGACCAATGAAGAGGTGACCTTCGAACGTCTAGGAGGGGCAGGCACCCACTCATCGGTGTCGGGCGTGGCCCACTTGACGGCCGAAGACGAGCAGGATTGTTTCGAGGCCCTGCGTCAGTTGCTCTCTTTTATGCCCTCCAACAACTTGGAGCAACCCCCTCGCAAAACTCCCCAAGACACCGCCGACCGACTGTGCCCTGCCTTGGAAAAAACGGTCCCTTCCGACCCCAACAAACCCTACGACGTGCGGGAGGTGGTCACTGAGCTAGTCGACGAGAACGAGTTTCTCGAGATTCACTCTGACTGGGCTCGCAACATCGTGGTCGGCTTTGGCCGGCTCGACGGAGCCCCTGTCGGCGTGGTGGCGAATAACCCTCAGACGCTGGCCGGAGTGCTCGATATTGAAGCTTCCATCAAAGGAGCTCGGTTCGTGCGCTTCTGTGACGCTTTTAACATCCCTCTGGTCACGTTGGTCGATGTGCCGGGCTTTCTGCCCGGCGTTCAACAGGAGCACGGTGGTATCATCAAGCACGGTGCCAAGCTCCTCTATGCCTTTTGCGAAGCCACTGTTCCCAAAGTGACGGTGATTCTTCGGAAAGCCTACGGCGGGGCCTACGACGTCATGTGCTCTTCTCATATCCGGGCCGACCTCAACCTCGCCTGGCCCACCGCTGAGATCGCCGTGATGGGTCCTCAGGGGGCCATCAATATCATTTTCCGGCGCGAACTAGCGGAAGCGGCTGACCCGGAGCAGAAGCGGCAAGAACTTGTTGACGACTACACGGCCCGCTTTGCCTCGCCCTACGTGGCCGCTTCTCGCGGATACATCGACGACATCATCGAGCCGGCCCAGACTCGTGTGCGGTTGATCGAAGCTCTGCGCACTCTCGAGGGCAAACGGGTCACCGCTCCCGCTCGCAAGCACGGCAACATCCCTCTCTAGGAGCTAGGCCGGAAGCCCCATTGACAATGGGGTCCGGCAGAGCGATGCCCAACAAGTCACGCGAGAACGTCCGACCATGGGTGGCGGAACTTGCTTCCGCAGCTCTAGGAGGTGTTGCCGGCGCTGCCTGCTCTGTCAAGTGGTCTGTCGTTGTTGGCTTGAGCCTGCGTAATTGTTTCAATTTCCTTTCTGTTTCGGACCAGAACTTCATGAGCCAGTCCTAAAAGCTCTTCAGCGGAACCTGGTGAGGTCTTTTCACGAGCCTCTCGACATCGGTCCGCGAGTTGTTTGGCTCTCTCTCCGTGCCGCTCAACGACCGTTCGGGAGACGGAGGATGGAATGCTTTGCTCATGAATTCTTGAGATACCGCCGGTTTTTTCGGCTAAGGCGAGAACTTCGATGACGCGGTCACCGAGCGGCTCCACATCCTCTCCTTTGAGACTCGGCCTTTGTTCAAGGTCGTGACCGAGCGCTTGAAGTTCCCCCCGCGCGACAGGCTCAAGAAGGTCGGTGATCGGCCTCACCTGCCCTGCCGATTTACAGGCGGACGTATTGCCATTGATGACGAAGAAAGGGTTAAACATGTCTCCCCCGAAGAGGGAGCCGTTGTTATCCGGGCCCATGTAAGGTAGGGAGACGCAGGAACCAGTCCGACTCCATCCGCAGTCATCGCCAAGTCCGCCGATGACAGCTGATCGGTAGGCTCTGTCGCCTTCAATAGCCAGGGGGCTATCCTCGACACAAGCGATAACCCGACCTGCTATCAGCTGGCAGTTGGGGTCGATCGTTGGCCTCCGAGCTCTGTTGAGCGCCTCAAAAGCTTGCGTCGTTGAAATTGAAGGGGCGCAGACGATTTGAGGATCCTTTCCGACCAGGTTACGGACCCTACGACGGGCGTCAATTAAGAGGCTTTCGCCTGAGCCGGCATAGTCATCCAAAATTACATAGAGTTGCTTTTTGCCTTTGAGGTTTTCGCGAACGTCCGGGAGTGCCCCTTGGCTTACAAATTGCGAAGGTCGTAGCTGGTTCAGATTGGCTTCCTTAAAAAGGTGACTATAAACTCCGTAGCTCTTTTTGGAGTCGTATACAACGAAACGGATGTCCTCAGCTTCGACTCCAACGGTTTTAGCAAACTCGTGGATTCGGCGAAGTTGTGTACGGGCTAGTTGGGACATCGCCCTCGGGCTTTGGACCTCGGAATTTTGGCTGACCAATTCACGAGCCATTGACCTCCACTCTTCTGGGACTTTGTCGAGTATCTTTGTCGTTTGTTCGAGAGTAATGGCCTGGCTTCCGTTAAGCTGGTAGGCGATCCGGGCCTGAGTGTCTAGTTCTCCTGCGCTTTCATCGGTTTTCAACGGCTTGATCGGAACTGTTTCGTAACGGTCAAGCAGGGCTGGGTTGATCGCTGCCAGGCGCTCACGTGCCAAACTGTCGAGGACCTGCTCGACTAGATCGGTATCCGATGAGGCCTTGACGCCAGCTTCTTTCGCCTTCTCAGCTGCGGCTACAATTGATGACAGTTTCGGCTGTAGGCTCTCCGCACTCGCTACGGTGGAAGGGTTGCATCCTGCGATCTGAATGGAAGGGCAGAGGACCGGCGATTTGGCCTTCACGAATTCATCGACCAGCTCTGGGCTGTCTTCTAGTCGTTTGACCATGGCCTGATCGAGGAGAAGACAGGGTTCTTCGTCTTTGCAATTAGTCAACTCGATAGGGCTTTTGCAATCGAACAGTCTCTTGCGCGAAACGGTGTAGCGTAAGGCGTCGGCGAGCGAGCCATCAGCTTCTGAGTAGAGTTTTACGGGTTTGTGACTGCCGTTTTCCTCTTCTGGCTTGCCCCTAAGTTCAATGTGGTCGGCCAAGCTTTGATAGTGGTCCAGACTAGCAGAACGGGAAAGCACTTCCAGAGCAGCGGTTGCTAGCGGCCTTTTATCGTGGGGAAACTGGTCTAGTAACTCGCCGACAGCGGCTATGGAGACGGGTTGGAGTTGGGCATTGAGAACCTCGGTGACCTGTTGATCGTTGAGCTCGGCTGCCGTTCGAATCCGACCAGGAATGCCGACCCGGACGGCTCTCAGGTTTTCTGGAACAGTTTCTGCTCGATAATCTGGGTCACGGGCAAGTTCTAAGGACCACTCATGGCAATCAATTTCAGCACCCGGCCAGTCCCGGGTGCTTTGGTAGAGTGAGAGGTCCAGCTTGAACTGATCTTTGTGATCGGATGGTGCCGATTCGGGTTGACTGGTTTCTGCTGTATCTGGCTCCGGCAAACGGTCACCGAACTTCGGCCCCAATCGGCCCAGGTCAAGGCAAAGTTGGCCGGTCTTGACCTCGGTCTTTTCGGGTCTGGTAACTGGCTGAGTCGATGAAGTTTCTTGGTCGACTGAATCACTCTCGTCTCGGAATTTTCTGGGCGTAGGCTTGAGAAGGATCTCCACCACCTCGTCCAGCAACTCGTTTAATTGGGTAGACGAGGTCACTTTGTTCCCCCACAGGGGGGGAACGAGGACCTTTTCAGATGGTGGGCTGGTTGGCGAGGGGCCTTCAGCAGTCTCATCAGGTGTCTTGAGTGCTTCCGAGGTTGATGAGAGGACGGGTCCAGTAGTGCCGGTTGTCATCGAAACGGCCAGGGCGAAACTCGGGTCTTTCGTCGTCTTTGTTAAGGCTTCAATCACTTTGCCAAACCAGGCTTTGACTTTGGCCACTGGTGACTTCTGAGCCGAGGTCTTCGATTCTAGGACAGACTTCCCCAGAAGTTGATCATGCTTACCTTCAGCGACTGCTTTGGCAACTTCGTGATGCCCCCCGTCGAGGAGAGAGATGACTTGACCCATTCGCCATTCTATTAGTCTCTTCTCGGCGGCGCCTTGACCGAGAGCTGGTTCAAGCTCCACGCCAACGTGCATGTCTGATTTTACTCCGTGGGCTTTGGCCAGACCCTTGTAGTTGGAATTTGACCCATCAACCATACTCCGAAGGCTTGCAGTCATAAAGGCGGTGGAGAGGGAGTGCGCTTTAAAAGACGTGAAGTTCGAAAGAGGTTCATCTAAGTCTACCAGTAACTTGGGCGGGGGGGGAAAGAGATGGGCAGGTTGGTGGGTAAACGATTCCTTTTCCTCAGAAGAGGTTTCCTCTTCTGAGAAGCTCTCAATACTGGAATATGCAGGCTTGTAGTCTAGACCCTCGACTAGTGGCAGGGGTTTAAACTCTTTGTTACTGTAGACCGAAAAAGGCTTCAGGGTGGGAGTTGATTTCTCGTCTAGCGGCTCTGGCAGGGCCGGTTCCACTGAGAGTGGATTGCTACTAGCGAGCTTGGGAGCCGGTTGGAACTTCTGTCCGGCTATTTGGTTGAGCTTGTTGAACATCTCGGCCTCCAGCAGCTCCTTCTCAGCACATCAACTGCTGATTCAGGATAGCTCCACCATTCGCTTGAAGTCCTGTCGACAGGATTCCCGCTCTTCGAGCGACTCGTCCTCGGTCAGGCGGAACCAGGGCAAGACGACTAGTTGGTCAGTAGCATTGTGAACATACCAACACCCATATCTGTGGACGGCGCCATTGTAGAGTTCTGCGTTTGTCAGCATGTCCACGTCACGGTAGAGTCGTTGTTTGGCTTGCACCGAAAGTCGGAAATCTGGTTCGTAGCCAAATTCCTCCTGGCGAACAGATTGGTCGTCATGAGTTCCGAGCCGTGTCACCAGAACTCCGAAGTCGTCCTTTTCGATGACTTCTACCAGCTTCGGAGCGAAGCTCAAATCTAGGGCTTCGATTCGAGAAAGGGCTTCCGACTCTCTCTTGATCCGACCTATCGGTCCGACCTCGATTCTCACTCCTTTAGCGAGCCGTGCTCCACTGGCGTCTTCAGTCAGATTCTGAAGTATCATCGTGGTATCGTTATACCTCTCGCAGGCCTGTAGCCTGGAAATAAGAGCTTTCACTTCGCTGTTCATGGTCGGTCTAAACTCGGTGAGTTTCTAGGAAGGATTCTCATGAGTCGGATCTCGTATGGGGTTTGAACATTTCCAGAAGGCTGTCTCGCCGGCCCTTGAGGGCGTGAGCAAAATAGGCGGCCTGGTCTCCTTCGAAGTCGTCGAGAATGACCTGAATGGTCTGTCGCGCCAACGAGGATTTGTACTCACTTTTCGAGTCCAGCTTCGCAAGTCGGCCTTGCAGATCTGCTAGGGATTCTTCGCGAGGGATGTCTTCCCAGGCTTCTCTAACGACTGTATCGATAGACTCGTCAGTGATTCTTGAGAGAGTTGTCACCATTTCCCGCATCAGTTCAGGTTTCTTGACGACAATTTGGCCTTTCTCTACCTGGGCAAGAGGAACGAGGTTGTCAAAAGCCGGGTTGGCGGGCCCGCCAAACTGCGGATTAGTCAAGACGTGCCTGAGCTGCTCGGCGTCCACTTTGTCGGGGAAACCGTTAAAACCGCCCTGGGCTCGGGAACCACAACTCGCGCCAAAGTCGATGAAGGAAACTCCCTGGCCGCCTTCCTTCTCCCACATAAAGTTCCAGGGGACACAGTCGTAGTTGAAGACCATGGTCTGAACTAGGAGACCCTTTTGGATTCGCTCGTCATCGTGGAAGCGCTCGGGGAGCTCCATGCCTCCTTCGTAGCCCTCCAAGAATTCGATCCCTAGGAGCAACCCTTTTTCATCTTTGATGAGACTAGACCTGGGAGCTTCCAAATCAGCGATCTCCATGAATCTGGAGGTAGCGAAATCCGCGCGTAAGGTGTGGCTGGGGCCACCCTTAACAAGAATTCTCTCGCCCGTTTCGCTGTGAACGTGGACCCCGATCGGGTGGGTGTGAATGTGGCCTGATGAGGGAGGCCCGTCTTTCTTCCAAACGAACTCTCCTTGGCTATCGTGCTGAAAAAGATTGAAGCTTTCAGTCCTCAGGCTGGTGGGAGGACGTTCCGCCTTGAGGTGGGCAGCGAAGGGATTGCGACCGGCCGGGGCCACCAAAGAGGTGGTCGGTTCAAGTTCTACCAAGCTCCCACGGGCGGTCGTTTCGACCGTTCGCACGATGCCGTCGATGCCGGTGGCTACTTCCGTCGGGCTTGGTTCGGAAGCCGGGGGCGGGGTTGTCCCAGTCTCGCGACTTTCTCGTTTGGGCTTCCCCTTAGCCTCAGCAATGACCCTTGGGTCGTCCTCAGTGATCGATGCTTCGTCAATTGGCTGGGTGTCACTTGCAGACGTGGCAGCGGTCTGGTCTTCGGTAGAGAATCGGTTTTCTCTCCGACGAACGAGACCAACTCCACCGAGATTGATTTTTTAAGAGCCTCGTGCATGGTGGTCCTTAAGAAGACATAGGCGGTTGTTGAACCTCTACAACGGCGCCGTGCGAGGATCCTCTCCGATTGGACTCTTTGCGAAAAAGTTTACAACTTCTTAAGCTTTTGGTTCACTCTCGCAGGCCGGGCATTCGCTCGCTCCAACAGGAGCCGACACTACAGGGTCCCGTTCAGGCTTGAATCGGGACTGGGTCGACCGGGACGTAGTCGGTCAGGACGTGGTCGAACTCTTGACGGAACTGCTCGGGCGAGAGGTGAGCGACCGAGGCCAAGCGACGAAGGGTCTCTTCGTTTTCGACATCGGTCCTGTTTAAGCGAATCATATACTCGCGAGCGATGCGAAAGGAAAGAGACCGGATATCAACGGCTCGGATCCGGGTTTTGCCAGTGCTCTCGTCCTGAAGATCGGCGAAGGTCATGGGCACAAAGCGGTCGCCTTGAATGGTGATCATCGCGCTCGTCCCTCCGTTCTCAAGAAAGTCGACCGCCCCGAAGCCGAGATTGCGCGTGTAGTCGATGTCGAAGGCACAGGGGGGGACGCAGCGGAGCTCGTAGCCGATCTCCTGGTCGATGATACGGAGGTCGATACCGAACTCGGCCAGGCGCTTGCGCAGGGAGAATTTGAGGATGTCCGAGAAATTGAGCTCAGCCAGCCTCAGGTGGCCGTGCTCGTCGTGCTCCAGGAATTGGTGGCTGGTCAGGAGCTTTTTCAGCTCTCCCTCGTCGAGGAATTCCAGGAATCCCTCGGCCACGATAGCCACGCCGTGAGGGCGACCCAGGGCCAGCCGCTTGATCACCGAGCCCGCGATGGTGTCTACGATCAGGGGCAGACTGAGCCGGTTGGGGAACTCCTCGGGCACGAGCGTCAAGGTGGCCGAGGCTGACTTGCCGATTCCCAGAGCGAGATGGCCGGTCTTTCGGCCCATGGCCACGACCACGAACCAGCGGCCGGTAGCGCGTGCATCGGTGAAGTAGGTGGAGATCATTCGGGCTCCTTCGGCTCGAGCCGTCTCGAATCCGAAGGTAGGGATGCCCGCCGGCAGCGGGAGGTCGTTGTCGATCGTTTTGGGCACGTGGCAGAAGGACAACTCGTGGTTGAGGTATTTCCGCGAATACTCGGCTACTGTGGTAGCTGAAAAGAGGGTGTCGTCGCCGCCGATCGTGACCAGGTGGGTGATCCCGATGTCTTTGAGGGTCTCGACGGTATTGCGGAGATGGACTTCGTTCTTGGTGGGATTGGCTCGTGAGGTGTGCAGAATGCTGCCGCCGAGGCGATGGATTCGAGTCACTTTGGGGATGGTCAGGAACTCGATCTTGGTGTTACCGTCCATCAGGTGTCGGAAGCCGTCGTAGATTCCGATCACCGTGTGGCCGCGCTTGGTCGCCTCGATGGTCACGGAGCTGATCACCGAGTTGATTCCAGGGGCTGGTCCACCACCCACTAGAATTCCATATCGCTTGTTTTCTGTCTTCATATATCCAAGCTGCTTCTGCTCTGGCCGAACTCGGACCTTCCTGGAAGGATTCCTGCCGAGGGGGCAAAAGCTCCGGCGATGGAAACCATCAAAATCGCTATCGACCGGGGTGTGGCCCGGGTGACCCTCAATCGACCGGAAGTCCACAACGCCTTCAACGCCACCGTTATTGAGGAACTCAATCAAACCTTCGAGAACCTGGCTCAGGACCCGGCCGCCCGAGTGATCGTGCTGGCTGGCGAGGGAAAATCTTTTTCAGCTGGGGCCGATATCGATTGGATGCGTTCTCAGGCTCACGCCAGTGATGACGAGAACCGCGCTTCTGGCCGACGCATGGCCAATCTTTTTGAGACCATCGACCGTTGCCCCAAACCTGTGGTGGCCAGAGTTCAGGGGGCAGCTCTGGGAGGAGGAAGCGGCTTAGTTTGCAGTGTGGACCTGGCCATCGCCGGCCCCAAAGCTCTCTTCGGCTTTACCGAGGTGCGCTTGGGCATCGTTCCCGCGGTGATCTCCCCCTTCGTGATGCGTCGGCTCGGGTTTTCCGAGGCTCGGGCTCGCTTCTTGACGGGCAGCCGTTTCGGGGCCGAGGAGGCGCTTCGCATCGGAATGGTTCACGCCGTGGCCGACAATCTCGACGAGGAGGTCGACAAGACGGTCAGGGCGTTGCTGTCTGGAGCCACCGGGGCTCAGGCCGCCACCAAGTCGCTCATGCGTCAGATTTGGGAGACTCCCCACGCCGAACAGACCGCCATCACCGCCCAAGCAACCGCCCAAGCCCGCGGCTCCGATGAGGGGCGCGAAGGCCTGGGAGCCTTTTTGGATAAACGAAAGCCCCGTTGGCATCCCGACCTCGAGAAGGCACTGGGTCTTTAGGGTGTCGTACTCGCTCCCGCTAGCGTCCTTGGAGAGCGGCCGCACCTAGCAGATAGATCGGTATCGCTGCTAGCAAGAGCACGGTGGTGCCGTAGGTGGTGGCAATGGCGATCCCAACGATGGGCGCCAGCACTGAGAAGATTCCGTTAATGCCCCATCCCCAAGGTGCTAGAGCGGGCTGCTCAGCTTTGAGCAGTTCTAGACCAGAAGGCATGAAAGTGCCCATCAACATGCCCACCGGGGCCAACATCATCATCACGATCAGGCAACGAGCAGCAAACGGAAGGGTGAGGTTGGCGGTCAACCAGCCGGACGTAGCCAGGCTCAGCAGGGCCAGCACTACCGCTAACAAGAGGCTGACCTTCAAGAGGGCTGCGGGGGTAGAAGCCCATCGCTCTGAGAGTAAAGAACCTATTCCGGTAAAGAAAAGCAGTCCGGCTAAAACGACCGAGAGGGCGTAATAGGGATGGCCAAGGAACAGGGAAAACTTCTGGATAAAGCCGATCTCTGCGGCCAGGTAACCGAGAGCGATGGCGCCAAAGTAAACGGTGTATCTCCACGGAATAGCCACCGGCTCAGAGAGTAGCTTCAGCGGCAGATAAACGCACAGAGCTACCGCCAACAGGCAGGTCAGCAACAACAGCAAGACGCTGAGTTCCAGGACGGGAATGGTCGAGGCCGCGAGAGGGTTGGAACTGGTCAGGTGCCACCAGTAGGAGAAGCGAAAAAAGAAGGGGCGGTCATCGGTCACCGGACGAATATCGAAAGGATAGCTGGCCAAAAAAGCTTTTTCGAGGAGGGGGTCACCCAGACTCAAGAAGTGCCGATAGGCGTTGGACTGATCGGGCTTTTCGCCGGGAACGGCCGAGAGGGAGAAGTAGGGGTTGGCCTCGGTCCACTCTCTCAGACGCTCGACGGCTGCCTCGTCAAAAGGTTTCAGTTTGACCAGGAGAGCCGTGAAGTTCCCCTCAATGGTCGTGATTATGGCTATGTGCTGAGCCGGTTGCTTGACCCCTCTCCGGCGCAGAGCCCCCACCGCCGTCGCCAGAGCGCGCAACATCTCGCGCGGAGGGCTCCACTCTAGTCGCATCATGTTCAAGACCCCGTCGTCGGTGAGCCGAGACAGATGTTCATCGAAGGCCTCCTCGGTATAGAGGAAGTTCTCGGAAAAAACATGGGCGGCCGCCGGGGTGCCACTAGCAGAGTCGACTCCAGACAGCTGCAAGACGTCGTAGCGCTCCTCAGTGCTGGTCAGAAAGTAGCGCCCCTCTCCCAAGACCAGCCGGACCCGGGGGTCCTCGACCCAGCCGCGAAAATAGTCCCTCAGGTCCCTCTTGAGAATCTTGATGGTGGCTGGATTGACCTCCACTCCCGTGACCTCTCGGGCCCCGAAGTAGAGGGCGTTGAGCAGGTCAAATCCGCCTCCGACGCCGATAACCAATACCTTCGGCTCGGCCACATCACTGGCCACATAGGCGGCCGCATAGATTGTCTCTTCGATGCCCTTGAGGCTTTCAGGCTCACCCGAATAGCGATAGGCGAAAGTGAAGGCGGTATTGTTCTGGGTGATGATCCTTTGAAAGCCCTGGCGAAATTTCTCGTTACCCCCGATGAAAGCCGGGTAGGCGAAGCTCTTCGGCTCAGGCACCGGGACCCGGGTGACCTCGATGCGTGCTAGCGGGTCCCAGGCCAGGTGCTCTAGCTCGAAGCCGTTATCCGGGATCTGAGCCCGACCAAGGATCGTTCCCTGAGCATAATTCATGGCGAAGATGGCGTTGGGCTTGGCTAGCGCGAATCCAGTCAAGAGCAGCCCACAGACCAGGGCCGACCAACCGGCGCCCGAGTCAGGGCGTACCAGCGCCAGCCCTCCGACTAAAAGAAACAAACAAAGCAGCATCACCGAAGTCTCTACGCCCACCTGGGTGATGAGAGGTAAGGCCGCCAGCGCGCCCAGCGCCGAACCTACCAGGTCGTAACAGTAGATCCTGGGAGCTTTCAGAGTCGGTAGGGAGAGGAGAGCCCCCAGGATCAGTCCGGTGAAAACAAAAGGAACGGCATAGAGGAGAGCCAGAGGAATGAAGCGCCAGAAAGAAGCGACAAATTCTGTTCGCGAAAACGGATGCAACCAGTCTATACCGGCCCGGTAGAAGAGGGCCGAAGTCAGCACCATGGCCACCCCAAAACCCGATGTACAGAAGCTGATAGCATCACCGAAGCGCTGCTCGAAGCGCTCCAGCAGCGGGGTCAGAATGACCCCAGAGTGGGCGAACCCCAGAAGAGTCAAAGAGATCACGAGGAAGGCATAATTGTTGACCAGCTTGATCGACACCATGCGGTGAATCAAGATCTGGGCCGCCAGGGTTACGAAGGCGGTCAAAAAGGCTAGCGCTGCGCAGCGACTGGGAAAGCTAACCATCGTGCTTTGGGCTGTTCGAGCCTCTCACCCAGAAAAACCTTCATTAACGATTGTTCAAAACCAGCTGCTTGAGGTGCCCGGCCGCCTTCCCAAAGGTATGTCGACGAGCGTAGGCCTGGGCCGCCTGGCGTAGCTTTGACCGGTCGGCCTCAAGGAGGTCTCGAATCGCGCACCAGAGGCGCAGCGGCAACTCATTGCCCGGCGGAACCAGCCGACCAAATTCCGGTTCGATGGTGGCCTGAGTTCCCCAACTCTCCACCGCCACCACGGGGCAACCGTGTTGAAGAGCCTCTAAGGTGGTCAATCCGTAGCTTTCGTGGCGAGAGCCGACCACGAAGAGGTCGGCCGATTGAAGATAACTGTGCTTTCTCTGACCCCCGAGATGACCCGGAAAATGGACCGGCACCGGACAACGCGCGGCCATTCGCTTGAGCTGGCGATAGAACTGCTCACCTTGCATAAAGGCCGGACCTCCGCAGATGGCCACCTCCAATCCCGGTGGGATTTCTCCTCGTCGGTGACCCCATTCGAGAGCCTGAAGAAGGCGGTCTTGGCCTTTCTCGGGACTGATTCGAGAGAGGGTGATGAGAAGTGGTCCCCGTTTCTCCAGGGCTGGAGCCTCGGCCGGAACGGCTTCGGGTGCACCCCAGCCGACCGCCTCAATCTTAGTCGGGTCGAGACCTGGGTAGCACTTTTGCAGGACTTGTTTCATAGCCGGACACGGAACGATCAGGCAAGGACTTGTGCGAACCGCTTGCTCTTGCTTCTCGAAGACCAGCTTCAAAAGGTCAGGATAGGCGGGAAGGGCCCGGAAAAAGGCCACCACTTTTTCGACAGGGAGGAGCTCCTTGAGATAGATCCTGTTGAAGAAGTCGACCACGTCGACGTGGAAAATGGGCAGGCAGGCGATACCCGCTTGAGCCAGTTTTTGGAAGTCGGGACCCTCGCTGATGTCGTGAGCAAGAACCGCGTCTACTTCACCTAGCCCCAGAATGCAATTCGTAACGCTGGCCTCGAAGCTCCGACAGAATCGGGCGTATCGAAATTCATCCAGGCTAGAGGGGGGCACGTCCAGCAGAGGCTGATGATGATAAACCACCCCCGGGGGAGGGTTGGGGCCCGGGGCACACAGATGGATCTCTAGCTCGGGATCGTCTTTCCAGAAATCGCAGAGACGCTCGCAGATGGCGGCGCCACCTCCCAGTGGCACTCTCTCTGAACCGTAGCCCCCGTGGGCGGCCGTCATCACGATTCTCACCCCGGGGCCTTCTCGTCAGGCTAGTAGTAGACCCCCTGAACTCGAGCTTCGTCCATGACTTGTTCGGTGAGGACTCGGTCCAGGTTGTTGTCCATTTCTTTCCCGACGCTCAGGTAGGCGGGCGACTTGAATCTTCCGGCACCGTAGGCCGTGGGCGCAGAGAAAGCGGACTTGGAGAGCTTGGTGGCTTCACCCCGACGGAGCCTGGCGGCACCTTTTTTCCAGTCGGCCCCGGCCTTCACCTCGTAGGCCTCTCGACCCTGAAAGACCACGTTACTTCGGCTCCCGTCGGCTTTGACGACCTGTTGGCGGTAGGTGAGGTATTGGAAGTCGCCTCCCCCAATTTGGGCCATCTCGCGAAACTCGCTGTCGCCGCTCTCCAGAATACCGCTGCAGCCCCAAGCATGAAGTTTGATGCCTAGCTGGCGAGCCCGCGCCAGTTCTGCTCGAAAGCCCCTCCCCCTTTGATGAGGAGCTGCATCGCCGATCAGAAACATCAAGCGGCCACAATCCTGGGAACGGTCCCAGTTCAGTTCGTCCACAGCTACGCGGAGAGCCTCGCTGACGGCTTCCGGAGTGTCACCTCCCCCGTCGGCTTCCACCTCCTGAAGGTCGTTCGCGATGGCGTCGATATCTCGGGTGAACTGGAAGCTTCGGGTGACGTAAGCGTCTCCGTGGTCACGATACAGAACCAGGCCGAATCGAACGTCGGGCTTGGGCTGTCCGGACTGAACCCGGTCCATGATCTTGCCGACCTGACCCTTCACGACCTCGATCTCATCGGCCATACTGCCGGTGGTGTCGATCACGAAGGCCACATCGAGGCGTGGAGCTTGGTCGGGCGGGGCCACCGCCATTCCCGGCCTGGCCCAAAGACCGAGTAACCCCACAACAAGCCCTATCAGCACGGCTCCCCCGAGGCTTCTCACCAGGGAAGGCCCGCCTCCCTCGGTGGTGAGTCGCTGATCGACCCGAAACAGTTGGCTGCCGCACGAACCGCAAACAAGGTCGTTTCCTACATAGCCCCGGTCGCCACAGGCCGGGCATCGATGGTGCTCCATAACTCCTCCTTATTGCTTTTCGTAGCGGTCACTCTTCTTTTATTCCCGAAGCCTTGAAAATGTTCCGTTGTCATGGAAGAGGAGGACGGTTCGAGGAGTGGAAGGAGGGAAAAATTGTTCTGTAGGGAGGGAGTTCAGTGAAGGATTTCGTCGATAAAATTGCGGGGGAGCATAACAGTTCCAAGTGCCCGATGTGTGGCGCGCAGGAGTGGGGCACTTTGCCGATCCACGGCAAGCTACCCGTGGGAGATGACGGTTCTCAATCTGTCCCGATGGCCATAAAATTCTGCACGAACTGTGGCTTCACAGCCCAATTTCTCAGAGTCTCCAAGAGTTGATACTCCACCTCGGTGGGTGACCTCGAGCACCATCTCAACGAGATCCGTTCGCAAGGTCAGACCGCCGACCAGGGAGCTTTCACACTCAATCAGCAAAGAGCGTCGGAGCTGCTTGAGCGCTACCAACTCCCCGACCCCAGCTTCTATCTGCTCAAGTTTGTTCAGGGCGCCGTCCTTGGCGGAGCTAGCTTCATTCGAGTTGCTCTCGAAAGCGACGGGTTAACCTTCTTCCACGACGGACAGGAAAGCGGCGCAGCCCTTTCCCATCTCGAGATCGGACTGGCTGCCTTCCAGTCTTGGACCGCTCAAGCGCCACGACCTCAGAGTCGAGTCGGCTGCCGGGGTTTTCTCTTTCCCCGCCAGACCAGGAGGTTTTTTTTTAGGCGTCGCCTTCCCGAGATCGCCCTTTTAAAGGAGCGAGGTCGCTACTGCTCGATTCCGATCTGGCTGGAGAATCAGCTGTTGAATCGACCTTTTTTCGGATTGGCGTCCAAGATTGAAAAGAAGGGGATCAAAGCCGATCTGAGTTCGCCACCGCGTCTGGGTCCAGTGACCTGGTTGACCTGTCCCAACTGGACCGCCTCCTCTCTGCTGGCTCCGCCGAGCTACAGTCAAGAAAGACGGATCCATTTGGAAAGCCTGGTGGAGTGGAAGGAGTCGAGTCTGGACCCCGCTCCGAGTTCGGCTTTCTCGGTCGAGGGAGAGCCGATGGTGGCTTGCCACGCTCTCCTTCGCAGGGTATCGGGGTCCTGGTCCGAACTGACTTGGGTCCGGGACGGCGTGGTTTTGACGACAGAGCGGAATGTTCTTGATCGACCTGGCTTGGAAGCAGTGGTCAGCGCCGGAGAACTCCAACTCGACCTCAGCGATTTTGGCCTGGTCCACGACGAACCGTTTTATGAATTGACCAAGCGTCTCCGTCAAGAAGTGCTTTGGATGTACTGATGAAAAAATGGATCCTGGTTGTGCTGCTCAGCGCGGGGGCGCTAGCCGGCCCAAGCCTTGAAATGCTCGACCGCCAACTCTTGCGCGACCCGGAGAACGGGTCTCTCCTGACGCGAAGAGCGAGTCTCCACTACCGGGCAGGTCGTCTCGACCTGGCCATCGGTGACGCTAGCAGAGCCATCGCGGCGCGGCCCAACGATCCTCAAGCATACCTTCTCAGGGGTTTTGTCTATTGGCAAGATCAGCGTTTGGAAGCGGCTGCCCAGGATTTCTGGTGGGCCCACCACTTAAAACCCGGTCGGGTCGACTCGTTTGTCTTTTATTATCTGGTGAGCCGTCACCTGGGCAGGCCTATGCAGGAAAAGTTCGTTGCGTTCGCTAGTGGGCGTCAGGATCCGGCTTTGTTGATGCTTCAAGGACGGATTTTACCGTCAGCCTACCAGAGCTGTGTCGAGAGAATGGAAACTGACCGAGCCCATTTGTCCGAAGCCGTAGCCCAGGCTCGCTTTATTATTGGCCACCACTACCTTCTCTTGGGGAGGAAGGGTCCGGCTGGGGATTATCTGAAGGGGTTGCCGTCTCCGCTCGATTTTCTGTGGGCTCAGTCGAGTCGCTAGTCAGGCTGAAAGCGGCGAATCCCAGCGGAAGAGGGTCGCCACCCCGCCATAGTTCGGCGTGAAAGTTTTCCACCTGGCGTTCTGCTGGCCTGGGTTGGAAGGTCACTTGACCCTTCTCCAGCGGAATGCGCTCGAGGGTCTTGCGCTCTTTGCGGCGGATTCTGACCAGATGGACCTCGGCCGGCCCCTGAAAATCTACCTGCACCTGGACCGGTTGGTCGGCGCGAGCGACTTGCTCGACCGTCACTTCGACTCTGGGCTCCATGGTCGTCTCGCCTGGCTCAAAGCTTTGTTCGGGACGGTCCACCTTACAGCCCACCGCAAGAAGGAGTATCATCAGCCATGGCACCCACTTCATGAGTTTCTTAAGAGGGCCTGGTCGAGAAAGGTCAGAATCGCTTCCGACCCTCTCTGTTTCAAAGAATCGACTTTGTCGGGAGACGGCTGGAAGGCGGTCCCGAGTTCCAGTCCCATGCTGAGCAAGCCTCGCGATTCAGCGTAAGCGGTGATGTCTCCGGTTGTCGGGTAGAGATCGGGGATGGCTAGCGGAGTGTAGGGCACATCGAGGTTTTCTTGAATGGCGCAGGCGATCTCCTGGTAGACCTGCTGTTTTTCCTCACTTTCCGCCTTGGGAAAGAGAATCAGGCGGCCGAATGCGTGGACATCAAAGACGCCCACGAGGTTGGCCCGCGTATCGATCAGATCAGAGAGTGCCTGGGTTTCGTTTTCGGAATGGGCGTAAGGTCCCCGGAAGGTCAAATCGGTTGGGTCGTCGGAAGCGCCCACATCGTCTTGACTGCTGTCGGGGGCGTCTCCGTAGAAGCGGTAATTGGCCCGGAAGTTCCGATTCAGGTCGACCCCTACCTTCTCTCCCTCCAGGCTGGAGCGGTTCTTGCGCCAGTCGGGATTGGCGTTACGAGAGAACTCGTAGCCGTCAGGGTTGGCCAGGGGAACGAACCAAAGGTCGAGGCTATTGAGGCGTCGAGTCATCTCAGGATCCGTCTCGAAACCGGCTAGTAGGCGCTCGGCTGTTTCGGTGACGGCCTGGTTGGGAGCCCACTCTCTCGCGTGTTGCCCACCCACCACCATCACTCCGGGTTTCTGGTCGCGTTGGCCTCGCCCTACCCTGAGGGCCCAGATGGTTCGTCCCTCCTCGCTAGTTCCAAGAGCTACTCTTTCGGCCAGATCGGGGTAGCTCTGTTCTAGGTCGGCCAGCTTGGCTTCGACCTGGGCCGCACTGGGATAAGCGGATGCGTAGGGAGAGGCTAGACCGGTCAGGCTATGTTTCAGGCTGAAGGTGAAATCAGCGTGGTCGAGTTGGATCGGTCCCAGATCGGTTTCCGGATCGAGGATTTCGTCAGCGCTGACGATGCCGTCTCCGTTGCTGTCAAGAGCGCGAGCCATGGGTGTGAATTTGTCCAGGACGGGGACTTCGGTCTCATCCAGAATGACATGGTAGCGTTCCCTCTCGTCGGGCTTGCTGTCCGGTCGATGTTGATGAGGTAGTTCAATAGGGCTTCGGCAAGCAGGGTGACTGGCGATCATAATGGCACCCTATTCCGCCCCCTCCCCAAATGTGTGTCCGATTTGTGAACAAGGCGGCCCGGCCTGGCCCCGGAAACGGTTCAATGTTCAAGAGCCTAGCGACTTGATTTCGGGGATCCAGTCTTCGAGTGACTCTTCGGGTTCTTTTTGCTGGGCCTTCGGCTGACCAAACAGCTTCCCAAAAAGCTTGGATAGAAAGGCCGAAACTTGAGCCAGGGGCCCCTGACCGGCCAGGCCTTGTTTGATCTGGCGAGCTGTCTCGGAGTCGGTCTTGATGGCGTCCATTTCGAACATTTTGACCAGGCGGCCAACCTCACCAGCGTCAAGCCAAATCCCCCGACACTGCTCACACTCATCCACGGCCACGCCAGCGACATCGATTCGGGCCAAGCCCTGGCGAGTGCACCGCGGGCAGCGCCGAGCCTTGAGGGAGATATCGACTGTCGACTCCTCGAACCCGTAGGAAGGGAGCATGAATTTCTTGGTGAGTTTGGAACTCTTGAAGAACTCCCGCAGCTCGTCGGCGTCAAACCAGAGACCGTAGCAGTTGTCACAGCTGTCGATCTCCAGGCCCGATTCCGGATCGCGGGCAGGGGTCATCGAAGTTTTGCAAGTCGGGCAACGGAGAGGCATAGGAAGGTCTTCGGGGTCAGTCCGACAGCCACCTATCCCGAAACGAGAGAAGGGGCAGGCTTGAGCGACCCGGAAGCTCTCGAGTGACAACAACCGTTCTGGAGAGCCTTTGATCGTACCGCCTGTCCCCGAGAATGACGCCGAGCGAGTCCGTGCCCTAGAAGCCTTGAAGCTGCTCGACACTCCGCCGGAAGAGCGCTTTGACCGAATCTGTCGGCTGGCCTGTGACCTCTTCGGCGTGCCTATCGCTTACGTCTCTCTGGTGGCGGGGGAGCGTCAATGGTACAAGGCCCAATGCGGAATGGGAGAACTCAAAGAAACTCCCCGGTCGTTGTCGTTTTGCGCCTTCACCATCTTGCAAGACGAAACAGTGGTGGTCGAGAGCCTCCAAGAGGATGAGCGCTTCACCGACCACCCCTTTGTGGTCGGTGACCCCAAAGTTCAGTTCTACATGGGTCATCCTTTGGCCACCCTCGACGGCCATCGAGTGGGCACCTTTTGCCTCCTCGATTTTCAAGTGAGAAGAGATCTGACCGAGCAGGTGGAGAGCCTCCTGAGTCTGGCGGGAATCGCCGAAACGGAGCTCAACCTGCAGGACTCGCTCCACCTTCAGAAAGCTCTGCTGGAACGCGAGAAGCAGCTCCGTGAGCGGAACGAGTTCGTGCGAAGGGTTCTTGGCCGCTACGTCACCGACGAGGTGGCCGAAGCGGTGCTGAACTGCCCCAAAGCGCTGAGCCTGGGAGGAGAGCGTCGCAAGGTTTCCATCCTGATGAGCGACCTGAGAGGGTTCACCTCGATGTCTGAGGTGATCGCCCCCGAGCAAACCGTGACCCTGCTCAATCACTACCTCGAAAAAATGGTGGAGGTTATCGGTCGCTACGGTGGCACCATAGACGAGATTATCGGCGACGCTATCCTGGTCATATTCGGGGCGCCCCTGGCTATGGAGGATAGCGCTGAGAGAGCGGTCGCCTGCGCTTTGGAGATGCAAAGAGCGATGCCCGCAGTCAATCAGACGGCCCGTTCCCGGGGGCTGCCCGCAGTCGAAATGGGGATCGGCATCAACACCGGGGAAGTCGTGGTCGGCAATATCGGATGCGATAAACGAATGAAATACAGTGTCGTCGGCAGCCCTGTCAATCTGGCCGCGCGGATCGAGTCGTTCACAGTAGGGGGCCAGATCTTGGTGTCGGAATCAACCCTGGAAGAGATCGTGGAGCTGGCCAGAGTGGATGGAAGCCTCAGGGTGAAGATGAAAGGGTTCGAAGGGCCCTTTACGATTTACGACATCGGAGGATTGAGAGGGAGTCACAACCTCGAGCTACCTGTGCCGAAGAACATCTTAAACGCGACTTCGGTCATTTAGGCCAGGGCAGGTTGTTGCGGTAGTATAAGCCGTCTTCGAATTTTTGGAAGAAATAATTGACCAGGGGATGGCGGACCTCTTCTTGAGAGCTGTCTTCCCGGAGATTGGACTCGGCTGAGTAGCTCACGACCGATGAGCCGTCTACCAAGACCCTATACCACGGTTGGTCTTCCAAAGAGGGGTCGCGAGCCACCCGGTCTCCCTCAGGCTCGAAATGGAGATCGTAATCGACTACGACTCCCCGAAATTTTCGCGAGCGGTGACGGACCAGGTTGCCGGGCGAGAACTGGGGCCGCTCCGGTAGGCCTCCCCCTCGTTCCATCGCTTTGAGCAGGAAGACGAACAGGTTGGACCGCTGAATCTGCTCGAGTTGTTGATACGAGGCAACCAGATTGTTGAGCACCCTACTCACCAGAGCGGTGGCAGTGGCCTCGGCTCTGAGAACCGTCGAGAGGGCGTGGAGAGGGACTCTTCCTCCAAGTTCAGGGGTAAGCCGCTGGTCCATAAAGCGTCCCCTCGCGAAACAGTCAACGAAGTAAGTCGCTTTCCCCTCTCGTACCCGAGCCAGAAAATGGCCGGGGAAATTGCACGGTTCCACCGCGAGGCCCAGGCGACGACCTACCAAGATGTAGAAGGCGGCCAGGCTGATCGGGTTACCTTTCTTGCGATACCAGACATCCACCAGGTTGCTGTTGCGGGGATTGTAGTAGTCCTCTCGGTCGCCTTGCAGACCGTCTCGCCCGAAGAGGAAATCGCTCAGGGCCCGGACATCGGGGTCACCGCAGGCCCGGCGGTATTCCTCGGCCACTGAGTCCAGTAATCCTGGTAGTCGAGGGATTCGGATAAAGCCGGTTTGATAGATGCTCACTAGGTCGAGGACCTGCTCAAAGACGGACTCACGGTCCTGCTCGAAGTCGACCTCGTTCCAGTTTTCGAGTAGCTGCTGACCGGTGTAGCCACAGCTTTCCAGCAGGCTTTGAAGGTGAGAGCGCTGGGAGCCTGTCGGCTCAAGCTTCTCAAAGCGAGCCTTCAGGTCAGGGATCTGGACCAGCGCCCGCCTCACTTCCTGCCTTACCACGGGCGACTCGTCGTCCACCAAGCGAATGAGAAAGGGGAACTGCTCGGACACGAATCGACCCTTCGCGGCAGGAGCCGATGTCCCTGGGCACCAAGTTTATAGCCGTGACAAGGAGAATGAAGCACAGCACCTGGACGCTTTTGATGATCTTGGCCGCTTTCCTGACGGTCCTGCCGGCTCAAGCCAGAGCCGAAAAAGCTGCCGTTATCAACGGCTGGGTCCGGATCGCTAACGAAGATTCAGAAGGTAACGTTTTGGCGGTCGAGATCGTCGTGGGGGACGAAGAAGAGCCCTATCTGGTCAAAAACCAGGGTAAGGGCCAGGAGCTTCTTCTCTACATCGGCCAATGGGTGGTGGCCGGCGGCACTGTCACCGAGGATGAATTGGGTTGGAAAGTGATCGATGTCGAGCACTACGCCCTGACCTCGGAATACCCTGACCGCTAAAGGAGCCTAACTCATGACCTATGACGCCGTCCTGGTCGTCTCGTTCGGCGGCCCCGATGGGCCCGACGACGTAATTCCCTTTCTCGAGAACGTGTTGCGGGGCAAGAATGTCCCGCGCGAAAGAATGCTCGAGGTGGCCGAACACTACTATCACTTCGGGGGTAAAAGCCCGATCAACGAACAGAACCTGGCTTTGATCGAAGCTTTGCGCGATGAGCTTCAAAAGAGCGGACCCGATCTTCGGGTCTACTACGGCAATCGCAACTGGAATCCGCTTCTGCCGGATACTCTGGCCCAGATGAAAGAAGATGGGGTCAAGAAGGCGATCGCTTTTTTCACCTCGGGCTTTAGCTGTTATTCTGGCTGTCGTCAGTATCGAGAGAACATTCAACAAGCTCGCCAGCAAGTGGGTGAGGGAGCTCCCGAGGTGGACCTACTCAGAAAGTTTTATAACCATCCCGGTTTTGTCGAGCCGATGGCAGAGCACTTGGGTCAGAGTCTGGGGCGACTGGAAGAACCCGCCCATGTTCTCTTCGCGGCCCACAGCATCCCGACCGTCATGGCCGAGAACTGCAACTACGAGAAACAGCTCCGAGAGTCTTCCCGACTGGTGGCCGAGATGGCTGATTGCCACAGCTGGGAACTGGTCTATCAAAGCCGCAGCGGACCCCCTCATCAACCCTGGCTTGAGCCCGACGTTTGCGATCGAATGGAAGAGCTCAGTCAAGAGGGGAAAAAAGCCTTCGCCATCGTCCCGATCGGGTTCATCTCAGACCATATGGAAGTGCTCTATGACCTCGACACCGAGGCGGTCGAGTTGGCCCAGAACCTCGGGGTGGCTTTGGAGAGGGTCCCGACGGTGGGCACTCATCCTAAGTTCGTAGCGATGATCGGAGAGCTGATCAGGGAACGGATGGGCCTCCAGCAAGAGAAGCGGGCTCTAGGCCAGTTCGGCCCAAGCCACGACGTCTGCCCGGTGGATTGTTGCCTGTATCCTCGGCCCGAGCGACGGCCGCAGACAGCCACCCGGTGACCTGGGGACCTTCCTTTATCGCGTTAGCGAGGGAGGGTTTCTCGGGGGGCGCCGTTGCCGAGAAAGCTCCCCAGATGGCTCGCTACATGAAAAACCAGTTCCCCTTCTTTGGTCTGGCGGCGCCTGAGCGGAGGCGAGTGACTCGAGAACTGCTTCGGGGCTTGTCTCGGCCATCCGGCCAAAAGCTTGAGCAGACTTTGAGGGGGCTCTGGGCCGAACCCGAAAGAGAACTCCAATACCTCGGTGTCGACCTGGCCAGACGCTACCAGAAAGTTCTGGCCGACGACAATCTAGAGCTAGCTCGGTGGCTGATCGAGACTCGATCCTGGTGGGATACGGTCGATGCTTTGGCCGCTCATCTGGTCGGTCCTCTGGTGACTAGTTACCCCCACCGTTGGGAGACGGTCGATCGCTTCGTCGAGGATGAGAATCTCTGGATCCAGCGGACCGCCCTTCTGTTTCAACTGAATTTTAAGGAGCGGACCGATTTCGCCCGGCTGAGCCGTTATATCGACAGGCTGGGCCATCGGCCCGAGTTCTTCTTGCGCAAAGCGATCGGCTGGGCTCTGCGAGAATACGCCAAAATTGACCCCCAGGCCGTTCTCGCTCTGGTGGACTCCAATCCGGGGCTCTCTCCTTTGTCGCGACGGGAAGCCCTCAAAGGGATAAAAAAAAAGCCGGTCTTTCGACCGGTCTGAACTGGAGGGTCCACAACTTCGCTATGACCTTAGAAGAACTCTTTGGAGCAGCAGGCGTTCGAGAGTTTCCTTCGGCACCTTTACTGTAGGTCAGAAAGGGCTCTCGGGGGAGGCAAGATTGTGACATTTAAGTTAACGATGTTGTCACTTTGTGATTGAATGTTAACAGTGACGGTCGAGATGCTAAACTGTGGTCGCAGCACGCTGTTGTGTCCCCGGCTCGAAGTCTCTCACCGAGTGGCTCTGATCACTCATCCGCGGGAAGGCCGAATCCTCCTCAATACAGGCTTGAGCCCTCGATATTACAGTCAAGCCTCACGTTGGCCCTGGATCCTCTCAGCGTGGGCTAACTCCGTTTTGGTCGGGAGAGATGACAGCCTTGTCTGTCAGCTGGAGGAGCGAGGGGTTTTGGCTCCTTCTATAGGTTTGATCTTGTTGACTCACTTCCATCCTCCTTGTCTCGCTGGTCTGAGAGATTTTCCTGAGGTGCCGGTGGTCTGCTCGCGGGAGGGGCATCGAGCACTTCGTCGCTACAGAGGACTCAAAGCTTGGAGGCACGGCCTGATGGAACCTCTTCTGCCAGGTGATTTCGAGCAGCATGTCAGTTACTTGGAGTCGACAACCTGGACGGTCTTGCCTGAGCAACTCCGTCCCTTCGAAGGGGGGTGGGATCTTTTCGAAGACGGTACGGTGATAGGCGTCCCTCTTCCAGGCTACGCTCTCGGGTGTCACGGCCTTCTCTGTCGTAGCCACCAGGGTTGGCTGTTCTTGGTGGTCGAACCGCGTGGGCTTTTCCCTCTCAATCGAACCGAAGCTGGCAGAACGGCTGCCCGAACCCGGCGACTCCAGGGCCACGGCCCAGGCCTTGAGTTAGTTTTCATTTTTCGATATTGTAACATTCTTGATACAGACCGGCTTCAAAACACTCTGCCAAGTCAGGCCCTTCAAAGACTTCCTCCAAACACTGATAGGATAGGCTTCCCCTCACCAAAGGCCTGACTTGGGGGTTGGTCTTGGCAAAGTGGAGCTTTCATTGTGTTTTCAGAAAGGCGCGGTACCGTTCACCTCGACCGATGCCCCTCCACCAGTTACTCGGAGGAACACAACGGAAATGATTAAGACGGATGGGGCCTTCGTCCCCCATAATAACTCTCGGAATGCTTCTTTCGCCAAGCCCCCCGGGGCCAACGAAGAAGTCACTCATCTTGACCCTGCGGCCGCTGATGCCTACATCCAGAACTCCCGCGATGAGGGTGCTGGCGTCCCCAGAATCGCAAAATTTTCCCTGGGAGCTGTGGCTCTGGGCGGGCTCTCGCTTCTGGCTGCCTGCGGCCCTGAAGCCGCTCCGGAATTTATCCCCGAACTGGCTCATCAGGACCTGACCGTTCGCTACGAAGGTCACCTGAAAGGCTCCGACGATCGAGTTTTCAAAGCCAGCGTCACCACCTCGCTGGGCATCGAGCAAGCCGACACCGGAGCGTTCTCTATCGCGGGCGCCTCGACCGGTGAAGAGATCGCTCGCCTGATCGGTGGGGATGGCCACAATGAGGGCTTGTCTTTGGTGCAAGTAGGAAAGTACGGCTACGGCACTCAAATCCTTCGAATGCTCGAGACCGAGCACACCCACAGTGAGGCCAAAGGACAGGTCCGCCGCGAGCAGGGAGCCGTCTACTTCGGCGATGACCAGAATCCTGTCCCCAGTATCGTGGTCGACGAGCAGGAGGTGGTGACGAGACGAGGAGGCCGCTACCAAAGCCAGGACCTCGAGATCATCTACGACCAGGCCAACGTTGACCTGGCCGAGTGGTCGCGATCGATGAACACAGGCCGGCGCAGCATCTTCCGAACCGAGCAAAATGGCCGACTGAAAGCGCCTCTCGGACAGGGCATCAACTACGTCCAGGAGCACTACCTGGGCAACGAAGACAGCCACAAGAGCACCTCGCTTGGAACCGAAATCCGCTTCCAGGACAAGAACGGCGACACCTGGGTCTTTATGACCAACCGCATCGACCAGGTCGGCGTTGCCACCGTTCAGGACGGGACCACGGAGTTCCGCGGCAGTGTAGCCGCTCTTCGCGCTTTCAATAGCGAGGCTGAATACAAGTCCTACGGCGAGCTGAACACTTTCAGTGACCGCTGGAATGCTGTCAGCGACGGCGGAAACAACACGGTTTATACGGTTGTTCCTGAACGGACTCCCGATGGCAAGATCGGCTACGCTATTATCAACAACCAGCAAGACGGCCAGGAGTTCGCCCGATTAGTACCCACCGACGCCATCGAAGGCACGCTCACCTACGAAGTTGTGGCGCACGGGACCCACGCTGCCGTGATCAATGTCGAGGACGGAAGGGATGACCGAGGAACGTCCGACAGTAACGACGATGTCGATTACACCGAGATTGGGGTCGAGTTGGGTGGATGCCCGAGTTTCGCGGCCGGCAATTGTGACTCAGAAGGCGCCAAGATGCGAAATCTGGAGCTGACCCAGATGGTCTTCACGGCTCTGATGGACCAAGTCGATGATGAGCAGAAAGACAGCCTGAACCCGATCCACGAGGCTCTAGCGACCGCCTCGGCCGCCCTCGAGTTCGGTGACGAAGAGAATGTCAGAAACCCTGAGTTGTCGGACCGACGAGCTGTGCTGGCCGCCCGTCTGACTCAGGAAGAGAACTCTCTCGATGTGGTCAACAAGCTGGTGTACCTGCTAGGTGTGGATAACCCCGCTTTTGAAACCGTAGCACCGGCCACCGAGAACATCGAGGAGTTCGCTCCTCAGGCTCAGCGAGTGGAGACCAACCTGCACGCCCAGCCGGCCGGCAAAGTCAACGCCGACCACAACACCCTGAGCGGCACGGCCCCCATCACGGTGGTGGTCAACCCGGTCATTAACAACGTAAACCACGTTGGCGATGGCGGGCCTGCTCCCATCACCGTAGAGCAGGGCGGCCAGCAGATCAACTAACGGCTTTGCCCAAGCTAAGAAAGAGACGGGTTTCGGCCCGTCTCTTTTAGTATTGGAGGAGTTGGTCCAGGCGGGCGGCCAGCCGACTTTCAGCCAGATACTCTTTTTCCAGTTCGCGCTGGAAGGGAATGGGACTATCGAGACTGGCACACCGGCTGATGGGAGCATCGAGATATTCAAAGCAGGTCTCACCCAGGCGGGCTGCCAATTCGGCCCCGATCCCGCCGGTGAGATTGTCTTCATGGACGATCAGGAGTCGACCGGTCCTTCGGGTCTCCCGCTCCAGGCTATCCCAGTCTAAGGGGGCCAGGCTGGTGAGATTGACGATGGTGGCTTCAAGATCAGGGCGTCGGTCGAGCTCCTCAAGCACCCAGTGGACGGCCAGGCCGTAACACACAATGGTGACGTCGCCGCCTCGCCTTAAAATCTGAGCCGGTCCGATCGGGTCGGTGTAGGAGCCTTCAGGGACTTGTCCTTTCAGGCGTCGATAGAGAGCCTTGTGCTCGAAATACAGGACGGGGTTGGGGTCCTCGACGGCGGCCAGCAGCAACCCTTTGGCCTGATCCGGAAAGGCTGGATAGACGATCTTGAGGCCGGGGATGTGAAAGAAGGTCGCCTCCAGAGATTGAGAATGGAAAGGTCCCGCTCCCACCCCAGCACCGGTGGGCATTCGGATCACTACGGGGAGGCTTTGGCCCCAGCGGAAATAGGTCTTGGCCAGGTTGTTGAGCAGCTGATTAAAAGCGCAGCTGGCGAAGTCGGCAAACTGCATCTCCACGATGGCGGGGCGCCCGGCGATGGCCAGTCCCATGGCCGCCCCCACCACCGCCGATTCACAGAGGGGCGTGTTGAGAACTCGCTCGGGAAATCGCTCCTTCAGGCCCAGGCTAGCTTTGAACACGCCGCCGTATTCGGCCACGTCCTGGCCCATCAAAACACAACCCGGATGGTCCTCGAGGGCCTGGGCAAGACCCTCGGCGATGGCGTCTATGAAGCGACGCTCGACCCCTCCCTGAGCAGACTTCCTGGCCGGTGAGGAAGGGGCCAAAACCTGGAAGCCGTCGGGCTCCGGCTGGTCCGCCGCCAGGGCCGAGCGCCAGGCAGTATCGATGGTTGTTTCATACTCTTCTCGGAGGGTCTTTAGGTCACCATCTTCCAGTCTTGCGATGGGGTCACGGGCGGACCAGTGCTCGAGCAGCTCTTTGGGCACATAAGACGTTCCCGACGCTTGCTCGTGTCCCCTCATCCGGAAAGTGAGGGCCTCCACCAGGAAGGGACGAGGGTTTTGGCGCCAGGTCTGGACGGTCTGATAAACTTCTTCCACTCGATTACCGTCCACTTGCACCGCCTCCACTCCGTATCCGATCCCTTTGTCTTTGAGAGCCTCGCACCGAAACTGTTGACGGCTAGGAGTCGAGAGAGCGTAGCCGTTGTTTTCGACCAGGAAAAGAACGGGCAAGTCCCAGACGGCGGCCAGGTTGAGGGCTTCGTGAAAGTCGCCTTCACTGGTCTGTCCATCGCCACAAAAAGCGAGAGCGACTCGGTCGTCCTGGTCGAGTTTGGCGGCCAGGGCCAGGCCGTCGGCCACCCCCAGTTGGGCCCCCAGATGGGAGATCATGCCGATGATGCTGTGCTCTGGGGAGCCGAAATGAAAAGACCGGTCCCGGCCTCTTGTAAAGCCTCCAGAGCGGCCCAACCATTGTCGAAACAGCTTCTCTAGAGGAACCTTTCGAGTGGTGAAAACGCCGAGGTTCCGATGGAGGGGCAGAATCCAGTCCCGCTCTTTGAGGGCCAGGGTGGCTCCCACGGCGATCGCCTCCTGACCGATTCCGGAAAACCACTTCGAGAGTTGACCCTGCCGGAGGGCCAGCAGCATTCGTTGCTCGATCATTCTGGGCAGGAGGAGGTGAGGCAAAAACATCCGGTGGTCTTTCTGGTTTTTGACTAGCCTCCTGGTAGGCAGGATGGAGTCTAGTTCTCTTGAATAAATTTCAATTCATGGATTCCCGCCAATTGCTTGAAAAGCATTTCGTCTGCGATGGTCACGCGGACACAGTCGCTAGAGTCGCTTTTAGCGGGGGGAACTTTATCAGCGGCGAGCACGTCAGCCATTTCCACATCGACTACGAGCGACTTCGCCAGGGGTGCGTCAACCTGCAGTTCATGGCTGTCTTCATCCCCCAGGAAATCCCGCGCCATCAGGGGACGGTGACGGCTCTCTGGATCCTTCAGGTGGCCCATCGCATCTCGGAGGCCCTCTCCGGAGAGTTGGGCCTGGTCACCACTAAAGAGAGCTTAGAGCGCCTCGGGCACGATGGCCGCTCCCACTTTTTGATGACTCTGGAAGGTGCGTCGCCGCTGATCTCCGACCTTGACGTGCTTGAGATCTTCTTTCGCTTCGGAGTGCGCAGCGTGGGTCTGACTCACAACCATAACAACGCCGTGGCGGGGGGATGCAAGCCACCCGACGGGAACCGTTACGGGCTGACCGACTTCGGCCGGGAGGTGGTGCGGCGAATGGAAGAGTTAGGCGTGTTGGTCGACGTTGCCCATCTCTCAAGGCAGGGCTTTTACGACCTTCTCGAGGTCGCCCAGCGGCCTTTTGTCAATACCCACTGCTGTTGCGGCCATCTCGTCGACATCGAACGAAACATGACCGACGACCAACTGCGCCAGTTGGCCCAGGTAGGTGGAGTCGCCGGCATCACCTACGTTCCCGACTTTTTAGCTGGCGAAGGGCACAGCGAAGAGGTCACCAGTCATCACGTTTTTCGCCATCTCGAACACGCTGTTGAGGTGATGGGGATCGATCACGTGGCGCTAGGGTCGGACTTCGACGGAGTTCGCAATCTGCCCACCGACCTGGGGAGTCCGCCCCAGGTTGTCCACCTTGTGGACCGCTGCCTGGAAGCGGGATGGGACGAAACCTCGATCGCCAAAGTGCTGGGAGGCAACTGGTTTCGGGTGCTGCGAGAGATCCTTCCAGGAACTCAAGCCGGTCTCGCGACATTGAAGTAAGTACGGAGCAAAAGTATTCCCTCAACGATAAATTGGGCATTGGGGGCACGGGAAAAGTGGTTCGGGCCCGTGACCAGGTGTTGGAGCGGGACGTGACTTTCAAGACTATCCTTCCGGAACTGGCCCAAGACCCCGAGCTGGTCGAGCGATTCTTAGCTGAAGCTCGCCACAATGGACAGCTAGATCACCCCAATATCGTGCCCGTTCACCACCTCGGCACCGACGCTCAGAAGCTCCCCTACTTTACCGCCAGTTCAGTTTCTTGCGTCGGGCGCAACTCTTTTTAGAAGTCTGCCGAGCCGTGTCCTATGCTCACTCTCGTGGCGTTCTCCATCGGGATCTGAAACCGGCCAACATCATGATCGGCCCCTTTGGGGAAGTCTTTGTGGTTGACTGGGGGATGGCTGAGAAGGCTGAAGAGGAGGGAGATACGACTTTTATGGGTACAGTCGCCTTCGCAGCTCCCGAGTCTCTGGCCGGCGAGGCCAACCGCCACCGAAGTCTATTCTTTGGGAGCCACCCTTTACGCGTTTTTCGCTCTGCGGCCGCCGTTTCAAGGCGAGACCTTCAGCCAGGTCGCCTCGGCTGTTCTAAACCGCACTCCAGAGTCGCCCGATAGCTTCGTTCGCACTTCTCAGGGCCGGGTCCCCCGGGAGGTGGCCAACATCGTCAATAGAGCTTTGAGCAAAGACCCCGCCGACCGCTACTCGACCGTAGCCGACCTTGAGCAGGCGTTGCAGGACTACATAGACGGCGAGTCTCCGGTCGTCTGTATGACAACCGGTCTCAAGAAGGGGACTCATCGGCTGGCTCGATTTATCGACAACCATCCCGTCCTAGCTGGTTTGATCGGAATTTTTCTGGTGGCCGTGCCCCTGGTGGAGGCGGCCGTCATCGCTCTTCTCTGGTAGGTTCGTATCCGACCTTCAGTTTTAGGGAATCAGAGGGAACGGTTGGATGGTCAGTTCGGCTCCCGGCTCGATGGTCGTGACGCCGTCGGCGACCACTTTCGTGCTTCCGTCGATGCGAACGGTGACCTCCATCTGGCTGTCGGGACCGATTGCCTGATAGGAAAAATCGGGGTCAGGATAGAGCGTGATCCCATACTCGGGAGCTTCAAACGTTTCCAGCTGACCGGTCGCTCCCGGCAGTCTTTGAAGAAAGGTGGGACGGGTCTGGTTCAGGACCAGGGACTCTCCGCCCACGTTCATCACAAAGTCACCAGCCTCCTGAAAGAGGCCGTCACTACGGTAGAAGGTCATGCTCTGCCCCTGACTCAATAAAACCGTGGTGGAGTCTTCCGATTCGATCAGAGTACGGATGGACTGGCCTTCCTGCACTGTGGTGTGGGACTCGTCCCCGTGTTGGCGGACCAGCACATAGGCACCCTCAATAAACATTCCGTTGGGAGACTCCTCGGCTTGGGTCCGGAACTCGGTGAGTTCCTCGACCTGGTCTTGGAACTGTTCCGTTGCTCGCTCAGCCAGGTCGACTAGCTGCCGATAGGTCTGCTTGATGGTCTTGGCTCGAACGTTGTCTAGGGGCCCGATTTCAGACTCGTAACGCATCATTTTGAATTGCCCCTCGGCCACAGGAGAGTCGAGGTTGAGGGATACCGAGTCCTCCACTCCCAGGCTCAGGCCTGGACCGATCTGGGCGGAAGCTGGAACGGCGGCAGCCAGCAACGCGAAAGCGCCAGCAGCCGCGGCCATCCAGTTGACACTGGTGCGGGCACTTGCCTCTGCCTGCTGGGAGACGGCCAGATCGATCTGATCGACCGGGGTGAGCGTTTGCGTGGGCCCCGTTTTGGGGGGAGCCTGTGTTTTCATTGAGCCGGGGTTGGAGGCGGCCTTCCTGATATGGGGCGCGATGCTTAGCATGAGACCTCCGGGTTAAAACTTTCACGCATCTTATTACCTGAGCCTGAAACTCTCTTGAACAGGATGTGAACATTCCGTCGCGGAGGATCCCGATCCAACCCGTCCGAATCCGCGGCTATGACCTTCAAACTACACCGGGCCAACGACCTGGAAGAGATTTCTCGCTACGCTCTCAGTCGTATTCGCGAGCGCGCCGAGCAGAGTGGAGAACGCTTTTCTCTGGCTCTGGCCGGTGGCAGCACGCCCCGCCATCTTTATCGGTTGATGAGCCTGACCGAGCTACCCTGGTCTCGCTTCGAGTTCTGGTTTGGAGACGAGCGCTACGTCCCTCACCAACATTCCGACAGCAACTACCGCATGGCCCGGGAGACGCTGCTCGACAGTTTGAAGGATGGCGAGGTTCACCCCTGGCCCTATCTGAACAGTGCCGAGGCGAGCGCCGAAGCTTACAACCAGAGGCTAAAAGAACGTTTCGGAGAGGGACCGACCTTCGACCTTGTGCTTTTGGGACTCGGAGATGACGGCCATACTGCCTCTCTTTTCCCGAACACCGAGGCTTTGCGAGAACGGGACCAACTGGCCGTCGCCAACTGGGTGGAAAAGTTGAACTCCTGGCGCCTAACGTTGACTTATCCAGCCTTCCGACGAGCCAAAGAGATTCTCTTCCTGGTTTCGGGCTCCGGCAAGGCTGAAGCTTTGGCCGAGGTGATGGCCGGTCGGCTTCCCTCGGCCCAAGTCAGCGCCCATCAGACGGTGGTGGTGGCCGACAGAGAAGCCCGCTCCGGGCTCTAGCTGCTGGCGGTGCCGTTCCTGAGTCCCGCCCATGTCTACGACAAGTTCTGAGTCTTTAAGGCTATCTTAAGCCTGACTTTCTAGTCTCGGGGTCAATCATCGAGAGGAGACCCAGAGAGATGCAGATTCGTCAAGAATTCGCTCAGGTCATCGCCAATCAGCTCGTCCCCACAGGCCAGGCTTCCTCGAACCTGGTGAGTCGCGTCAAAGAACTAGCGGAAACCGGCGCCGGCCAAGAGATCAGAACCGAGGCTCACGACGAAGTCGAGATCAATTTCGAACGAGTAGCCAAGGTTATCGCTGGTGCGTCCAAGGAATCGCCTGAACAGCTCAAAGCCGAGGCTCAGCCCGCCCTTGATGCCTTTGGCAACGCCTTCATCTACAGCTTTCAAGCGAACATCGTGCGAGACTATGAAAGCCTCGGAGAGGGAATGTTCAGTTTCCAAGGCGGCAACACGATGTATCCTAACGCGACTTACTTTGTTGATGTCTCACCAGGAGTTGACAACATCCACTGGATGATGGTCGACAACTCGAAACTGCCCCACAAGAACTAAAAGAGCGACGAGCTGGCTTTAAGCCAGCTCGTCGACCGGTAAGCCAAAACTTCCTTTAGGAAGCTAGCGAGCGGCGCCCAGCACCACTTTCTGGTCGACTTCGGCTATGGTGCCGTCGGTCTTCAAGACATATTCACGCTCGTAGACGCCAGCCGGACCCCGGTAGTTTTGGGTCAGATGAAGCTCGCCAGGGCTGGCCGAGTTTCTCCATAGCTTGGTCTCGAAGCTGGCATCAGCGTTGCTGTTCTTGTCGGTTTCCTGAATCTTGATGAAAAAACTGTTGGGCTCGTAAGTGAACTCTGTAACCTGGGAGTCGTGACCCGTCAATCCGCGCACCTGGGTGGCGCCTCGCACCATGACGAAGCCGGCCTTGCTCAGATTCTCGACACCGTTTGAGAGCTGACTGAAGCGCTCCTGATTTTTGACAGCGAAGGCTTTGACCCGCTGAAAAGTCTTCTCCGTGACCTTTTCGAGTCGGATGTACATTTTCAAATCTTCCTTTTCTTAGCACCGCCGGGGCGGTCGTCGTTGTGCGTCGTTCAATGGGTGGTTGAGCCCCCCACCAACTTTATAGTCTTGTAGGCTGAAATTATTTTGAAAGAATGTTCGCTCCTGTCCTTGTCCCGAGAATTCTTGGCCTGAACGCCTCTTTTTGGCCAGATGGCCAAAGCTGGTGATACCCGGAAAGGGAGACGGGTTGGCTAAGCGGAAATCGCTCACCTGGTGAGCTATATCCACACCTATCATCCGAGCGAACAAGCCAGACTAGTGGCCCAGGCCGAGATTCTCCAGCCGTGGCTCTATGATGGATGGGAAGTCCTACCCTCTCCTAGAAGGGTCCTGGAGGTGGGTTGTGGCGTCGGCGCCCAGTTGCGTTTTCTCAAAGAACGGTTTCCTGAGGCTCGGTTGACCGGACTTGACCGTTCCTCTGAGCAGCTCTCGGTAGCCTCCCGGGCTGTAGAGGGGGTCCAATTGGTCCAAGGCCAGGCCGAGGAAATGCCTCTGGAAACAGCCTCCTTTGATCTGGTGCTAACCTACTTCGTCCTCGAGCATCTGAGCGAACCTGCTAAGGTTCTCCAAGAAATCGATCGGGTGCTTCGACCAGGGGGACATGTCATTTTGTCGGAGGTTCACAATAGCTCTCTCTTCTTCTATCCGGAATGCTCCCAAGCGATGGCTTATTGGCGAGCATACAATCGCTCTCAGAGAGACTTGGGTGGAGATCCCGAGGTGGGAGTCAAGCTCCCTTATCTCGGGCGTTGCCAGGGTTGGAAGCTTCTCACTTACCGGGCCTTCGCGCCTTGTCTGGACGGGCGGCTAGAAAGTCAGCAGTCGCGTCGGCGGGCGGCTGGTTTCTGGGCCGACCTTTTCCGGAGCGCCCTCTCGACAGTTCAGCAGCAGGGTCATTTCCAAGGGGATTTTGAGTCTATTGCAGCCGAGATTTTAGCTCTGGCCGAGCGACCTGACGGGGTGATCGATTACCAGGCTCGCCAAGCTCTTTTTCAAAAAGGCAAGTGAGAGAGGGCGAGCCTGCCGAATTCCCGGCCTGCTCGCCGTGGCGGATGCCCCCCCCAAAAAACTGGCACGGGTTAGGCTGCCGCGCTAGCCATGAGAACTAGGGCCAGCATAACGAGACCAAAGCGCAACAAAAGACGGAAGCTGAACATGGGCACCTCCTCGCTAATTCCAGCATAAACCCCGAGTCCCGGTTCCGCAATGATCTGAATCAGTCATGAGCCCGTTTCTTGGCCTTCTTGAGTCTTTCGAGCGAGCTGGCGGGTTCGCTTTCGGGTCTAGGGGGGGAGGGCGATTCCTCTGGCGCTTTGGGTTCGAGCTTGGGAAGTCGCCGCACCGGCGCACTTGCGGTCGCCTTCTTGAGCGCCTTTAGGTGGGCCACGGTCTCGGCAGCCTGAGGGCTCTTGGGAGCAGTGGGGGCGGCTTTCTTGCGCCCAGGCAGAAAGACCCGTCGCAGGGCCACCTCAAGGGGAAGGGCCAGGAGGGCCAGAATGACGAGCGTTGGCCAAATCGGGCGGGCCAGCTTGGTCGGCTCCAAGGGAGAAGCACCAATTTCTTGAGGCTGGGGGTCGAATCGGCCCTGGCCGGCTTTGGCGATCGCCATCAGACGATTGCGATCAGAGCCCAACCGACGATGTTCCCTGGAATAGGGCAGAGTCCAGGTTCGAGTCAGGGTGGCACCCGTTTCAGGGTGGCTGAGATACAAGATGTAGTTGCCGGGCTGGTCGGGTCGAAAAGAGCCTTCAAAGCGAGTGGGGTTGGTCTGGTCGATGGCGACCTTTTCAATCGACCCGTCAGGCCGGATCAAGCTGGCTTGCAGAGCTCCCTGGGCCAGCCCGGCCACCTCGGCTTCGACCAGCACTTGTTGCTCTTGGCCTTCCTCCAGTGAAGCCTTCAGGCCCCCCGATTCTGCGTCGGGTAACAGATAGCGAACAGCCCCCACCATCAGATTCGAGAAGGGAGGCCACTCCTTCCATCCCAGGGCCCATCGGCTCCCGTTGTCGCTGGTCCAGGCCAAGGTTTTGCCCAGTCCATGACGGCCCACCGCCAGCACCGGGTCGTCGCCCGGACCCACGATTAAAGCTTGAGCTGGAGCCGCCTTTTCGGTAGTCAAATTGTAACCGAGCAAAGGAGGGGCCGAACTCAGGTCAAGGCCGTCGAGAATGGGGTGTTGATCCACTTGCTTGGCCAGGAACGGCTTCTCCGAAAAGGCGGCCCGAGCGGCGATCACCGTGTCTCTTGTAAAAATGCGGGGAAGGGTTCTGCCCGAGTCGGTATAGTAGGCGCGACCGTTGCCTTGCTCGGCTAGCTTCTTGAGAAAAATGGTGTCCGCCCCGCTGCCCACTGCTACGGTCGAGACCGTGACCTTCAAATCTTGGGCTCGCTTCAGGAGACGGTCATAGTCGGCCGGCGCGACAGCCCCATCAGACAGGATGATGAGGTGCTTGACCGGGGCTTCGGTCTGAGAGAGGGCAGTGAGAGCTCGCCGGAAAGCGGGGTAGAGGTCCGTGCCCCCTCCCGCTCGCAAAGTGCCGATTCTTCTAGCGATCGTTTTCTTATCAGAGGCCTTCTGCATGGGCACCACCCATTTGGCGGCCGAGTCAAAACCGATCACGCCCACAGAATCATACTCCGTCAAGAAGGAGGCCGCCGCGATAGCGCCTTCCCGGGCCAGAGCGATGTTCTGAATCCCTCCCTCTCCAGCACTCATACTTCCGCTTTTATCGATAGCCATAGCCAGGGCAACCAGCGATAGCTTTTTCTTGCGCCGGATGTCGAGTTCAACTGGTAAGACCCGCTCCAGAGGCGTGCCGATAAAGCCGCCGACCCCAAAGGTGTCGTCGCCTCCGAGCATGGCGAAACCCATTCCGAGTTCTCGGGTGAGGGCCTGGACCCACTCCAGCTGGCGCGGGGAAACCTCAAAGGCCGACACATTGTCGAACACGACCGCCTGGTAAGCTTGCCAACTGGGCAGATCGGTGGGCAGTTGAGCAGGGCGGATGGTGGTGACGGTCAGTCCACTTTGGCGAAGCAGTTCGGGAAGGGGTCCGCTCTCTTTGCCGGCCACATAGAGAAGTTGGCGCGGACCGGCCACGACCGCTACCCCTTCGGCGCGATTATTGGCGGCATTGGTATCGGCCTCGACTTCAAGCCGGGCTTGATAGATCGAGACCCCCGCCTGGTCGCTTCGTTGGGGAACCAGAAAGACGTTGCGGCCCGCTTGAAACTCGACTTGCTGGCGAGCCACGGCTCGGCCGTTTTTGGTCACCGTCAACCAGCCCCGGCCCGGGGTCGAAGCGCCCACCACCACTTTCACATCAAAGGGAGAATCGACGGCGGGTCGACCGGGAACGGTCACCGACTCGACCAGATACTCTTGGCCTCGCGGAGTGGGCAGGGGAACGGTCCACACCTCCACTCCTAGTTCGGCTGCCAGTTGAGCCTGGGTCTCGGCCCGTCCTACCGTTTCGTTGCCGTCAGAGAGCAAGACAATACGGCGGGCTGAATCGGCTGGAAAGTTGGCGCAGGCATACTGAATGGCGGTGGCCAGGTCACTTCCCTGGCGGTCGACTTGAGTGGTAAAGCGACCTACCGAAGGATGACTTCCGGGTCCAAGCTCGAGAGCTGTTTCGCGGCCGAAGAGCAGAACTCCGAAGCGGTCTTTGGCGGCCAAGCTCTGGCGGGCTTGCTCCACGTAGTCCTCGGCGAAGGACAGACTTCTGTCTCCCACCGAGAGCGAGCGGTCGACCAGGAAAAGGACGGTGAGCCGATCGGCTGGGAGGGTCTTTTTCAGGCCAGCCAGGGCTAGGACCAGGCAGACCACCCCGAAGATTCGTAGAACGGTGGCTCCCCACAGACGCCAGGGTCTGAGATCGACTCGACTTTTGAGCGAAGCAACCACCATGGGCACGATAGCCAGCAGAAGCAGCAGGTAGACGGGTCGGGCTAGTTCGAAGCTCAAAGACCCTCCCGGTGGTGGAACAGAAACCACTCGCCGATCAACAGCAGCAAGGCCAGCCCACCCAAGTGCCACCACCATTCCTCAGCCAGGCTCTGACTGGAACCGGCCTGAGCGGGAGAGGCTCCAAGAACATCGGCTGGAGGGTCCCCAAGAGCCGATTCTGTGGGGCTGAAGAGATTGACGGCCAGGGGTTTGTCGCCCATCTGATAGAAGCCGGTATCGAGAGGTTGAAATCGATCCGTGACCTCCAGCCTGTCTCCCTTGGGAGTGGTCACGAGCAGAGGCTCCTGGCCCCTCCAGTGGACCGTCTTGCCGGCCGTCGTTTGAGCTGGAAAAAGGGCGCTTTCTGGTCGCGCCTCGAGTTCGATCAAGCGGGCCATTAGGATGGGCAGTACGGGTGAGAGGGGGAGATTGGAGCGAAGAAGATCGAAGTTGAAGAAAAAGGTTTTGTCCCGGCGGATCAAAGCTGGGAAGTCCGAGGCGGTCACCAGCACCTGGGCCGAATCAGGGAGTTTTACTCGATGGACTCCCGAGACCGAGAGGCTGTCCCACGGAAGGGCTCTGGTGAGGGGACCAGGGTTGGCGCTCAGGCTGTGGCGGCCAGGCACCAGAACGGGAGACCAACTGGCCGGAAGAGTCGTGGCCAGGTGGAGACCAGGATGCTCCTCCCGATCCTTCCAGAGGTAAAGATCGTAGCCCGGTCGATACTCCTCGAGGCGATAAAGTTCGACTCCGGGGACAGCCTGGACGGCCCTTTCCAGAAAAGCATTGCGGGCCAGACTGGCCACCTTGACCTGATCACTCGGGGGGATGACGGCAAAAGCCTGGTCGTCGACGGCCAGCCCGTCACCAGGGGAGAGGCGAAGTTCGAAAGTGTCGGCTCCTTCCATCGGAACCTCTAACAGAAGAGTGCGCCGCCCCCGAGCCGGCACGGTCCATTCCCGACTTTCGATGAGCTGCTGACCACGATAAAGAGAGACGGTGCGGCTCTCCACCGAGTCAGCCTGGCTCTCGAGTACGCCAAAGACCAGCAGGCTTTCACCGGAGCGGGTCAGGTTGAAGCCGGCCAGGGCCAGATTAGGGGTTGCCTCGCCGAACCCAAAGAAACGAAATTGAGGGTGCTCAAGACCCTCGGGCAACGAGTCGCCCAGCAGAAAAACCTGGGCCTGCGGCTTGGAACCGACGGTGGAAAGGATCAAGCCTGGCAGGCTTTTCAGGTCGCCTTCGACGTCAACCGGTTGCAGCCGGGCCAGGACTGACCGGACCGCGTCCGGGTCCCGATCGAAAGGATGCTCTATCTTGAGCTGTCGGCCCACCGTGGCCACCAGAAATTCGGCTCCTCGAGGGGCTCTCCTGACGATTTCGAAAGCCTTTTCGCGAGCTTTCTCAAATCGGTCCCCAGCTTGCATCGAGGCCGAAATGTCGAGCACCAGAGCGACCTGGCTAGCCGCCCGCCCGGGGGCTACCGAGTAGGGTCGGGCCAGAGCTAGTAGGAGCGCCGCCAAAGCCAGCAACTGGAGCAGGAGAAGAAGATTGACCCTCAGCTTCTGAAAGAACGAATCCACCCGGGCTTGACGCGCCGCCCGTTGCCAAAGAAAAGCGGCCGGCACCGTCACTTGGCGACGCTTGAGCTTCATGAAATAGAACAGGACCAGCACAGGGACGACAAAGCTCCAGGCGAGATTGGCCGGTTCTAAGAAATTCATCGGAGCAACCGATTCCGCCTCAGGGTGTCCAAGACCAGTCGCTCGAGGTCGGCATCGCTGCGACTGCGAAGAAAGCCACATCCGTAACGACGGCATTCCTCGGCTAGGAGAAGAGAATGGGATTCGAGGGCCTGGCGGTAAGCCTCGAGGACAGAGCCGGTCATGGTGAGCTCCCGCCCCTCTCCTGTCTCAACATCGACCAGCTTGAGGTCGCCGCGTAGTTCGGGGTCAAGCTCCGAAGGGCTTAGCACCTGGATGGCGTGCACCTCGTTTTTGCTAAAGCGAAGCCGCTTCAAGCCCTCGATGCCCGCGCTCTCTTGGAAGAAGTCCGAGAGCACGACCACCATCCCGGGCCGGCGATGGCGTCTTCCGTAGTCGGGTAGGGCGGCATCCAGGTCGGTGGTTCCTCGGCACTCAAATCGAGCCAGGAATTCAAGCACTCGGGTGAGCTGGCGCCGGCCCCGAACAGGGGGGAGGTAGTCGACCAAACGATCGCTGACGAATCCCAGGGCCACCCGGTCGTAGCTAGCCAGCGAGATGTAGGCCAGAGCGGCGGCCAGCTGGCGTGAGAAGAGTGTTTTTTCGCTCATGGAGGCCGAGCCGTCGAGCAGGATGGTGACAGTCTGCTCTCGCTCCTCTACGAACAGTTTCAAAAACAGCTTGTCCATCCGGGCATAGGCGTTCCAGTCGAGGTGGCGGAGGTCGTCACCCGGCTGGTAGTCTCGATGCTCCGCGAACTCGACCGAACGACCCCTAGAGCGACTCTGGCGCTCTCCCGGTGCTGAGGGGGCCCGGCTTTGGAGGCGGAGCGACAGGAGCTGCACGCGCTCCAACTTTTTCAGGAAAGCGGGGTCGAGAAGAACACTCACTGGGTTCGCCGGTGGCCCCCCTTGAGCACTCCAAAGATGGCCAGTAGTGAGTAGCCGACCATGGCCGTGATCGGCAGCTCTGGGCTAGAGCTGCTAAATTCGTTCAGGACGTAGCCAAGAGTTGCCAGAGGGCTCAGCAGAGCCAGGCTCCCGCTGCCGGGATCAGAGTCGCCCAACAGAAACAGGAAAGGAAGGAGGCAGAGAGCCGTGGTGAGGCTGAAGTAGATGACCGGAAAAGCGGGTCTCTTCTTCATCGTCTGAAAGAGTCCACGAGCCCCTAGCCCTGTGCTCGCAAGGGCCAAGACCAGGTAGGTCGAGACCACCACCTGCCCGGCCTCCCAGGAGTGTACGATGCCCGGGAGAGCGGCTCCGGCGCAGAGCAGAACCAACCAGAACAGAGGATAACTAAAGGGGCTCTTGCCAAATTTTTCTTGCTCCACCCGGGTACTGACTCCCGGTTGGTTTAGAAAGACTCCTAGTAGATACGCGTGGACCAGGTAGTAGAGATACCAGAAGCCTTCATCCCAGCGATCGTTCATCAGGATAGTGGCCAGCATGGCCAGGTAGTAGACCAGGAAGAGACAGCTCAGAGCGTTCAGGTAGAGAGCCTGGCTGCGGATATTGTTTAGGCATTTGACGAACAGAAACAGAATGGCGTAAGCCAAAGAGCCGAGGAAGAGAACCCATAGCCAGTATTCGACGGAGCCTTCCTCTCGCAGAGCGGCGTAGAAAGGCATCAAAGTAAAAAGGCCCAGAAAAACGGTGCCGTAGGCGTGACTGTTAGCATAGCTGGTTCGTTTCTCGCGAGAGGAGAAAACCAGGCCCAGCAACCCTGCCAATAAAGCGGTCACCATCAGCTCGAGATAGGAGCGGGCGAACAGGCTAGGGGCGACACCGCCCAGGAAGAAGACCACCGCCAAAAGGGGCAACGTCGACATTAAGACCAAGACCATGTAGCCTAGAGCAAACCCGAGTTTGCCCAAGATCACCTCGGCTACGGTCAAGCGGGAGGACAAAATCATATCAAGACTCTGGCGCTCTCGCTCAGCCGAGATGCTTCCCGAAGTAAGACTGGGCGTGACCAGCCAGACTCCGATTAGCTGCATCCAGAAAAGAGCCGAAAAGTAGCGTCTTCCAAGCTCAGGAAGTTCGGTCGCGCTAGCGTGGTCGAGCCCCTCGGCCAGCATCACGATAGCCACGAAGGTCAGCAAAGCCAGGTAGCCGGTCAGGATGACCAGAATCCGTTTCTCGCGCATGCCGATGCGGAGTTCTTTCATCAAAACCGGGTTGTCGAACAGCAGTCGGATCACGCCACTTCTCCCCTCGTCACCTGCAAGAAGATCTTTTCGAGGTTGGTTTTTTCTTCGTGAAACTCGACCAGACCGTGGCCACTCTCGACCAGATGCTGAGCCAGTTCGGCCAGACCTTCGAGGTCGCCGCTAAAGTCGAACTTCAAGAGTTCCCCTTCCTTGCGGACTTCCACCACCCCCTCGATTCCGGTCAGAAGTTCGGCCGCTTTCTCGACCTCTCGCAGCACCTTGACCCGCATGGAACGGGCCCCTCCCAGTTGCTCCAGGATGGCTTCGACCGAGCCGCTGGCGACCAGGTTGCCCTTCTCCAAAATTCCCACTTTGTTGCAGAAATCCGAGAGTTCGGGAAGGATGTGAGAGGAGACAAAGAGGGTCTTACCCATGCGGGTGAGTTCGCGCAGCAGCTCTTTTAATTCGATGCGGGCTCGAGGATCGAGCCCTGAGGCTGGTTCATCTAAGATCAGAACTTTAGGGTCGTGGAGAAGAGTCTTGGACAGACACAGTCTCTGCCGCATTCCGGTCGAGAGAGCTTCCACGAAGGCGTCGCGCTTCGGTCCCAGGTCAGTCAGTTCAAGCACGTCATCGATCAGTTTCGAGCGAGCCTCTCGGGGGGTTCGGTAGGCGGCCGCGTAAAAGTCCAGGTATTCCCACACCCGCATGCCGTCGTAAACTCCAAACTTATCCGGCATGTAACCCAGCAGGCGGCGCACCTCATCGGGCTCTCTGACCACGTCAAATCCCCCCACTTCGGCCTCACCTTCGGTGGGCTCCAGCAGAGTGGCTAGAATGCGGATCGTGGTGGTCTTTCCCGCTCCGTTAGGACCGATGAAACCGAAGGCGTCGCCGGCCTCGACGTCGAGGTCGAGGGTATCGAGGGCCAGATGATCCTCGTAGTTCTTGGAGAGACCACTGCAACGAATCATGGAGCCCCCGACACGACCACGAGGTGGCGGCTATGATGGACGGCCAGGTCTTTCATTTCAAGTTCGGTGGGCAAACCGTCATACCAACCGGCCAACTGGAGCGGGCTGTCGTCGAGGACCGTTAGAGCGAGGCTCCAGTCGGAGGCATTGGTGGCCGCATAGGGGCTTGAGTTGCCAAACCTGAGAGGATAGATTTTCTGACCGGGTTCGACAGTGAAGGGCTCGGAATAGAGCCACTCGTTTCCTCTCACCTTTTTGACCACAGCTCGATAAAGGGGGGCGGGCAAAGGGTTGGAAATTTCGATCTGAGCGTCTTGGCTGTCGAGCCGGAAAGGACCGTCCAGTTGCTGAACCGTCTCCAGGTCCATCTGGCGAGCCGACCACATCGGCATAGAGTAGTCAGGAAGGACCAACCCCATCCCCTGGTCCAGCTCATAGGTCAGCTCGTCGAGGTGGTTGTTCTGCATCATCGAGGCCACCCCCACGCCCGACGGAAATCGGATTCGGTGGCGCCGGCTGGCCGGACTGAACAGCACAAGACGAGAGTCGGAGAAGGCTCTGTCGGTCTCGGAAAAAGCCCACAGAATTCCCTCTTCGCGGGCCACCAGCTCGTTCGAGCGCTGGAGCCAGTTGAAAAGAAAGGCGCCCCCTGCGAAAATCACGGCGATGATCGGAATGGTGAAAAAAGCCTTCAAAGTCTGGTCTTTTCGTCGCAGCCAGATCAGATTGACAGGCCCCACCAGGAGAGCGTAACCCAGAAGATACCAGGCCAGGGCGGCCGAGGAAGGCTTGGGGACCTCAGGGGGGTTGAGCAGGACTGTGTGGTCAAGATGGTAGTCCTCGGAGCCAAACTTGGTGATCTTGGTCCACAGCGTCTCGCTTTGCTCGAGCCCGAGCAGGTCGGCACTCTTGGCGGGCACCGTCACCATCAGCACAAAACCTCGACCCAGAGGCCGAGAGACGAGTAAGGGCTTGCCTTCCCGGCTGAACTCGGTGGCGCCCGTTTGCGGACCGGTCACCATCGGGACCTCACCCACCGTGATAGCAGTTTTGGGAGTGAGGGGGAGGAGCGGCTCGAACACGGTGTTCCGGTATTCGCCGGCGTCTCCGTTACTGACCAGCACTAACACTCCCCCTGCGATCACGTAGTCGCGGATCGCCTCTTGGACTCGAAGCTCCATCGCTAAAGCCGGAAGGTCGTAGACGACCACGAAGTCGTGCATTTTATAGCTGGCCCAACGTTGGGGCAGCGGTCGACCCGTGGGGCGGTTGAGGTAGACCTGACGCTGGCGCGAGTCGTCAAGCTTCTTGAGGGCTTCGAACCCGGCCACATAGCTCATCTCGGTTCCCTGAGGAGTGAGCATCAGAAAAAGATGGTCGCTGCTGTCGGTGTGGCGGACCTCCACGCTTTTGGCCGGACGCTTTCCATTCCAGGCCAAATGGAGCTGGTGAAAGTAGGTGTCCATAGGCGCCACCATATCGACCCGACGGGTCGAGCCCTTCTCCACGGTGAGTTCGGTTTGCGAGGTCGCCCGGGCGTCTGAGCCGGTGAGTTCCAGGCTGTAGCTCTGAGGGGATTGGCTCCGGTTGGAAATCTTAATGGTCACTGGAAGTTCGTGGCCATGGCGAACAAACTCCCCTAGGCTCGGTTCCAGGTCGATCGTCTCTTGAGCCCAGCCGACAGCCGCCAGCAGCAAGACTCCAAACAGGATTTTAGGCCAAAGCTGCCTCACGCGGCACCTCCTCCAGCAGCTCTTCGATCAGCTGGTCAGGACGGATGCCCTCGGCCTCTGCTTCAAAGCCTAGAATCATCCGGTGGCGCAGGGTGGGGGCGGCCACGGCGGCCACGTCTTCGAAGGCCAGGTTAAACCTTCCCTCGCTTAGAGCCCGGGCTTTGCCGGCTAGGAGCAACGTCTGGGCCCCTCGCGGGCTTGACCCGAAGCGAACATAGCGGCGCACAGCCTCGCTGGCTTCCGGCCGATCGGGATGGGTGGCCAGGGTCAAACGGGCGGCGTAGTGGGTAACGGCTTCGGCCGCCACCACCTGGCGGGCTAGTTGCTGCATCTGAGCGAGGTCTTCCCCACTACAAACCGATTCGACCTCAGGCGTTTTCGCCCCGGTGGTGCGCTCCAGGATCTCGACCAGGTCAGAAACCCCGGGGAATTCCACCCACAACTTGAAGAAGAAACGATCTACCTGAGCTTCGGGCAGGGGGTAAGTGCCCTCCATTTCAAGGGGGTTTTGAGTGGCCAAAACAAAGAAAGGTTGGGGCAGCGGGTGGACGGTCCCAGCCACGGTGACCTGACGCTCCTGCATCGCCTCCAAAAGAGCGGATTGAGTCTTGGGGGTGGCTCGGTTGATCTCATCAGCCAGCACCAGGTTGGCGAAGACGGGTCCCTGGCGGAACACGAAGGCTCGGCCCGTTTCTCCCTCCTCGATCAGATTGGTGCCGCTAATGTCGGCCGGCATCAGGTCGGGAGTGAACTGGATGCGGGAGAAAGGCAGGTCAAAGACCTGTCCCAGGGTCTTGACCAGAAGAGTCTTTCCCAGGCCGGGAACGCCCTCTAAGAGCACGTGTCCTCCCCCGACGATGGCCAGCAGAACCTGCTCCAGCAGGTCCTTTTGGCCGACGATCACTTTGCCGAGTTCGGCCTCGATGGTTTGGAGTTTCTGGCGGAAGGTCTCGATGCGCTCTTTCATGGTCAGCTCCGGGGGTCGATGGAATCGAAATAGTTCCTCACCGTGTCTCGGTATTCAGCCGGGATCGTCTCCCGGGCCACAGCCTGCTCGGCTTCGCGGCGATACTCCAGGTAGACCTGCTGGGCTTCCCTCTGGCTTGGATTCCCGCGGGCCGGCGCCCCGCGAGCTTCGCCGGGGGCTTTCAAGTAACCA
>CAYRFU010000004.1:27641-54391 GCA_964423525.1 uncultured Burkholderiales bacterium | reverse complement strand
AGCGGTTTCTTCAGCGCTCAACTGTCCGGCCAAGAGTCGGGCCAGGGCATCGTTCCACAGCTGGGCCGAACCGGGAATCGATTCGCCCGGGGGAGTGCCAAAGGTGGTGTTGATTCCCTCGAGTTGGGCGGCCACGTCGGCCATTTGGGGATGAAGGCGATGGTTCGCTCCGCGCACGGCCACCGGGAACCCTTTTTGGGCGGCGAACTCAGCAGCGACCTGGAATGAAGTTAGGAAGCGGAGAAAGTCGGCTCCGCCAGCCGGGTTCTGGCTAGGGCTCATCACGAATAAGTAGCCGCCGCTTCCGATAAAGCTTGCTCCTGAGTCGGCAAAGGGGGAGTCAGGTAAGGGAAGGGGAGCCGCTCCCAGGCGAAAGCCGGCCGGAATGTTGTCCTGCATCTCGCTATAAAGCCAGCTACCACACAACAGCATGGCTGCTCTGCCTTCAAAAAATTCCAGTTGGGCCTCGGTGTGACTCATGCCGAGGAAGCCCTCCTGAAAGTGGTCGCGAGCCAGTTGCTCCAGTAAAGCCAGGGCTCTGGTCATCTCCGGGTTATCGAAGCTACCGGGCTGAAGCCTCTGCTGTGCGAAGTAAGCCTCCCGCCCGGCCAGATGATAATAATTGTGTTTGGCCGCCGCCTCAGCGTAGAAAGAATGGCGACCCTGGAAGGCGAGTGGAGCCAGCCCTAACGACTCGATGGCCTGGCATAGGTCAAAGAATTCTTCCCAAGTGGAGGCCGGCTCCAGACCGTGGCGCTCGAAGAAGTCCTTGTTGTAGTAGACGGACCACACCACCGAGACCAGGGGGATTCCGTAGGTCTTGCCGTCGTGCTGGAACCGTTCCAAAGTGCCGGGGAGGAACGTGTCTCTCCACCTGTCAGACCCCTCCCAGGCGGGCCCGTCGAGGAGAGGGTCGAGGGGGTAGAGCTTGCCTTGCTTGAGGAGGGCCCAGTAGTTCAGGTCGGCGTTGGTGACCTCCGGAAAGTCGCCCTCCAACAGGCGAACGCGAAGCTTGTCGGAGATACGCGGGTCCCCGTAGAGAACGACCTCGCCCGGGTAACGCTGGGCCGCACGCTGGTAGAAGTCGAGCCCTTCGCCGCCTTCAAAAAGCGGCACTTCGATCGGCTGAGCGCCGGTCAGCGCTGTCAGCAGAAGAAGAAGGGTCAGTCGTTTCAGAGCCAACCCATCCAGAAGGCCACCCCAATGCCGGCCGTCATCACTGCCGCCATGACCATCGAGCCTCCGATGACCAACCGCTTCTCGGGTGGGACCCTTTTCATAATGACGGGGGCCAGCACCAGGTCGGAGATGGCGACCAGAAAGAGGACCGAGGGGATCAGAATGTTGTTATCCATTCCTACAAACTTTAACATAGTTCTCCTCGATCCTCGAGTTAGAGGCGCGTCAAGCTCAAAGCCCGAGGAGGAAGCTATGAGCGTATCGTTACGAGCCCAGGTGGGCGCCCGTCATTTTGAGCAGAAACAGACTCTGGGCCAGAAGGCCGAGAGGCAGGTCCTGGCTAGTCCCGAGCAGGTGGAGAGGGAGTTAGGTCAAGCCATCGACGCCTTTTTTCCGACGATCGATGAAACCCAGGCCGACGGAGCCCTGGGAGAGCCAGGCTTGGTGCGTTATCACACCAACAAGGGGGAACGCCTGGTGGTGGAGTACACCGGCGACAGCCAGAACGGAAGCTACACCCAGGAATGGGTCGGAGGCGGTTACATCCACGCCCAGTTTAGCCAGGAGGCCGTCGACGCTCTGGTGGTCGGGCCCAACTGGACCAAGCACCTCCACGTCGATAGAGCCAGCCTCGAGGACAGCTATGTAGAGTTTCTGGGGGAGCCTTGGAGCGTTTTCGGTGAGCTGCCCAAGCCGGCCGGCCCACCCGAAGTTCCCGAGGAGCAGTTTGTGACCACTCCCACGGGTTTGAGCTACGCCGTGCTAGAAGAGGGTCAGGGCGCCGAAGCTCGCTTCGGACATCCTGTTTTGGTTCACTACACCGGTTGGCTGAGCGATGGGGAGAAGTTCGATAGTAGCCTCGACCGGGGTCAGGCCTTCGAGTTTCCTTTGGGGGCTGGCAAAGTGATTCGGGGCTGGGACGAAGGGGTTCAGGGTATGAAGGAGGGTGAGCGTCGGTTGCTCAAAGTTCCCTCTCACCTGGGCTACGGTGAGAGAGGTGCTCCGCCGGCGATCCCCCCCAACGCCGATCTTCTTTTTGAGGTGCGTCTTCTCGCAGCGGGAGGCTAGCCGGGCCGCCGGTTGAAGGCCCTGGGGTGGAAGACCGCTATGTTGGCTGCTATGGAAGCCTATGTCTGAGGCCCCATATCAAGCCCAAAACGACGGCCGAAGACACCCTCATCGGGGATATTCGGCATCATTCCTTCGTCTCGGAAAAGCTCAAGCAGACGCTCGAGGTTTTGATCTATCTCCCGCCCGGTTATTCGGAACTGGACTCTTGGGAGTATCCAGTCCTCTATCTCCACGACGGTCAGAATGTCTTCGATAAGAAGACGGCTGTTTTCGGAGTTGAGTGGGGAGTCGACGAGGCCGCCGAGGAGCTGATCCATGCTCGCGAGATGCGAGGGGTGATCATGGTAGCTGTCAACAACACTCCCGACCGAATCGATCTCTATACACCCTTTCCCGACGCCGTTCACGGTGGCGGCAAAGGCGTGATCTATCGGGACTTTTTGATCGAGGAGCTCAAGCCCTGGGTCGATTCGCTCTACTCCACCACCAGTAAAGCGGAACACACGGCTGTGGCGGGGTCTTCCCTGGGCGGACTCAGTTCTCTCTATCTAGCCTGGACTCGGCCCGACGTTTTTGGGATGGCGGCCGCCCTCTCGCCTTCTCTTTGGTGGGGGGGACGAGGTCTGATCACAGGCATCGCTGGCGATACCCGCGAGCGAATGCCCCATCGCATCTGGCTAGACATGGGAGACGACGAGTCCAAAGCCGATCACAATCGCAATGGAGTCCCCGACGTGATCGACGACGTGAGAACCTTAAAAGCTGTGCTCCTCTGGAAGGGATTCGAGCTTGAACGCTCCTTCTTCTACCACGAGGTGGATGGCGGCACTCACAGCGAGGCTGCCTGGGCGGCCCGCATTCAGCAGGTCTTGAGAGCGCTTTTTCCTATCGAGCGGACACCTTCTCGATAAGGATCTTTTCACGATAACGAGTTAGCCTGGCCTATGCGCATTCAACCTTGCTGGCGAATTCCGCCCGTTCGAGCAGCCTCGTCCATCGATCCCCGAGTGGCCGCCGAGGCCCTGGCCGAGCCCCTGACTTTGATGCCGGAAACAGTGGAGGCGCCACTCCTTTTGCCCAAGGGTCCTCCGGTCGTCACCGATTTAGGACACCTGGTGAGTCTCGGTTCGCGTCATCTGGTGCGCTGGGACGGACAGCAAGTCACCGCCTTCGAATTGCCCTCTAGCCAAACGGCTTCCTGGTATGATCCGGTCTGGGATAGCGATGGCACCTGTCACTATATACCGGCTCACCGGCGCGAGCTACTGGCCAATAGAGATGGTGAACTGTTGCATCGATTTCGGGCTCCCGAACAGCTGACGGCCCCCCCTGCCTCAGACGGTCAAGGCGGGGTCTGGGTGGCAACCCGAGAGGGACAGATTTTTCATCTCGACCACGATTATCAGGTTCAGCATCAGTTCCGCTGCCAGCTCGGTCCCGACCCCAATCGCAACTATCCCACCTTCTGTGTGGCGACCCCGACAGGGGTGGTGATCCAGACCTTTGACCGGCGCCTGGTGGGGCTCGATTTTGAGGGGGAGCCGTTGTGGGAGCGAGAACTAGATTTTTTAGGTCAACGTCCGCCGCAACTGTCGAAAGACGGCCAACGGCTTCACTTGAGTAGCTGGCGAGAGGGTTATCTCGCCCTCGACGTGGAGAGCGGGAAAACGGTCCTGGAGCACAAGCTTGACTTGAGTCAGGGGGGGTATCTCGTAGCTCCCGTGCTCGAGCACGAGGACGATCTTCTCCTCTACACTCAGAACGGGACCGTTTTGCGTTTGGACTCTTCTGGCCTCGTTAGCCAAACTTTCCAGTCTGGGGTTCGGTTCACCCGGTTTCAGTCCTCAGTGGGTCGACTGGGAGTCGATGCTGCGGGAAACGTGGCTGTTTTGGCCGGGCCGGGAGACTTCAAGCTGTTTTCGCCTGAGGGGAAAGAGCTGGCTCACTTGAGAGCCTCTCAGCTTTTTGGTAGCGGCGAGTACTTCCACGACTTTTCGATGGCTCCCGATGGGGACCGTCTTTTCTTGTTGCCTGGCAGTGGCGGCGTAGCTGAAATCAAAACTCCGGAATCCGCCTCAGAAAGAGCCCGGCGCTATCGAGAAGCAGAACCCGAGGAGCCCGAGCGACCCCGGTTTGAAATCGGGCCAGACCAGGTCACCATCGGGACTTTCTCTTTAGAGATTCGCGACTAGATGCGGCGAGAGACCGGGATCCAGAGGATGCCGAAATTGACCACTCGGATATCGTTTTTGTCGAGCCGGACCTCACGTTCTTCGGTAGCCTCCAGAGCTTTGAGCTCCTTCTCTTCAATGGCTACGACTTCGTCCTCGAGCTCCTGTTGGAGTTCGAGCACTTCCTGTTGCAGGCCGGCCAACTTCTCCTCGGCGTGTTCGACCCGGAGTTCCGCTCCACCGGCCCGCCGAAACCGGCCCACGGCGGCGGTGACGGAAGGGGGGCGCCGCTTGGTGAAAAGGCTCATCACCATCTTGCCGACGGAAAGAAGGTTCTCGGCTTTGCGGCCGGTAGCTTCCTGGGACAGGCGCTCGATAGTCTGGTGCTGGCGGGCGATTTTGGCTTCTAGCCTTTTGACTTTGCCGTCGTAACGGTCGCGGAGCTTGGCCACTCGAGCATCCACCTCGTCGTCCACCAGCCCTCGGCAACGAGCTTCAAACTCCTCCCGGCTCTCGCCCTCCCGTCCGTAGAGTTTCAATTTTGGGTTGAGCCACTGACCTCTAGTGACGTTGCGGTAGAGTTCCTCCACCATCTCTTTACGAGCCGCTTTCAGTTCGTGCTCCTCGTCGAGGAAGTCGGGAAGAGGAGCGAAGAGTCCCTCGGGATGGGGTTCTTTAAGGAGCTCGGTGTTGTCTACGAGAAGGCGCCTGCTGCGAGCCGGCAAGCCTTTATCGAGAGGAAAAAAGAGACGATGGTGATGCTCATCGAGGTTGAATCCGCCGGCTCGTTCATCGAAACGGAGTTGAACTTCGGCGTGGAGAGCCGGACGATAAAACAGCTTGCCGTCGGGACGACGGGGCTCGGCCGCGTCCTCAAAGAAGCCCTCTAAACGGGCCGAGAAGACGGCGTTGGGATCGAGAAAAAGGCAGTGGTAGCCCTGGGGGACCGGCGGGACGCGGGGGCTCCCACCCTCCGGGGGAGCTGAACAAGCTCTAGAGGTTGGCTCTGAGCTGGCCCTCTGAGCCCGTGTTTGGGGGAGCTTCTCCAGCTCGGCCCGGGTGAGGGGTCCCCTGAGGTAGGCCATAGCCCAACGGGTGTGATAAAGCTGGGGCACGTCTTCGTTGGCTTGTTTCATTAAGAAAACCCGAGGCTTCAGTTGACCAAAGTAGCCGTCGAGAGTGGAGCGGTCGACTCCACCAGTGGCGGCCATCAATCCGTCCATGACTCTTTCTCGGTCTTGGGGTGTCTGAAGACGTCCGATCATCCAAGTGCCAGCGTTGGAGACCGCTTTGTAGTCGATGTCCACCGGGTTCTGCGTGGCCAGCATCGCCCCAACTCCGACAGCCCGGGCCTGCTTCATCAGGGTTAAGAGTGGTTTTTTGCTGGGGGGGTCGGCGGGATGGGGCGGCAGATAGCCAGCCACTTCATCGAAATAGATCAGAGCGCGAAGGTTGCTAGAACCCGGCAGGGTGCGGCTCCAGGCTAACACTCGTTCCAGTAGAAGACTGGTGAAGAACATCCGCTCGCTGTCGCTCAAGTGGGCCAGGTAGAAAAGAGAGACCGGAACCCGCCCTTCGCTCTTCTGGGTCATCCCTTTGAGGTCAAGAGTCGGGCCCTGCCGCCACGGTTCAAAGCTTGGCGAAGCCAACACTCCGTTGAGCGACCTGGCTAACTTCATCCGGTCGTCTGGGCCAAAAAAGGTATCGAGGGGGAACACGCCCACTTTCTTGAAGGGGGGATCGACCAGTTGGGTGATCAGATCTTCAAGTTCGAGGTCTTCGCCCTTTTCCCAAGCTACCTCCAAAAGTCGGGCTAGAACGATGTGGCGGGGATCCCGGACCGGGTCGGCCTCAACGCCTACCAGGCTCAACAAGCTCGAGACAGTGCCCGCAATCAGGTCGTTGCGACTGGCGCTGTCTCCACCTTTTTTTTTTGGCTTGGGCAGGTGAAGGCCCCCAGGACATTGACCGGTTGACCGCTCTCCGAGCCGGGAGTGTAGATGGTGAGGGCCATCTTTTGCTTCAGTTCGGCTAACCGGGTCGAGTCGATTTGGGAGCTTTCTAGCCCTTTGCGCCAACGAGCGGCGGTTGCTTCAGCCACCTCTTGGCGAGTGGCTCCATCTTGCTCGTTAACCCAGGGGAGAAACGCTTCGGGTTCAAGCTCGGGAAAGAGCAGGGCCAGATTGGGCAAGTCTCCTTTCGGATCGATCAGGATGAGCGGAACATCAGCCAGAATCAACTCCTCGAGCAAAGTGATCGAGAGGCCGGTTTTGCCTGAGCCGGTCATGCCGAAGATCACGCCGTGGGTCACCAACTGGTCTCGGTCGAGTCGGCAAGCCTTTTGGGAGTCGACCAGGGTTCCAAGTTTCAAGTCCATAGGGCCTCCTTATCGCAACGGTCGGGGTCGGTCAGAGATACTCCCCTCCTGGGGGTTCTCCTCGTAGACATGAACGGGGTTGACGGTCAGATTGAGCTCCACCGGCCCTCCCAGACGGGCCTCAAGCGAGGCTCTGAGCCAGATGACTTCATCACGATCAGGCAGTCTCGGCGAGCGGAAGACGGCAAAAATGGGAGTCCATTCTTCGGTTGGATCGTAGGCCCCTCGATGGAACTCCACCAGGTCGGCATTCTCGCTCAGGCTGGTTTGGGCAAAACCTCGCAGCATTTCACGAATCTCTCGATTGACACGGGTGTCGGTGACGGTCTGGGAGAGAAAGTGAACCAGGGGCACCGTCAAAAGCGCCACCATCAGTCCGGAGATGGCGACCTGTCGGCGGAACTCAGTGGCCGCTTCTCCTTCTCTTTTTTTGCGGAAGCCTAGAACCACGAAAATGCTCAAAGCGGCCAGGTTGATAGCAGCCAGGTTGGCCATCCACAAAAGGGCGCTGCCATAGAAGACAGCAAAGCCCTGGGAGAAACCGGTGGAGAGCATTTCGGCCAGGCCGATCCCGGTGACGCAGAGGGGCGGCATCAGTGAAACAGCGATAGCCGCACCAGGAAGCACGCCGGCCACTCTCTTGCGGGCTTGACCGAGAGCGCCGCCGGCCCCGGCGGCCATGCCGATGAACAGATCAAACAGAGTGGGCCGGGTGCGCCCCAAGATCTCCTGGTTGTTGGGTAGTTCAGGCATGATGAAGGTTGAGATGGTGGCCACCAAAAGGCCCAAGCCCAGGCCTATGAGCAGGGTGCGGATGCCTCGCCCCAGCAAGCTGAGATCACCTCGAACGACCCCCATAGACACCCCCAGCACAGGGTTCATCAGGGGAGCCAACACCATTGCTCCGATGATCACCGGGTTGGAAGCCGTGACCAGGCCCAGGGTGGCCACCACCGCCGAAAGCAGGATGAAGAAGAGATACTCAAAGCTGGCAGCGGCTCCCGTCTCGATGCCGATCTGAGCCTCCAGCTGTTCCTCTTCGGGAAGTTGGAGACTAGCCTGGAAACGAGCGAGTGAGTCTTTCACGGATTGGAACACCGGGCTCCATTCCACCGCCGGAGAGGGGGGGTCCTTTTTTTTTCGAACAGGAACAAAAGGGCGGACTCGGCGGTTTTTTAAAATTGGAGGAAGTGAATGACGAAGAGGTTGGTTCTGGTTTGGCTTCTGCTGTTGGGGGTGGCTTGGGGTCAAGCTCGGGAGTTTTATCTCTCCGACCGCCCCCACACCCGCCACAGCCAAAGCCTTTCGGGGCAGTCCCTCTTCCCGCCACCTTTTGATAGACTGGTCCCTTCTATCGGTCGCCTGGGCCAGACCATCGACGGAGGTCGTGAGCAAAGAGACGTGAACCGCCTTCTCCAGGCTGTGGTTATCCTTCACCAGGCCGAATCGCTGGTGGGGAGAGATAGCGGCTTAATCTCCTCCCACGACCTGCTGGAAGAGGCCACTCAGATGGCCATCGACCAACGGAATCTCGAAGCTCTACGGCAGGCCGAGAGGTTATGGAACGACCCGGTTCGAGCGCCTTCTGACCCAACCGAAGCGAGCAAAACCCATCAAGAGTTAGAAGAGCTTCAACAAGAACAGGCTTTCATGCAGCAGAAGCGTCGCTGCCGCATTGTCTTTCACAATCAGACGGACGGCCCCCTGGATATCCATCTGAATCAGAAGACGGTCGGGACTCTAGCCGCTCGCTCGTCGCGAGAGATCGGCGACATTTTGGCTGGCCGCCAGCACCTGATGGCCTCAGACGAGCGTCTCGCCTGGGGGCCCCGCCGGGTCTTTGTCGGACCCGGTGAGATTTTCCACTGGCGCCTTTACGATTAGCTTTTTACGAGGTCGTGACACTGGAAAGGGTTGCTGGTTTGTAAACGATTCTTTAATAAAACTTTAACACCCGTCTGTTGCGAAAAAGTCTTTTTGGTAGTAACATTTTGGCAAGACTATCAACTGAGGAGATTTTGACAGATGGCAACAGTAGGAGGAGCCGGCGGATTTAGTCCGGCTGCACTGGCGAGAATGAGGGCAACCGCGACCGCGAGTGCCTCCGACGACAACGTTGTGGCTGCCCTAACCACGGCTGGCCCAGCCACCACCCAAGACACGGCCACCATTTCGCCGGCAGCCCGCCTGGCTGAAGCGGCCGAACTGAAGCCAGCCGACGGCGCTCAGTTCTACACGATGGAGGGCAACGCACTCAACACGTTTTCCGAGCAGGCTTGGGAGAGAGTTGGCGACCAGAACCGTTGGCGCGAGGCTGGTATTGGTGTAGAAGACTTCTTGAGCATCAGGGGCAAAGCCCAGGAATACGCTCTTCAAGGCGTGGGCGGTGACGAGAGTCACCCTGGATTGGGCGAATCTCAGTACATCGGGATGGCTAGGGCCCTGGGAGAGTGGTCAGAGCAACAAGTGGGAGCCACTTTGGCCGATGGCGCTACGCCGGATCTGAGTCCAGAAGGCATGACCCGATTGGCAGCTCAAAGAGAACTTCAGGTGGCTTCAATCGACTATCAGAACTCTCGGGGCGTTCTAATGGCCCGGTCGGGAACCCCCTTGAACGTGATGATCCCTACTCCACCCGGCCAGTAGGCTGTCTCCATCAAGCTGAAAGCCCCGCGATTCCGGGGCTTTTTGGTTTTCTGATGACCGCAATGGAAGGTAACGTTCCGTTCACATGACTGCCTTGCATTCGCGATAGCCTCAAGAGGCCATGCGTCTAAGCCCTTTGATGCCGACTGTTGTCTGTCGTCTAGCAGTCTCCTCGAGAAAAGAGGTTCAAGAAGGCCCAGACCAGTTCGTTGCAACCGAGGCTGACGGCGAGCAGCTACGGTGGAAGAAGGCACGCTCCTTGACAGGAGAGTCGGCCCAGAGACAGCGCGAGCACGAGGACTCTTTCTACGCTCCTGACCCCCTTCCCATCGGGCCTCATCTTGAGGCGGACGCCGTCGTTCGTCACCCGGAGTTACAAGAGGTTAGTGGGGTGGTTAAGAGTCAGACCTACCCAGATCTCTACTGGATTCACGCCGATGGCGGGGACAGGCTCTACATCGCCGATCTGGGCAATAACGGCAACGCTCGCCGCGATCTTGGGATTTATGTGCTCACCGAACCTAACCCGGTGGCTATCGACAAAGCGAGGGTGATGAAATGGTTGCCAGTAGCCTTTCCCGACCAGTCAGCCTATCCCCCATCAGAAGACTGGACCTTCGATTGTGAGGCGCTCTTCGTCTACGATCACAAGCCTCACGTGTTAACCAAGCACCGGGTGGCCCACGAATTGGGGAGTCCGATCACCAGCACGAAGCTCTACCGTCTCGACGCCCAAAAAACGGATGAAGTGAACGAATTCACTCTGGTGGACAGTTTTCCGGACCTGGGTGGATGGGTCACGGCGGCCGACACCTCTCCCGACGGAGCCACGCTGGCGGTTTTGACTCACACGCCCGAGAGTTCGGTTTGGCTGTTCGACCTGGAGAAAGGAGAGCGTCCTTTAAGTCAGCCCACTCATCGTTTTGTTTTTCACGGCACGGGTTTTGTCGAGGCCGTGACCTTCATGGACGAGGACCGGGTTATGGTGGTCAATGAAGAGGGTGAGATCCACAAAATCGCTCTAGCTGACTTCGCGCCTCTTGGTCATTCCGTCTGACACAGAGCCTCGAAGAAAGGCAGAATGTTTTGAAAGCTCGACTCGAGCGCGTCGGCCAGCGGGGTGTAGTTGGAAAGCTCCTGGGCTGAACCAGCCAGCTCGAGGTTCTTGGCGGCTTTTTGGACCGTGCGCGCACCCAGCATCCCGGCCGAGCCTTTGATGGTATGAGCCGTTCTTTCGACGGTGTGATGATCGCCTTCATCGATAGCGCTACGAATCGTGCTCAGGTTGTTAGGGGTTTTGGCGAGAAACATGCCCACCACTTTGGTGACCAGGGTCGCGCCTCCGACCATCCTGAGCTTGGCGACCGCCTCTTCATCGATCTCTTGACCAGGGGCTACTGGCTCGGCCTCGGTGTGGGGGGTCTTCTCGCCCTTGAGGAGAGCTTTGGCGGCGGCCCGGACTTTGGTGATGGTGTAGGGAGCGAGAAGATGGCCCTTTTCCCGCTCGATCCGGGCGCGAGCGCTTTCGTGTTCACTGGCAGAGATGACGAGAACAGGGAGGCCAATGTCCAACTCTCGGAGGCGATAGAGAAGCTGTAGGCCCGACAGTCCCGGCATGTTGAGGTCGGTGATCAGAAGGTCCATCTCGCCTAAAGACTCCAGCCCCTCCATCGCTTCTTCGGCCGAGGAGCAGCTGGTGACCAGGCAGCCATCTTTCTTGAGAAGGGCTGAGAGAAGAGTCAACTGAGCAGCGTCGTCATTGACGACCATCACTTGAAATGTCGCTTCACCCTCTCGTTCCATCCCCTATGGCAGCTTCTCAGCCTAGGGCTAATCGCCCTGCGAGTTCCGATTCCGTTTGCGCCTCTTGCGTAGGCGCCGCCGTTTCAGCCTGAGTTCTTCCGAGGGACGTGGAGGCTCTTCTTCTTTGAGGGCTTCTTGGGGCAATTTGGCCTGGCGATGGATTTTCACCACCGGGACGCGGGCCGAGAGGAACATTTCTCCGTCGCGCTCGCGCAGAAGAAACTCGACGCCTTCTTGCTTATACTCGAGGTAGCGTTCCAGAATTTCCTCGACGTCTTTCTGGATACAGTTCATCAAAGCCGGAGCAACGGTGCTTCGGTCACTAACGAGAGCCTGTTTGAGACGGTCGCGAGCGGCACCGCTAGACTGGTCTTTTGGACCGAACAAGCGATAGAAGAAAGGGACTCTGAGCAAGAGATTTGTCATGGGTTGCTCCTAACTGGCCTGGCTGCCCAGGTTGGTGGTCAACATCCGGCGCACTTTGCTCCAGAATCCGGCATCGGCTCGTGCCACCGGGGCAGTCGGGTCAAGAATCTTAGTGACCACTCCCAGATAGGCCTGGCCAGCGCGGGAGCTGCGGTCGAGAATGGCTGGTTCACCTTTGTTGGAGCAGTGAACGATGCGCTCGTCTTCTGGGATCATGCCCAGCATCTCGATATTGAGGATGTCTTGAACGTCCTCCACCGACAGCATCTGCCCTCTTTGGACCAAACCGGGCTTGACCCGATTTAACAGGAGGCGAATCGTTTTCAGCTCGTTGGCTTCGAGCAGACCCACGATACGGTCGGCATCGCGCACAGCCGAAACTTCGGGGTTGGTGACCACCACTGCTTCGTCGGCTCCCGCCACCGCGTTTTTGAAGCCCATCTCGATGCCGGCTGGGCAGTCGAGCAGAATGTAATCGAAGGCCTTCTTCAGCTCCTTGCAGAGCTTGCGCATCTGGTCTGGCTTGACGGAATCCTTCTCGCGCGACTGAGCCGAGGCCAGGACGAAGAGATTGTCGAAACGTTTGTCCTTGATCAAGGCCTGGCGAAAACTGCGACACTTCCCTTCGACCACATCAACCAGGTCAAATACGATCCGGTTTTCGAGGCCTAGAACCAGATCGAGATTCCGCAGTCCGATGTCGGTGTCTACCAGAACCACGGATTTGCCTTGCGAGGCTAACCCGGCGCCGATGTTGGCGGTGGCGGTTGTTTTGCCTACCCCTCCTTTGCCGGAGGTGACGACGATTGCTTTGCCCACTATGTTCACTACCTTTCAGCTCATCGAATAGAAAAGGGCTCGAGCCGCACTTCTCTGTCGGCTAGCACGGCCCGTAAAGGACCCGGATTGCGTCGGGTCCGTCCGTTGGTATGCTCTAAAAAATGATCGTTGATTCTCAACTGGGTCGGCCTCATTCCGATAGCCACCACGGTCGCCTCGGAGTTTCCGGTGCAGCCAGCGTGGATGGTCCCCCGAAGATTGCCCAACACGATGATGTCACCCTCGGCTTCGATCTCGGCTCCAGGGTTAACGTCGCCCATCAGCACGACGGTGCCAGCGAACATGACCTTCTGACCGGAACGAAGATTGCGGCGGAGGTAGAGGGTCGGCTCCTCGTGCATCTCTCGAGACGGTTCTGGTTCGGGCTCGAGCTCGGCCGAGGGCTCGACCTCTTCGATAGAGGGTTCACTCGGTTCCACGACGGGTGCCGGGGCGGCCTGCTCTTCTTTGGAGAAACGTCGATTGCGCATGGCACGACCCTGGTGCTGGGCCAAGCCCAACCGTCCGATGATGGCTTTGTAGCCTTTGCTTTCGGCGATGCTGCGAGTATTGAGAGAGGTGCTAAGGATTCCGTTGAGGGCAACCTGGCGATGAGCCAGCACTGCTTCCAGGGCTTGGAACTGCTCGGGCGTGATTTCGCGCCAGCCAAAGTCGATCGAGAGGGTCGCTCCTTCGAGAAAGGAGTTGCTCTGCTGGAGAAGTTCGCCTAATCGGGCCAAAGCGGCCGCAAAGTCGGCGTCTTCTCGCATGCTGGCGAGTAGGCCATGGCGTGTTCCTTTGATGACGACCGGGTCGAGAGTCGTTTGCATTCAGGGCTCCCTTGAGGGACTTTCGTTAGCAAACCGGAGAATGACGAGAGTCCAATGTTAGAAAAAAATTCTAGCAAAATTGAAAAAAATCCTCCCCGTTTTGGGGAGGATTCGTTCTCGAAATCTTGTTTGGTCGGGTTACGTGGCTGCTTTCTCTTCTTCCTCTTCCGTCCCCTTAACGAAGAGATAGTCGAGGTTCACGTAGTTGACAGCGGCGTCGACCACCACCTGGCTTTCGATTTCGGGGTGGAAGATGATGCCGGCGGCAAAAAAGGCCGAGCGGTCGACAAAGACCCCTTTCTCTTTCTGCTCCTCGGCGAACTTCTTGACGTCTTCATAGAGTCGGCGGATGATGTCTCGTTCGGCCTCGGAGGCTTTCTGGATTGCTTCGCCCAGTTGGTGGGCGGCTTCCATCAGGTCTTTCTCTTTGGTTTCAGGCATCAATTCCTCCTTGCTGGGTTCTGTGGTTCGGGGTCAACTTCGCTCTGGATGCGTGATTGTCATTCCGGGTGGGTGCGGATGGAGTAGATCTTCTTGCCCTGAGACTCGTGATAGGTGCGAATGACCAGTTCGGCCATCAAGCCAAGCATAAGGGATTGCACTCCCAGGATTAAGAGCAAAGCCGAGAGGTTGGGTAGAGGGGTCAAAATCATGGAAACCCCGTGGACCAACTTGAGATAGATCATGGCCGAGGCCGTGGTGAGGCCCGCCAGGAGTAGCAGGAGGCCTACCCCTCCGAAGAGATAGATCGGCTTGGTGGAGTAAAGGCCGAGGAACCGGACTGTCAGTAAGTCAAGAACGACCTTGAAGGTGCGAGCGATTCCATACTTCGAGGTTCCGTAGAGGCGAGGATGATGGTTGACCACCATCTCGGTGATAGTGGCTCCTTGTTGGACGACCAGGGCGGGCAAGAATCGGTGCATCTCGCCGTAGAGGTTGAGTCCTTTGAGGGCGGCCCGCCGATAGACTTTTAGAGTGCATCCATAGTCGTGAAGGTGAACGCCGGTGCCAACAGAGATCAGCCGGTTGGCCATCCTCGATGGTAGGGTACGGGTCAGAAAGTCGTCTTGTCGGTCTTTGCGCCATCCGCTTACGACGTCATAGCCTTCGCGAGCTTTGTCGAGCATGGTCGGGATGTCGGCAGGGTCGTTTTGAAGATCGGCGTCGAGTGTGACAATATACTCCCCTCGAGCCAGGTCGAGGCCAGCCGCCATGGCCGCCGTTTGACCATAGTTGCGACGCAGTTCCACGGCTTTGACTCGGTCGTCGCTGCGGGCCAGCTCTTGCATCAGCGAAAAGCTTCGGTCGTTGGAACCGTCGTCGACCAGGATCAGTTCCCAAGAGAGGCCCAGAGGTTCCAGGGCGGCCACTACCTTGTCGTAGAGCAGGGGAAGGTTCTCTTCTTCGTTGTAAACGGGTGACACCAACGACAGTTCGAGCATACTCAAGACGTTCCAGGTTGTTTGTAGTTAACCTTTACGAGATAGAGGCCTTGAGGCGGGGCTGGAGGAGGGGCGGCGGCGGGATTTCGAGCAGCTAAAACCTCAGCTGGCTTGGCCACAGAGCCTCCTTTGCCGACCTCGATCAGGGCCGCCACCAGCAGGCGAACCATCCGCCTCAAAAAGGCGTTGGCCTCGAGGCGAAAGGTGAGATGGCCTCTTAGGTTAGAGAAAGGGATGGGCAGCTCGGGGAGAGAGGAGGGCGAAATGTCGAGTCTAGTGAGGGAGCGTATGCGACTTTCGTCGGCTGGAACTCGGCTGCAGTAGCTGCTGAAGTCGTGTTCGCCTAAGAGCGGTTCGGCAGCTTTTCGCATCCTTTCGAAATCGAGCCTATGGGGCAGGCACCAGGCCGTTTGGCCGAAGAAGAGCCCGGGACTCTCGGTCACCAGGTGGTAGTGGTAGACCCGGCTTTGAGCCGAGAAGCGGGGATGAAAATCGAGTTCGACCTCGGCTCCTTCCAGCAGTCTAATGGTGGGGGGAAGCAGGGCGTTGCCTCCCTTAAGGATGATGTCCACGGGTCGAGGATGGCGGCAGTCGAAGGCGATGACTTGACCGGTGGCGTGGACTCCAGCATCGGTGCGACCTGCCGCTTTGAGTTCGACGGGTTCGTTGATGATTTGGCTGAGAGCTTTCTCCAGCTCAGATTGAACGGTTGGGGGTCCCCCCGGGCCTTGGCGTTGGAAGCCTGAGAATTCTGAACCGTTGTAAGCCACCAAAAGGCGGATTCGCCTCATCCGACAAGACCCCACTCGTAGGCCAAAGGGGTGGCCAAGAGGGCCGCCATCACGGTCACGAAGGCGATATCAAGCCAGCCCAGGGGCTGGCTTTTGCGACGAGTGCGATGGTGTGGGCCTCGATAACAACGGGCCTCCATGGCCTCGGCAATATGGCCGGCGTGGCTGAGGGCTCGCACGAAAAGAGGGATCAATAGGCCCCGCAGAGCGATCAATCGCTGGCGAAGGTTGCCGCTGTCCAGATAGGCGCCTCGGGCGGTTTGGGCCTGAATAACCCTTTCGGTTTCGAGAGCCAGAATCGGTAGAAAACGAAAAGACAGCAGTGTTAGCAGGGCTGCTTCGTTGACCGGCAGGCCCAGCAGACGGAAAGGCGACAGGGCTGTTTCGATCGCTTCCACCAGCTCGAGCGGTCGAGTGGTTAAGGTTAGGAGTGAGGAAAGGGCGACCAGCAGGACCAGGCGAGCCGCCACCAATAAGCCCCTTTCAAGGCCCGGTTCACTGATAGGAAGGGTTTCTAGGCGTGGTCCTGAGGCGAAGAAAGCGTTGAAGAGGATGGTCAAGATGGCCACCGCCAAAATCGGTCTTAGCCCTCGAAGGAAGTAGCCCCAGGCGATGCGCGAGCCGGCTATCAAAGTCAGTAGGAGGGCGGCGAAAAAGGCCAGCGTCTCCCAACGGGTGGTGGAAAAGAGCGCCACCATATAGAGGAGCCCTCCACCCAATTTGGCGCTCGCGTTCAGGCGGTGGAGGAACGATTCGCCCGGGAGGTATTGGCCCAGGGTGACGTTTCGGAGTAGCTCGCTCGAGCTTCTAGTCCTCCTCCACTAGACGACTTAGATACTGAGACTTTTTGTAGGCCGCGAAGACCGCCTTGGATACCACCGTTCGCATGCCGCCTTTCTCTATATGGTAGAGGGCGTCGGCGGTGGTGCCGCCGGGCGAGGTGACCTGATTGCGTAGCTCGGCCAGATGGCGAGGTGATTTGAGCGCGTAGTCGACCGAGCCTTTGCAGGTCTGGAGGACCAGTTTCTCGGCCACTCGACGGGAAAAGCCCAGGTGAACCCCAGCATCCACCAGCGCCTCCATGAAAAGGAAGACGTAGGCCGGACCGGTGCCGGAGAGGGCGGTGGCCATGTCGAGCTCATCTTCTTTGGAGACGAACACTTCCTCCCCTAGGGCCTCTAGAATCTTTTGAGCTTTCTCTCTCTGGACCCCGGTCACCGCCGGAGTGCAGGTCCAAACGCTCATTCCCTCTCCGAGCTGGGCCGGGGTATTAGGCATCACCCTGACGACGGCTTCATGGTCGAATCCGCGGCGCAACGTTTTGGTGGTGACTCCGGCCAGGATGCTGAAGACCAGTTGTTCCGGTTTGAGAAAGCCGTGGAGGCCCCTCATAACATCCTCGATCACCTGCGGTTTGGTCGACAACACCACGATATCCGCCTTTTCGACCGCTTCCCGGTTGTCGGTGGTGGTCTGAATGCCGTAGCGCTCTTTCAGTGTTTCGAGGCGAGCGGGAAGAGGGTCCGAACAAGTCATCGACTCGGGGGCTACTAGTTCGTCGCGGAGCAGTCCCGACACGATAGCTTCGCCCATAACGCCGCTCCCGATGAAACCCAGTCGGGTGTCGTTTAACATAGTGGTCAGCCTTTCACTCCTGGAAGGAAGTTCCTCTCCCCCGGTTTGTCCTCAGAGCCTGTTCATAACTTGTTAACATGTGGATAACTATCCTTAGGAAGTCAGTATGAAAGCCGTAAAACGCGATGGAATAGGGATTCTATTCGAACCAGGAGCGCCAGCGGGCGCGCACTCGGTCCCAGAATGTCTGGGGAACGAGGTCTTCGACCGTCAGGGGAAGGTCTCTTTTGATCTGAGACTCGGCCGCGCACAGGGGGCACAGCACGGTGACGGTTCGACCGTTGTCTTCCTCGACCGGTTTGTCGGTGAAACTTCCGCAGGAGGCGCAGCGTGGCATGGAGAGGATTTGGTGGCCAACCGGCTCGGTTCCTTCGAGTTGTTAACAAGTCTCCGTTTTTGAAGCTCGGGGAAAGGGCTCTACGACAGGCTTTTCGGGAAGAAGTGGTCGACGATGTTCACATTGTGGTAACATAGCGGCTACAGTCGGGTTACAAGCATGGTTTACCATAGGAACTAGGATGGACCGAGTAGGACAAGCACTCCGAAACGCACAAAGCGTGGGCGGACCCCCAAGAGGACTCCCTCAGGGCGGGCCCCCTGGACGTGGTGAAGGCGGACCCCCGGCCGGTCGAACTCCCGGAGGCCCTCCTGGTCAAGGCCCTGGCAGCGTTGCTCGGGGTCCACTCCTTTTTACTCCGCCCGGCGGACGAGGGGCCCCGGCGGCCGTGACATTCCGTCTACCGGCCCAGCTCAAGACCAATCTTCAGCTTTTCAATCCCGGTCGGGTGATCTCTGGAACGGTAGCCGGAAGAGAGGGCAACAAGGTATTGCTCAATCTGGGCGAGCACATGGTCAAGGCGGACTCACGGGTGCAGCTCGAGGTGGGCCAACGAGTCCAGTTCAAGGTTCAAGGCCAAAATCAGGGCCAGATCCAGCTCCAGTTAGTCAAGACGCCCTTTACCAAAATGGCTACGGCCGACCTGACCCAAACTCTGACCAATCTCAAGCTGCCGGTCAACGAAGGAAACGTCGCTCTGGCCAAGACGATGGTCGAGCATAGTATCCCCCTCACCAAAGAGAATATTCAGTTTTTCAAAACGGTTTTGGCCCAGCCCGCCGCCCCGCAGGCAGCCACTGGTCAACCGGCCTCGATGCCCTCCAGGGTTGCAGCTACCAGCTTTCTTCAAGCGAGCAACCTGCCGGTTACTCCTCAGAACGTCTCGAATATCGCCAACTTTCTCAACAGTAATCCCCAGGTGGGGGCTCAACTGTTTGCCGTTAATACCGAGCTCCGTCGCATGACCAAAGCGTCTGCTGGCGATGGCCGGGCGGCCATCGAGATGATGACCGGCGTTCAGGGCGCCCTGGGAGACTTCATTTTGGAGCCGAAACGCAAGCAAACGGCTGCCAAAAAGCCTTCCAAGAAGTTGATGGATCTGGCTCGCCAGACCGGTATCGAGACCAACCTGGGTACTTTTGGGGCTGGTGAAGACGCCTGGGATCTCCTCGATATGATGCGAAAGCTCCGGGGCCAGCTCCAGGAGTCTGGTGAAGAGTGTCAGCGACTGTTGGCTTTGCTTCAGGGCCTGGAAGAGAATCTTGAGGCTCAGCGCCTGATCAATCAGGCCAAGACCGAATCAGACCTTGGCTTCTACTATCTTCAGGTGCCCATGCGATTGGACAACGAGGATGTGGCTGAGATATGGGTTCGCTATTTTACCGACGAAGAGGGGAACCGTTGCGTTGACCCCGAGGATACGCGAATCGAGTTTCTAGTCACCACCGAGCACCTGGGAGAACTGTATTACACGGTCGACCTCAAAGGCGGTGTCGTTCACATCGATTTAGGCACCCCCAACGAAGAAGTCAGAGAATTCGCCGCTCGCTATCTCCCGGCCCTGGCCGACCGTGTGGCCGGTCTGGGTTGGAAGCCGGGTCGGATGGGCGCCACCTATCGACCCTTCAGTGGGCGACGACGGCTGGTTGAGCGCCAGGATTTCGAAGAGTTGGAGCGCTGCGATGTCCAGGCCTAAGTGGACCGAGGCCGTCGAGCCGGACGAGAAGAAAGCGGTGGCTGTCGAGCATCTGCCCGACGGAACGACTCGGGTAGTGGCCGCTGCTACCGGGGTGGAGGCGGAAAAGATGATCGCTAAAGCCCAGGCGTCCGGAGTCGATGTTCAGCGCAGTCCCGAAGAGGTGGACCAGTTGTTGCGCTCCGAGAACGAAGGCACCAATGTGCCCCCTGAGGTGTATGAGCTGATGAGTGTGGTCATCAACTTCACCCAGGAACTCAATGACCAGTGGCTCAGAGAGAATTACGAATAAGAGAACAAAAGGGGCATATTCGGCGACCGAGAAGATCGACTGCGGCAGAGTATGGAACCCGCTTCTGGAGGTAAAGGAATGCTAGACGGAATGAAGGTGGCCACCGAGGGCCTGAGAACGATGTCAGCCAAGCAGGACATCATCACCAACAACCTGGCCAACGCCGGGACGGCAGGCTTTCGTAAAGAGGGTTTGGTGGTCTCCTCGTTTACCGAGATTTTGGATCGCCAGATGTCGTCTAGTGGCTTTCAGCAGGCTGGGGGCGAGATTTCGGTGACCGACGGAATGCAGACTCGGGGCAATCTGGTCCACAGCTCGGCGACCCACACCGGACAGGGCGCGCTGAAAGAGACCGGCAATCCTTTCGACCTGGCCCTCGACGATAACGGGCAAGGCTTTTTCACCATCCAGACGGAGCGCGGTATCGAGTTTACCAGAAGCGGGGAGTTTCGCCTCTCGACCAGTGGTTACTTGGTCACTGGCGACGGCTCTTTGGTGATGGGCCACAAAGGACCCATCAAGGTTGACGGAACTGACTTTAAAGTCAACAATCAGGGCATCATCAGTGTCGACGATAAAGCGATCGACCGTCTTCTCGTGACCCGTTTTGAAGATACCTCTGGATTGAAGCGCTCAGGGTCCACCGGGTTCGTCGCCGATAAGCCCACGGTGAGAGCCACCACCGACTTCCAGCTCAAACAGGGCTACCTCGAACAAGCTAACGTCAACGCTCTTACCGAGATGGTGGGCTTGATGGAAGTGATGAGAAATTACGAAGCGAATCAAAAGGCTCTTCAGGCCCACGATTCAAGACTCCAGAAGGCCGTCAATGAACTCGGTCGTGTCCGCTAAAGAACAGATGAAAAGGATGGGTGAACGCTTATGATGAGGGCACTTTATACTGCTGCCTCAGGTATGATGGCGCAGCAGCTAAATATCGACAATATTTCCCACAACCTGGCTAACTATCAATCGACCGGTTTCAAGAAGTCTCGGGTCACTTTTGAGGACTTGCTTTACGCCACTCTGAAAGACCCTGGCTCGGAAGCGACGGCCGGCACCCAGATCGGTATGGGTGTGCGGGCCGCTTCGACTCAGCGTCAGTTCAGTCAGGGGACGCTTCAGAAGACGGGCAATCCCTTCGATGTCGGCATTCAGGGGGAAGGCTTCTTCAAAGTCTTGATGCCCGACGGCACCGTGGCTTACACCCGCGATGGCTCGTTCAAGTATGATGGCAAAACTCAGCAGTTAACCACCGGCTCAGGTTATCCCATCGGGGTCGAGATTCCCAAAGACCTGACCAATGTCCAGGTGGGGCCCGACGGAAGTGTGACCGGGGTACGCATTAACGGAGAAGGCAAGCCAGAGGAGATCGGCCAGATCAAGGTGGTGCGGTTCTTGAATCCGGCCGGCCTCAAAGCGATCGGTGGAAACCTCTTCGTCGAGACCGACGTCTCGGGGGCACGCAGTGAGGGAACGCCTGGCCAAGACGGGATGGGGGCCCTGGCCCAGTTCCACCTCGAGAAGTCGAACATCAACATCGTTGAAGAGATGATCAGTATCGTCCAGGCTCAGCGCGCTTTCGAGATGAACCAGAAAGGCGTCCAAGCGGCCGACGAGATGATGCGAATGACCAACCAATTGCAGAGAGGTTAGTAAATGTTTATTGAAGGAATGTCCCCCCAACCGCTTCGCCAGGAAGCGAGTGCTGCGCCTTCGCAGGCAAAGGAAGAGGCTCGTCTTAAGAAGGCCTGTCAGGAATTTGAGCAGTTGTTTTTGACTCAGATGATGGCCCAAATGCGCAAAACCGTGCCGAAAGGCGGCGTTTTGAGCGGAGGCCAGCAAGAAGAGATGTTTCAAGGGATGCTCGACAAAGAGCGTGCCAAATCGTGGGCCCAGGAAGGCGGTGTGGGTCTGGCGAACATGCTTTTCCAGCAGATGAAGCAGCAGCTATAGCCCGGGGGCTACGGTAGGAAGAGCGGGCTCCCCAACGCGGGCGAGGGCCCGCTCTTTGTGTTCTGCCAGAATCGTTGGAGGAGAGTGAATGGACGACATCGCCGAGGTCTGGCGAGAGTATAAGGAGACCGGCGATCCCGAACTGCAGGAAGATCTTGTTGTCCACTATCAGCCTCTGGTGAAAAAGCTGGCCCTGGGAGTCCTCAGAAAGCTGAGGGCCGGGACCGAACTCGACGACCTGATCGCTGACGGATTGTTTGGGCTGGTGCGAGCTATCGAAGGATTTGAGCCTGAGCGAGGCTTCAAGTTCCAGACTTACGCCACTCCCGTGGTCCGGGGCGCGATCTACAACGGTCTCAGGCGAATGGATTGGCTGCCTGAGCGCACTCGGGCCAAGGCCCGAGCCTTCCAACGAGCCGTCGACAAGCTCCAGCAGGTCACGGGGCGACGTCCCACCGAGGAAGATATCGCCGAAGAGCTCAAGATCAGCGCCGAAGAGGTCTACGATCTCATCGCCAATCTCGGTGCTATGTATATGCTCTCCTTGGACCAACCGGTCGGCGCCGAAGAGGGGGATGCCACCATGGGCGACCTGGTAGAGGACGCCGAATCGACTTCCCCCGAGGTGGAAGCTGAGTTCGCCGAAGAGCGGAATCATATGCGCCAGGCCATGGCCAGTCTTCCCGATCGAGAAAAATTGTTGGTTGAGATGCACTATTTTGAAGGGGTCACCTTCGAGGCTGTATCGCGTATGATGGGGGTTTCCAAGCAGCGAATCAGCCAGATGCATCAACGAGCCATCCGTCGACTCCGCGAAACCCTCAAGAAAGAGATGGGTGTCGACAACGTCAATCCCGACGCCATGCACGACTTCACCATCTGACTCACGTTTACTTCAGGCCCGTTTGTCGGAACAAGGAGTTCCAGGGCGTTTCTAGAACCGCCCGCCGGTTAAGGAGAGAACGCATGTCGTCGAGTATCTACAAAGCCCCCAAAGAACAGCGGAAGGCCAAGCGTCAAGAGGAAGAATATCAGGAGAGAGAACTTTCCCCTCACGAAAAACGCCGCCAAACGGTGATCCATGTTGGGGTGTGGGTTCTGGTTCTAGCCTTTATGATGACTTCCGGCATTGTCTGCGTCAACTTTGAAGACGAATTGCCGCCCCCTCCTTCTCAGAATCAGTCTTCCTCCAATGAGGATGAAGCCGCTCTCGAAAAATGGCAAGAACGGGTCGGTGAGAATCCTGAAGATGCTGCCGGTTGGGCCAATGTTGGTTTCTATCAGACGCGGCTCGCCTCTCGGCTCGATCCAGAGAAGGAGGCTCCCGAGAGGGAAAAGCAGCTAGCCCTGGCCGAGGAGAACCTTCGTAAGGCGCTGGAGGTTGACCCGAACTACTTTTTTGCCTACGAGCAGCTCGGGCGGACTCTGATTGTAGGAGGCAAAACCGAGCAGGCTCGTGAGACCTTCGAGCAGGCCTATGAGTTGGCTGAGCAAGAACCTGCTGATGAGTCAGAAGAGGCCGAAAAGAAAGCTCAGAAAGTGACCGCTCTGATGGGTCTTTCCGAACTCGATTTTCGAGAAGAAGACTTCCAGGGCGCTATTGGGCAGCTGGATAGAGTGATCGAGGTCAAGCCTGGTGAGGGTGAGGCTTATGTGCGTAGGGCTGCCATTTATCACCAACTTGAGGAGAAAGATAAGGCCCGGGCTGATCTGCTTGTGGCTCTCGACATCGCTCAAAACACTCAGGACCAGGAGCTCTTGATGATCAGCCAGGGTTTGCTTCAGCAGCTGATGCCCGAAGAGGAGTCCGGGGAGGCCTCCTCTGGGGAGGAAGCTCCTGGCGAGGAAAAGCCTCCTGGCGAGGAAGAGCCTCCTGCTGACGAGGCTCAGCCTTAAGAAACCCCTTAAGGCCACGAGGTCTCGCGTGTAGCCCTGGGCGGGCCGGGCATACGCGTTTTCCCCGGTTTTCCGCGTGTGATACACCTTACGAGGGTGTAGAATTCTCAGCCCCAGAGAGGGAGCCCATCGAGTTTTGAATCAAGCTGGCGATGACCAGACCCCATCGCTCCACCACTCTCGGTAAAGCCTGCCGGACGAGGGCCAGCTCACTTTCGTCTTGAGCGTCTTCAAGTTTGGTCAGAAGTCGTTCCAGGCCCTGGGTTGCCGAAAGGTAGTCGGCCAAGACTTTATGGCTGGGACAATGGTCGATGAAGAACTCCACCAGTTCCACCCAGTCGGACACAGCCAGCACCAGAGCGGCCCCCACTTCTTCAGTCTTCTCGCTCTGGGCCCGGTTGGCCAGCTCGTCGAGGCGAAGGCTGGCCTGGTGGAGTTTCTCCAGGATGTGCTGCACGGGCGTCCTCTAGGTGGGTGTGGGGACGGCAGGGCTCTTGCGGCTAAAATGGTCGATAAGGTCGATTTTCGTGACTATACCGCACGGCTGGGAATGCTCATCGAGCACCAGAGCGGCGGGACGGCCCTCTAAGAGCAGCTGATAGACGGAAGCGACCTTGGTGTCCTGGGAGATGGTGGGGAGCGGTTCGGACATCAACTCGCTGACGGTGCGGTTGAGAGAGTCGCTGTCCTCGAAGATTCTGTTCATCAAAACCGTTTCTTGCAGAGAACCAACCACTTGCCCGTTGTTCATCACCGGTAGCTGGGAGATGTTGTAAGAACGCATCAGCTTGACAGCCTCAGGAACGCTGTCGTCCGATTGAATGGTCACTACCGAGTGGACATCTTTGTTCTTGGCTACCAGCAAGTCGGCTACCGAAGCGGCGTCAGAGCCGGGGTCCCAGAAGCCGTTTTCTTTCATGTATTCGTCGGAATAGAACTTCGAAAGGTAGTTGCGACCGCTGTCGGGCAAGATGACCACCATCAATTTGGATTCGTCTAGCTTGCGAGCATACTTGAGAGCGCCGAAGACGGCGGCTCCGCAAGAGCCGCCGGCCAGAATGCCCTCTTCTCGGGCCATGTGGCGAGCGGTGACGAAGGCGTCGCGGTCAGAGACCCGGACCATTTCGTCGATGACATCAAGATTCATCGTTTCAGGGATGAAGTCTTCTCCAATGCCTTCAACTTTATAGGGGCGAACCTCGTCGGAGGTGTAGAGCGAGCCTTCTGAGTCGACCCCCACGATGGTGATGTTGGGATTTTTCTCTTTGAGATAGCGCGCGCAGCCTGAAATGGTTCCTCCCGTTCCCATGCCAGCTACGAATACGTCGAGCTTGCCCTCGGTCTGTTCCCAAATTTCTGGGCCGGTCCACTCATAGTGAGTTTGAGGGTTGACCGGATTGGCATACTGGTTGGGTTGAAAGGCGTTGGGGATCTCGCGAGTCAGCCGATCTGCTACGGAATAGTAGGACTCCGGCGAATCCTTGGGAACTGCGGTGGGGCAGATGACCACTTCGGCGCCGTAGGCTTTGAGCAGGCGGACCTTCTCTTGGGACATTTTGTCCGGCATAATAAAAATGCAGCGGTAGCCTTTCAGGCAGGCCGCTTGAGCCAGGCCGACCCCGGTGTTGCCAGAGGTCGGCTCGATGATGGTCCCCCCCTTCTTGAGTTTGCCTTCTCTTTCGGCGGCCTCGACCATTTTTAGGCCGATTCGGTCTTTGATGCTTCCGCCGGGGTTGAAAAATTCGGGTTTGACCAAAACTGTCGGTCGCACTCCAGCCGCCACCCGGGTCAGTTTGACCAGGGGGGTTCGGCCTATCAAAGATAAGATATTACGATGATACTCCATGAATTGCAGTCTCCACACGCAGCCCAGTTGGGGATTCCGGGGCATTCCCGGAGCATCGCCCTTTCTGGTGGCTGCGGATAAAATCCTTCGCCTAAGCTGTGAGACCTGTTTCCCCGTTTACTCTCCTGTAACATTCTTTTTGACCGGGATCAGCATAATGCGGGGGTGGAGGTGCCAGTAGAGAATGCTCCCGCTCTCACCATTTCGAGAAGGATTTGTGGTTTACCGGGTGGCGGTGGCGGTTTTGGCCTGTGTTTTCTTGTGGGGATTGGGTCAAAGCGGTTACGTCGGCAGCCTCAGTCCTAACGAGCCAGGCTGGGGTCTCGGCTTTTTCGCTTTGATGGCGATCCTGGCCGAGTTCCAGCCCATGAAGTTGCCTCGCTACGGCAAAACCAGCTTGGCTGCGCCCGCAACCTACTCGGTCATGATCGCCTACGGGCCTCTGGCTACGGTTTTGATGGTGCTGGTGGCTGGACTGTCTCGTTTCGCTCGCGAATCCCGTCATCATCGAATTTCGTTCGACTTCGTCGCCTATTCCCTGGCTCAAGGGGTTCTGAGTTATGGCTCAGGGGCTTGTTTCTATGGGGAGTACGGGCAGGGGCAGAGTTGGCCCATAGCCTTTGTGAGCTTCGTGGGGGCCGTCCTAACTACGTTCTTGGTTCATGACCTTCTGGTGGCCCTCCACCAGTGGCTCGACCAGGGCCAGGTAGGCCTTTGGGGTGCTCGCTTCAACTGGGAGAGGTTGCGGTTAGATTTGACTGCCATCGCTCCGCTGGGGGCTTTGATGGCCGTGGCTTTACTGTTGAGGCCGGTATCTTTGTGGCTTTTGGTTCCCCCTCTGGTGGTCACTTATCTGAGCATCAAGAACTACACCGACACCCTGGCTGAGGCGAGGGAAGTGATCGAGAGTTTGGTCGAAGCGGTTGAGAAACGCGAGCCTAAGATGGTCGGCCACGCCGCTCGGGTGGCTGCCCTGGCGGCCGACATTGCTCGCGAGTTAGGCCTCAGAGAAAGCTTCGTGAGTCGGGTGAAAACGGCTGGTAGACTTCACGACTTGGGGAAGATCAGCATCGATGAACGGATTTTGGCTAAGTCCGAAGCGTTGACCGTGGAAGAGTTGGAAAGCGTCCGTCGTCATCCTGAGATCGGAGCCCAGGTGGCAGCTCGGCTCAGTCTCGGCAAAGAAGAGTCGGAGTTTATTCGTTACCACCACGAGTGGTTTGACGGAGGGGGCTATCCCTACGGTCTTCGAGGCAACGCTATCCCTTTAGGGGCCAGGATTCTAGCCGTGGCCGAGGCTTACGATACGATGGTCTCGGGCACCGTCTACAGTCGTTCCCGCTCTGCCCCCCAGGCCCTAGGGGCTTTGCGGGCGCAAAGCGGTTCTCAGTTCGATCCCCGAGTTGTCGAGGCGTTAACAACTGCGCTGAGAAAGCGCCTCGACTTGTCGTTAGAATGCGCATGACCTGAAGTGTGGAGGAGTATCATGATCTGTAAGACTCTTGGATTTCATTTAACCGGAGCCCATCGGGCCTGC
>CAYRFU010000004.1:1072-27631 GCA_964423525.1 uncultured Burkholderiales bacterium | reverse complement strand
CGGTCCGACCCCCGAGCCCGAGGCTCCCGAGATAGAAGAGCCGACTATTGAGGTGGGCGAGGGTGAAGAGCAAGAGCCTCCCGGAGAAGAAGTCCTGGACCCCTATTATGAGGTTCACGGTCCTGGCGCCGGCGGTGGTTATGTGACCCTCCCTCCTAGCGACTCCGTCGAGATCAGCAAGCAGGCCCAGGAGGACCAACAAAAGAGTGAGAAGTGAACCGGTCACCCGGCGCTTCTATGGTCTAACCGCTCTTCTGGGATTGGCTGTCACGGCTCTGGCTCTTTCGCGGCTAGGCACTTATCAGGGTTCCTGGCTTATCGTTTTGGGACTCGGTCTGCTAGTCTGGCTGGGCCTTCTGCGGGAATTTCGCTTGAGTGCCGATGAATACCATTCGGTCTACACCCTGGAGGACGTCCCGGTCTTCTGCTTGATTTTTACCTGCGGCTGGGCCGTGGCGACGGTGGTCGTGGCGACGGTGCGCTTCGGCTTCGAGGTGTTTCGGTTGGTTCGAGCCCTTTGGCGTCATCCCGACAGGGTGACCTTCGACCACATCGTCTTCCATTTTACCGACATCGCCAACCTGGTGGTGACGACGGCCCTGGCCGGGACGGTTTATCAGTTCTTAAACCAGGGCCAGGTCCTGTTGGGGAGCTGGATCAATCTGGCCGCTATCCTGGCCTGTGCTCTCGTCTGGTTTCCGGCCGCCTTTCTCCTCAACGCTGTTCATGTCAGCCTTCAGAGCGGTGGGGTAGGCCAGGCTCAGAGTCGCTTTTGGGGTAACGTTGCGAGTGTTCGTTTTTCGGTAGTGTTGCTTTTGCCGCTGGGAGTTTTGATGGGACTGTTCGTCCAATTGGCTCCCTGGGCGACGGCCCTTCTGGTGGTGCCAGTGGCGATGGTTCATAACTCGCTCGAGGCTCGACGACGGCTCATTAAAGAGTCGAAGCAAACCATTCAAGCCCTGGCTCACTATTTGGACGAGAGGGACCCCTACACTTTGGGTCACTCCCAGCGAGTGGCGCGCTACGCTGCGGGAATGGCCGAAGCGATGGGTCTCCCCCCTCAGGAGGTCGCTTTGATTCGCCGGGCTGGTTTGATCCACGACCTGGGCAAGATCGATGTGCCTGACGCGATTTTGCGCAAAGCCGGTCGGTTGACCGAAACCGAGCGCGAGGTTATGAGAGGTCATACTGATCGGGCCGTGGAGCTGGGGCAGCGTTTGGTGGCCCTACGCCGAGGGCTGCCTTTTCATCTGGCCGCCTACCATCACGAGTGTTATGACGGAAGTGGGCATTTCGGTCTCAAAGGAAATCAGATCCCGCTGGCCTCCAGAGTGCTGGCGGTGGCCGATACTTACGACGCTATGACAAGCGATCGCCCCTACCGCAAAGGCCTGGAAGAGACGGAGGCGTTGATGCGTCTCCAGAAGGCCCGGGGGACCCAACTGGACCCCAGTCTCGTCGACGCTTTCATGGTCTGCTACAATCGAGGGGTTATCGGTCGGATCAAGCACGATTGGGAAGCCGAGAGACGCCTTCAAACAGCGGTTTCCCCCGGTCGCTCTATCGCTGCTTGTCAACCCTGAGGGTCTGTGCTAGAATGCGGAGCACCAGCGCGCGCCGGTAGCTCAGCTGGATAGAGTGTCGCCCTCCGGAGGCGAAGGTCACAGGTTCGAATCCTGTCCGGCGTACCAAAATAGAAGACTAGGAGGAAGAGAACAGCATAGAGTCAACCGCAGCCGAGCTTGATTGGATGCGAGCCGCACTCGAACAAGCGCGACTCGCTAGTTCCCAGGGAGAGGTTCCGGTAGGAGCCGTGGCGGTCCGTCAGGGTCAGCTTCTGGCTCGTGGACACAACCTGAGAAACCATCTGAGCGACCTGCTCGGCCACGCCGAAATGGTTGTGCTGAGGCGGGCGGCTAGGATTCTTGGCGACTGGAGGCTCAACGAGGTCGATATCTACGTCACCCTCGAGCCGTGTCCGATGTGTGCTGGCGCGATGCTTCAGGCCCGCGTCAGACGCCTCTACTACGGAGCTAAGAATCCCCGCGAAGGTTGCGCTGGCTCAATTTTGAATCTGGCTGATTACCCCGGTATGGCCCATCAGATGAGGGTCTACGGAGGTCTCTTGGAGTTAGATTGTCGAAACGTCCTAGAAGAGTTTTTTAACATACGGAGAGGTGGCTGAGTCCGGTTGAAAGCGCTCGACTCGAAATCGAGTAGGGGGGTTAATAGCTTCCCTCGGGGGTTCGAATCCCTCCCTCTCCGCCAAACTAGTGCGCTGAGCACTAGGCGTGGAGAGGTGGCTGAGTCTGGCTGAAGGCGCACGATTGGAAATCGTGTAGGCGGGCGTTGAACCCGCCTCGAGGGTTCGAATCCCTCCCTCTCCGCCATTCCGGTGCTAGGTGGGGAGTTAGTGGTGCCCTGTAACCCGCAATCCGCTTTAGCGGGACTGAATTCCCCTCGGAGGTGAGCAGGCGTCGGCCTGCCCGGACGGACTTGTCATTGAAACTCGGGCCCCACTCAATCGGACGCCTGTGAACCCGGTCAGGCGCGGAAGCGAGCAGCCGTAAGCGGGAGGTCTGATGTGAAGTGGGATAACTTGGGTGGAGGCAAGTCTCTCGGTAACGTGGCTCTTGTTTATCGAGGAGGGGTGCACCGGTCTCTTTACACGACGTTCGATGCTGTTCGGCAGGGTGCCCGGTCCCCACCGGGAATCGCTCCCTTTACCTATGGCTAAGCGAAACAAGAGACGTGAGGATATCCCGGGCGCGACCGAGTCTCGCTCCTGGTTTTTTCGAGCCCGAGCTTTGCCGATGACGGTCACCCCTGCCGCCTTTTCGCTGGCGGTTTCAGTGATAGCTATAGGGGCCTACCTATTCTCGGTTGGAATCTACTCCTATCAGGCTCGGCTCGTCGGTCGCATCGCGGAGCTCGAAGCTCAAAACCTGCGTCTCCAGCAATTCGTGGCTTCCAAAGAGCGCGAGAAGAATCAGATGGTGGCCCTGGCGGACGCTCGCTCGGAAGAACTCTGGAAAGAGTTGGAGAGTCGGGACCGTGAGTTTGAGGCTTTGTGGCAACTAGTGGGCCAAAAGCCTGAGACTCGCAGGCGGCGCTCCTTGGCTTCTTCCCGTGGAGGGCGCCGCGACGCCAGCGTGGTCAAGCGGCGCTACCACGAAATTTACACCCACCTCGACAGCAAAGATACGGAACTGAAGCTGTTGGAGGAGGCGGCTCTGCGTTACCGCCAGCGCCAAGAGCTGAAGCGGCGGCTCGAGGTCTACAATAACACCCCTTCTCGTTGGCCCTGTGAGGGAGAGTTAAGTTCTGGGTTCGGCAACCGGATCCACCCTGTCTACGGCTATCTGAAGTTTCATTCGGGAGTTGACATCACGGCTCCCTGGGGCACTCCCATCTACGCCTGCGCAGCCGGGCGAGTGGTTGAAGCCGGTTGGCTGGGTGGCTACGGTCGAACCGTCGAGATCCAACACCGACGCAATCTGAAGACCCTTTACGGCCACTGTTGTGAGCTTTTGGTTTCGGAAGGTGAGTGGGTGAAAAAGGGTCAGCTGATCGCCCGGGTGGGCAGCACCGGGGTTTCGACTGGTCCCCACGTTCACTACGAAGTTAAAATCGACGGTCACCAGGTTGACCCGATGCCCTATTTGAGAGAGGAAGGAGCTCACTTGGCGGCTGGCCAAAATGTAAGTCAGGGTGAACGTCCTTCCGCCCCTGAGCGATGAAGATAAAATGCTTTCAGGGCTATCTTATCCGCTCTGGCCGATAGCTCCAGCTTTTATACTGTACAGTCCCAAGAAGGACGACCCTTTCCTCCATTATCACGCCTATCAGGGCTTGGGTTTCGGGGCCTTCTCGAGCATCGGTATGGTGCTCCTCACGGGCCTACTCTTTCTTCTTTTCCGCTTCTTGCCGGGGAGTTCGGTCGTGGTGCCGGGCATGCTGGGTTTGATGGTTTTCGCGGCTGGTCTCTTGGCCTTCGGGCTTCTCTTTCTGGTCGCTCTTTTTCTCGGTTGGCGGGCCAGTGCGGGAGATATGTTTCGATTGCCACTGGCGGGAGAATGGGCCGAAGAGAAGATGATCGCGGCTAGCGGGCTGACTCGAGATGATTTTTTGGCCACTTTGCCGGAGGCCCACTCCGAGCCTGAGCCGGAGCCTTACCCATTCGCCAGTCCCGACGACCCGATCCCGGAAACGGTAGCTTGGGAGGGGTTCGGCGCTCAAAAGCAATCCTCGGTGTTCGATACCGACCCGGGTCCTCCACCGCCTCGGCCCTCCTCGACTTTGCCCACGGCACCCGCGGACCCCGCCGCCGTTCGAGCCTTCCGAGCCCGGGGAGAGCGTTTCGCCAACGATGATAAAGGCAACGTTCTGCGGCAGTGGCTCTCCTCTGTCGAGGATGATTAGCCTCGACTTTTGTCGGGCTTCTTGTCTTCCAGATAGGCTTTGGCAAGCTTCTCGCCGAGCGCAAAGTAAAAATGGCGTTTTTCGAGTTGGGTAAAGGGGAGGCCGGTGGTGAGCATGGTGAAATCCATGATGTTGGCCCGCATCGCTGCTGGCAGGGGGTCGCCGGGAGAGACGCCCCAGTAGGCCTGCCACACTCGTTCCTTGAGAAGGCTCCGTAAACGGTTGCGAAGTCTTCGATACTCAGCTCCCGATAAGTCGGGAAAATCGGCCTGGAGGTCCCGCTGGGTGTTCCAGGGAGCTCGAGCCATGGATTGGAGGATCGTTGTTTCTCTTTGGCTTCGTCGCTCGCGTTCGCATCCTCGACAAAGAGCTTCTTGAGGCGAGCGAAAGCGGCCGCAAAGGGGGCAGGGAAGCTTGCCTTGTTGGACCTGGTAAAGTTCTCGCTGGGCTTGAGCGGTCATAGCTTTCTCGACCTTCTCTCTCAGGTCGGGGTCGGCGATTTCAGAACAGATTCGGAGGATCTCCTCAAGACGTTCGGGCGAAACCGGCATCGCTGTGACAGGAGAGGGCTCTGGCTTGGGCGGTGGTTGGGCCGGGCGGGTGCCGTCCCAGGAGACCGTGCATCGAATCTCTTTGAGGGGGTCCTCCCCAAGATGGCGAGCCAGTCGCTGAAGGATCTCTTGCTGGCGAAGTTGGATCTCGGTGGCCCAGGCGGCGGCCGAGACGCGAACCAGCAGCTTCGATCCGTGGACTTTAAAAGGCGTGCTGTGGCGGGCCAACAGATCTCCCACTACCAGGCGCCAGGCCTCGAAAATTCGGACCCGGGCTACCCCTTTGGTGGCCTTAAGGGCCTTCAATGTCTGGGGTAGTTGGCCGCCCAGTTTCTTCATGGAGGGTCTCTTCTGGTTCGGGCAGGATGGTTCCCTGGCTGACCTGCAGAATTGTGGTGGCCGCCGGCAGATCCAGGGGAGTGGCCGAAGTGACGAACACCTGGGGGTAGTCGGCAAGCTCTGTTAAGAGGCGCTCCTGGCGGCCGGGATCGAGTTCTGAAAAGCAGTCGTCTAGAAGAATGATGGCCTTCTCCTGGCCCAGTTCGGTGAGCATTCGGGCTTCGGCTAGTCTTAGACTCAAAGCGGCCGTCCGCTGTTGGCCCTGGGAGCCGTAGCGTCGCAGCTCCTTTCCGTCAAGCTGGAAAGCCAGGTCGTCTCGATGGGGCCCGACGAGAGTCCGTTTTTGACGGAGTTCGGGGGTTCGGGCGGCCTTCAGGCGAGCTAGAAAATCGTCTTTCGAAGGGGGGCAGCCAGGACGATACTCGGCTACCAGTTCGCCTTTTTCACCGGAAAGCGTCCGGTAGAATTGACTCAAGCAGGGGGCCAGTTGGTGGCAGAGTTGCGTGCGTCTGTCTACTAGCGAGAGCCCTAACTCGCTGAGAATGGTATCCCAGGGGTGGAGTTGCTCTGATTGGCCCAGGCGCAGCAGTTGGTTGCGATTGGCCAGCGCTTTCTGATAGTTGGAGAGGGTCGAAAGGTAGGCCGGATAAAGTTTGCATAGCAACAAGTTCAAGTAGCGGCGTCGCAGGGCCGGGCCGGCCTGAACCAGGGCCAGGTCTTCGGGAGTGAATAAGGCGACCGGAAGCTCTCCTAGAAACTCAGCCAGTTTTTGAATCGGGCGGCCCTGGAGAAAGGCCGCCTTTTTGACGGAACGACCCTGCTTGTTCCAGCGTAACTCCAGTGTTCGCCGCCGGCCCGAATCCCTTTCGAGTTCGGCTTTGATCAGGCAGTCCTGGCTGCCCCATCGAACCAGCTCGGCTTCGCTTTGAGCTCGGAAGGAGCGGGCGCTGGCCAGGACGTAGATGGCTTCCAGGAAGGCAGTCTTGCCCTGAGCGTTGGGCCCGGTTAAGAGGGTAAGGCCGCTCTGGGTAACCAGCCGCATTTGCTCATACAGCCGAAAGTGGGAGAGTTCGAGGCTTTTGAGCCGCACTCGCCCTGCTTCGGAGAGAAACGGGCAAGCCCTTCGGGAGGAAAGACGCTGCGGGTTTGTATGGTTTCCGATTGTTACACTCCGGTCATCAACGGAGTGGTGACCTCGATCGGTTGTCTGATCGGGGCGCTCGAGGCCGAGGGTCACGAGGTTGTTCTCTGCTGTCCTGGTCACGAGACTGTGACGGAGGCCGAGCCTGGAGTGGTCAGGTTTCGCTCTTCCCCTTTCTGGTTTCACAAAGCGGAACGATTTACGTTTCCTTGGCCCCCACGCTCTCTCGGGGCCTTTTCGCTTCCCTTTGATGTGGTCCACATCCATACCCCTTTCAATCTGGGAAGTTTGGGAGCCTTGGCGGCTTTGATGAGGGGCTTGCCTTCGGTCTTTACGCACCATACTTTGTGGGAAGAGTACGTTCATTATTTGCCGGTCCCCGAAGCTGTCTTGAAGCCGGTGGCACGCCACCTTTGCCGCACCTTCGCTCAGGCCGCCGACCGAGTGGTGGCTCCCAGTTTCCAGGTGCGTGAACGATTGCGAGCTCAGGGCGTCAGTCGCGCCATCGATGTGGTCCCCACCGGCATTGACCCCGAAGTGTTCCGAGGGGGGTCTCCCCAGGAGGCGGCTAGTGAACTCGGTTTGGGCCAAGAAGATCGTCTTTTCGTGTATATTGGTAGGGTGGCTAAGGAGAAGTCGATCGATTTTGTCTTGAGGGCCTTCTCCATGGCTTCCCAAGACCGTGACGACCTGGCCTTAGTGGTGGTGGGAGATGGGCCCGCCAGGAATTCGTTGGAACAGCTAGCGGCCAAGTTAGGGGGCCGGATCTCCTTTGTCGGGTTCCAGCCTCGCCCATGTTTGAAGCACTACCTGGCCAGGGCTTCGGGTTTTCTGTTTGCTTCTCAGACCGAGACTCAGGGGCTGGTTTTGCTTGAGGCTCAGGCGGCCGGAGTTCCGGTGGTGGCGGTTTCAGCTTCGGGGACGAGCGAAGCTGTCGAGGCCGGTCGCACTGGGGTCCTTCTGGAACCGGACGATCTTGAGGCCTTTGCTAGCTGGATTGAGAGATTAGCGGACGAGCCGGAACTAGGCCGCCAATGGGGTCAAAACGGAGCCAGCTGGGCTCAAGAATTTTCTTCAAGTTCGATGGCTTTCAAGATGGTTAAAACCTATCGGGCAGCGACTCTTGAAAAACGTCCAAAAATGCTTTTGTAGCGGGCTTTTGAGAAGGATTTTGCAGGCATTGTGAGAACCTGCAAGAGTTCAGCCTATCCAGTCGATTCTTGAGAGAAATTCATTGTCAGACTCGGTTGAGAGAGGCGTAAGGAGGCGGTTATGGACCGGAGCGAACCAGTCACACAGGCTGAGGTTGAGACCGAGTTAGCGGCAGTCATCTCTCGCGAGGGTAGTCTCAGTACCCAGGTGGTGGAGTATGAGGCCGGCGATATTCAAGTTCTTAAAGGGCTTGAGGGCGTGCGGGTTCGCCCTGGTATGTATATCGGTGACACCACCACCAGGGGGCTTCATCATCTGGTTTACGAGGTGGTGGACAACTCTGTCGATGAAGCCATGGCCGGTGCTTGTAGCCGCATTGAGGTGATTCTCCATCAAGATGGCTCCGTCGAAGTGCGCGACAACGGTCGCGGTATTCCGGTAGCGATGCACCCTACCGAAGGTCTGCCGACTCTTGAGGTCGTGATGACCCAGCTTCACGCTGGCGGCAAGTTTGAAGGTAAGGGATATAAAGTTTCCGGTGGATTGCACGGGGTTGGTGTGTCGGTCGTCAACGCTCTTTCCGAGCGCCTTGAGGTGTCCGTCTATCGCGATGGTCAGGTCTACAAAATGCACTTCGCTAAAGGGATCACTCAAGGGTCGATCGGGTCAGAGCCGTTCGAGAGTGAAGAGGCCGGAACTCATATCCGGTTTTGGCCCGACCGCTCGATTTTTGAGGTGACCGACTTTAAGTTTGAAGTCTTAAGTCAGAGGCTGCGAGAGTTGGCCTTTCTCAATCGAGGTCTGAATATCAAAATTGCCGAGCCTCACAAGGAGCGAGAGGCCGATTATTGTTATGAGGGGGGCATCCAAGAATTCGTCGCTTTTCTCAACGAAAATAAGACGGTCGTGCATGAAAAGGCTTTTTATGTCTCACGGATTATCGAAGGGGAGCGAGGCGAGGTTTCGGTCGAGATCGCTTTGCAGTATAACGATACCTTTCAGGACAACGTCTACTCCTTCGTCAACAATATTAATACCATCGAGGGCGGAACTCACATTACCGGTTTTCGGGCGGCTCTGACTCGAGCGACCAATAACTATGCTCGCGAGAAGAATCTGCTCAAAGATAACGAGGCGAATTTTTCCGGCGACGATGTTCGAGAGGGTTTGACGGCGGTCGTTTCCATCAAGCTGCCCGACCCCCAGTTCGAGGGGCAAACCAAAACCAAGTTGGGCACGTCCGAAGCGCGCACCTATGTGGAGCAGATTTTCGATGAGTTCTATACCGAGTTCTTGGGTGAGAACCCCACCGTTGGCAAACAGATTGTCGAAAAGGCTAAGAACGCCCAGCGCGCTCGCGAAGCGGCCCGCAAGGCCCGTGAGACCGTTCGGCGCAAAGGGGCGCTTGACGCCGCCTCTCTGCCGGGTAAGTTGTGGGATTGCTCCAACACCGATCCAGAAGAGTGTGAATTGTTCGTGGTCGAGGGTGATTCCGCCGGCGGTTCAGCTAAGATGGGGCGAGACCGTCACTTTCAAGCGATTTTGCCTCTTCGCGGTAAGATTCTGAATGTGGAAAAGGCTCGTCTTGATAAAATGTTTTCTCATTCCGAAATCCGGGCTCTGATCGCGGCTCTAGGGACGGGGATCGGAGAAGATTTTAGTCTGGAGAAGCTGCGCTACCATCGCATCGTGATCATGACCGACGCGGACGTCGACGGAGCCCATATCCGGACTCTTTTGCTGACATTTTTCTATCGCCAGATGCCTGAGCTGGTCCAGAGTGGACATATCTATATCGCTCAGCCTCCTCTCTACGGTCTCAAAAAGGGGCGGAAAATTGTCTACGTTTATTCCGACCAGGAGCGCGATGAGGCTCTCGAGGATATGGGGGATAAAGTGATGATTCAGCGTTACAAGGGTCTGGGAGAAATGGACGCGGAGCAGCTCTGGGAGACGACCATGGACCCCTCAGAACGAGTGATGCATAAGGTCACTCTTGAAGACGGAATGGAGGCCGATAATATCTTTTCGGTGTTGATGGGTGACCAGGTCGCTCCCCGACGAGAATTCATCGTCAACTATGCCCGCGAAGTAAAGAATTTGGACATCTAGGAGCCTTTCATGCCGATCGAAGATAGGGAACTCAAGCTCACGCCCATTGTCACGGAGATGAAGACCGCCTACATGGATTACGCTATGAGCGTGATTGTGAGTCGGGCTCTGCCTGACGCCCGAGATGGTCTCAAGCCGGTTCATCGCCGAATTCTCTACACTATGCGCGAGGAGAACATCACTCCCGACCGACCTTTTAAGAAGTCTGCTAGCACGGTCGGAAATGTTATCGCTCGTTATCATCCCCACGGCGACTCGGCTGTTTATGACGCCATGGTGCGCATGGCTCAGGACTTTAGCATGCGATACATGCTGGTTCAGGGTCACGGCAACTTTGGATCGGTGGACGGAGATTCGGCAGCGGCCATGCGTTACACCGAGTCGCGGTTGGCGCGGATCGCGATGACCATGCTCGACGACCTCGACAAAGACACCGTCGACTGGCGCCCTAACTTCGACTCCTCCACCGAGGAGCCGACGGTTCTGCCGACCAAGATTCCCAATCTGCTTCTAAACGGCTCGGACGGAATCGCCGTGGGGATGGCCACCAAGATTCCGCCCCACAACCTCAATGAGTTGGTCGACGGCTTGGTGGCTCTACTCGACAATGAGGCCATGACGATCGAAGATTTGATGGAGCATATCCCCGGGCCGGATTTCCCGACCGGTGCCCAGATTCTCGGGCAACAAGGCATTCGTAGCGCTTATAAAACAGGTCGCGGTTCGATCGTGATGAGGGCCTGTATTGAAGTTGAGGACCGCCCTAGAGATCGAAAAGCTTTGATCGTCAACGAGATTCCATATCAGGTGAACAAAGCCCGGCTGCTAGAGAAGATCGCCCAAAACATCAAGGACAAGAAGATTGAGGGGATTTCTGATCTGCGAGACGAGTCCGACCGGCGGGGTATGCGGATCGTCATGGAGCTAAGCTCTGGTTCTCACCCGGAAGTGGTCATGAATCAGCTCTTCAAGCACTCCGAGCTACAGTGCAATTACGGTGCCAATATGGTGGCTTTGGTGAACAATGTGCCCAAAGTGCTCGACCTCAAGACGCTGTTGCTCGAGTTTCTCAAGCATCGTCGCGAAGTGGTCACCCGGCGTTCGCGCTATTTGCTCGACAAGGCCGAGAAAAGAGCTCACATCGTTGAGGGTCTGCTCAAGGCTCTCGACCATATCGATCAGATTATCAAGTTGATTCGAGCTTCGGCCGACGCCAACATCGCCCGCGATGGATTGATGTCCGAGTTCGACTTCTCAGAGCCCCAGGCCCAGGCTATCCTCGATATGCGACTGCAGCGCCTGACCGGTCTAGAGAGAGACAAGCTCGAATCGGAGTATGCCGACCTCCAGGAGACGATCGAGTATTTGCGTGGCTTGCTGGCAGACCCCAAGAAGCTCGATGGAGTGGTTCGCGACGAGTTGTTTGAAGTGAAAGAGAAGTTCGGTGACGAGCGTCGCAGCCGGATCGTGCCTTTCGTCTTTGGCGACTTCGATATCGAAGACTTGATTGCTGAAGAGTGGATGGTAGTGACCATCTCCGGGACCGGCTACATCAAGAGGGTCCCTTTTGATACTTACAAGAGTCAAAAACGAGGTGGTCGCGGTGTCTCAGGAACCGGACTCAAAGAGGAAGACCACCTCGAACATCTCTTTGTGGCCAGTACTCACCATAATCTTCTTTTCTTCACCACCAAGGCGCGGGTTTTCAAGAAGAAGGTCTATCAGATCGCTGAGTATGGCCGCTCGGCCCGAGGAGAGGCCCTGGTCAATCTCCTTCAGGTTGATGAAGATGAGCGGGTAGCCGCCATCATTCCCGTCAAGTCGTTTGAGGATGGTGGTTTTATTGTGACCTGCACTCGCCAGGGCATCGTCAAGCGCACCGAGCTAGAGGCTTATTCGAACATCAACGTCAGCGGCATTATCGCCCTCAACCTGAAGGATGACGATGAGTTGGTGAGTGTCAGGCTTTCACCAGGTGATGAGAAGCTCCTGATCGTGACCAAGCTCGGCATGTCGATCTACTTTGATGAATCGGATGTTCGTTCCATGGGGCGGACGGCCACCGGCGTCAAGGGGATTAGCCTTAAGGAGGAGGACGAAGTCGTGGCTATGGATTCAGCCAATATGGGAGACCAGCTGCTGGTCGTGACTGAGAACGGATACGGCAAGCGAACGCCTCTTGACCAGTACCGGCTTCAGACCCGAGGGGGTCAGGGAACCAAAACTTTGCAGATGACTGAGAAGACCGGGCCGGTGGCCGGAGCCAGAGTCGTGCAAGACGATCATGAACTGCTGGTCTCGACTCTGGAGGGGACTCTCATCCGAACCCAGGTTAGCCAGATCAGCGTGATCGGGAGGGTGTCTCAGGGCGTTCGGGTTATCCGCTTGGGAGAAGAGGACAAGGTCTCGGCTATTGCTCGAATCATTCCGGAAGAAGATGAGGACGAGGAGGAAGAGGGTGTCGAGGTGTCAGAAGGGGAGCCTTCGCCGCCAACGGATGCGGCGGACGATTTGTCGACTGATCCGTCCTAGCTGATGGAGGACCTGCTCGGGGTTGAAGAAGCCCTCCGGAGGAAGGTCTTGAAAAACCCAGACGGTCAGTAGAGGGGCGGCGCGAGCCGCCTCTTTGAGTTGCTGGCGTAAAGGCCGTAGTGACTTCAGGCGACGGTCGTCACTCAGAATCAGAATAGCTCCCGGTTCCCAGCCTTCTTCGTTGAATAGGTTGTGGGCGCGTTGGATTTCCTCGGGGTAGGCGCCCAGCACCACGGCTAAGCCGTCTTCGCCGGGCTGAGGCGCCAGGGAAAGAGGGGTTAGCTCGCCGGCCTGGAGAGGTGCCAGATAGAGGAAGAGCAGCTTGGAGCTGACGACTCTCAGTCGAAATCCCCGGGCCAGATCCCAGTCGGCCAGGGGTCCCCTGGCCGAACGTGGATGATTCAGGTATTCAAGCTTGAGGCGCCGAAGGTTGAACGGCTCGACAGCTAGTGATACTCGACTTTGCCGCTGGCTGTTCGGATCGGGACCTGGCGAAGCCAAACCGACTTTTCCCACCATTTCGTGTTGTCTTGATACCACTGGATGGTCTCTTTCAGGCCGTCCTCAAAGCTCGTTTGGCATTCCCACCCGAGCAGCTCTTTCGCCTTGTCGGTCGAAGAGGTGTGACGGAAAACTTGACCCGGTCGGTCCCCTACGAAGGTGATAGGAGAGCCAGCGTTGGTCAATCTCTTGATCGTCTCGGCGATCTCAAGCACGCTGATCGAGCGACCGGTGCCCACGTTGATCACCTCTCCTTTAATCTTTTCGATGGGTGCGTGGAGGGCTTTGTCAAGGGCTTTGCAGTGGTCCTGAACGTAGAGCCAATCGCGTTGCGCTTCGCCCTTGCCGTGGACGGTCATCGGTTCACCCAGGATGCCCGAGGTGATGAACCGCGGCACGACCTTCTCGAGATGTTGATAGGGGCCGTAGTTGTTAAAAGGTCGAATAATGACCAGCGGCAGATCGTAAGTGGCCCAGTAGCTGTAGACCAGGCGATCGGCTCCCGCTTTGGCCGAGGCGTAAGGGCTCATCGGTTTGAGCGGGTGCTCTTCATCCATCACTTCGGCGTCGGCGGTGCCGTAGACCTCAGAGGTGGAGATGTGAATCATTCGCTCGATTCGGTCACGGTGCTTGAGAACCGCGTTGGACACGACCTGAGTGCCCATCACATCTGTCTCAAAGAAGATCCAGTTGTCGTAGATCGATCGGGTCACGTGACTTTCGGCGGCGAAGTGAACCACCATATCCGACTGCGAGACCAGGGTGTCGACCAGTTCTCCGTTACGCACGTTTCCGTACCAGAAGACCAGGCGGGCCGTGCCGTTGGCAGGGTGGTCTAGCATCTCGCGGGGCAGATTGTCCATGTTGCCCGCATAGGTCAACAAGTCGAGTACGACTACTCGATAGTTGGGGTATTTGTCCAGCAAGAAGCGGACAAAGTTGCTCCCTATAAAACCAGCGCCACCGGTCACAAGAATCGTTTTCATCGGCAAACTCCTTTATTTCCCACTCGAGGCCAAGACCTCGCGACTCTCGGGGCCGTGGTTAAACAGCAAGTCCACCACAGAAAGGTAGGGCACAAACTCGCCGAAACGTTGGCGGTACTCCGGATGCTCGTAGTTGTGCCAGTGGACTTTGACTCCAGCCTTTTCGAAGCGCGATTCGTCGAGATAGTCGCGAGCAGCGTCACCGGTCAAATAGTCCGTGGCCCCGAATTTCTGGCAGATTCCAACAAGCCTGTCTGTCTTCCTTCCCGGAATGTCAAGCTTTGAGGAGAGTTTCACTTTCCAAGGCATCCCCAGTTGCTCGGTTATGACTCTGAGTAGGGCTAGATCTAGGTCTAGTAGGAATTCCCACTCCTTATCGAGGGTCTCTTCAAGAGCGGGATAAATCTCCTCGAAGTAGCGTGTCTTGGCGTAGGCTTGACGAAGACTGGCTAAATGCTTTTTCGACCACCGGTGCTGATTGTCGATCTGGACTTCGTTGTTGTTCGGTTTGTTCTGGCCTTTCGTGAGAACCGGGACGGTGAGCCACTGAGGGCCGTTTCCGGTCTTGATGCGGTTACGATTCCGCCAGCCGTGTTTGTCAAACTGGACATCGTCGTAAATGACGAACGTATCAGCCCACGAATACTGGTCGAAGTAGCCCAGCCAGGGGAGGTAACTGGGTTGTAAGACAACCAGTCTCACGCGACACCTGCGGTGATCGGCTCCCACAGTTTCCAGAAATGCTGGTAGCCGATGCGCGTGCCCACATCGATGGGGCGGCCTTCAAGATGGACCACATCGTGGCGACCTTCGGCCAAAAAGCGGGTGAAGGCCAGAGTGAATTCGGCTTCATCGGATTCTTCATCGATCTGTTCAAGAAAGGCCGACGAGAAGACGGTTCGCCCGAAGCCTCGTACTGACCAGTGCTGGTCAGAGAGGCCAGGCACGCCTGTTTCTCCCAGTAAGGATTGAAGGCGATAGAGGGGGCCTTCGCCCTCGACTTCAAATCCTCGCGCTCCAGCGAACAGTTCGGTTTCGCCTATGGGCACCGAGACCATCGAGGAAAGGGTGGCTTGGCCGTTATAATGGTCGACCAGCTGAGCCACGGCGCCCGGGCTTCCCGTCAAGAGTTGATCGGGTAAGAGCATCACAAAGGGCTCACTGCCGACCTCATCACGGGCAGCCAAAAGGGCGTCACCCAAGCCCAGCGGTTCTGCTTGAAAGACGAATTCGAGTTCCAGGCCTCTCGGGATGGGACCCGGACAGTGGGCTCGTTCGGGATAGGGATATGGCTCCACCAGATGCCTTTTGAGGATCTCTTTGCTCTCCCGCATCACGATGATGGCCTTTTCGATGCCGCCCTCTTTCAGTTCTTCGAGAGCGTGTTCTATGAGAGGTTTCTGGCCCAGGGGTAAGAGTTCCTTAGGAACGACTCGGGTCAATGGGAGCATTCGCGTCCCGAGTCCGGCACATGGGATGACAGCTGTCTTGACTCGAACCTTGTCCACGCTCAACCTCTCTGAGTGGCCTGGTAGCAATAGTAGATCATGGGCACGATGCCCACCTGGGGACTGAAATACCCAAGCATGAATTTCCTGCCGGCGCGGCCAAGATTCTTACGCAAGTTCGAGTCCAAAATCAGTTCCTCTAGAGTCTCTTCGAGCTTCTCTGGCGTTGTGCTTCGCCAGGGAAAGCCGACTTCCAATCCCCAGTATTCGCGGTGGCGATTTCGGTTGAATTGGTCGAAAGCCTGCACCATGGGTCGCTCAAGATACATCGCTTCGTCTCCCGAAAGTCCATGATAGCCTCGCAGTTGGTTAAAGGTGATGTCCGTTTGTTGACGAGCTTTGAGGATCTGATGATGGGGCCAGCCACCCAGTTGCCAGAATTCCACTCGTGACCCGTGTCGTTCTTTGAGATTGCGAGCCGCTGCCAGATACCTTTCGGTATCTTTATGATAGTAGTAGCGGCCTAGCGTCCGGTGGGGCAAGCTTGGTGTTTGGAGGACTCGAACGATACCGTCCGCTTCGGAGAGAGGCGGCTTCAGGTCGACCGTGTCCAGGGTGGCGGGCGGGAAGCCCGCATAGAAATCTGCCTCGGGATACATTCTCAGCAGGTGAGGAAGGGGAGTGAGAATCTGGCGACCGGGTCGCCGCAGTCTCGGCTCACAACTGTGCACCCGCCATCCGATATAGAGGTGAACGACGCCCTTGCCTTCGATGTAGGGGCTTAGGTCGAACGGCCAGGCGGAGCTCGTCTCGTCGTCGTCTTCAAAAAAGACGAAGCAGTCTGCTTCCCTCAGGATCTGCTCGACTTCCGGAGTGGGCTTTTTTTGCTGCAGATAATGGACCCGACAAAGTTCCTTGGGGTAGTCGATGAAGGGATGAGGGTGGCAGCATAAGGCCCAGGCTTCGTGATCGGTATAGCGGTTGATGGTGTAGGCATGGTTTAAAACGGAGCCCGCGATGTTTTGGGAGTCGGCCAGTACAATTCTAAGCTTCTTGGCCTCCGGGAGCTGGAAACGATCTAACCAATGGCGCCGAGTGAAACCTTTCTTAAGGAGGAAGAACGGGTAACGGTTGTCCAGGCCTTCGGCGCTGTAGTGGGGAGAGAGGATTTCAGCTTGCCAGTCCTCGCCTAGGAGTTGGCGGAGATCGTGGCTGGCTCGTTGGACTGCAAACTCGTTGTCGTAGTCGCCGTAGGTGAAGCTGGCCGAGGCGCCTTCAAGAAGTTGATTGACCGGCTCAATGCAGATCGCTTTCTCGGCCAACCTGAGGCGCTCAGCAAGTTCAGGGCGAAAGGAGAGAGCCAGGCAGGAGATGAGACACTCTCCCTCTTGACTCGACCAGGGTGCTCGCGCTCCTTCGGGCAGTAAGAGGTGGCCCGGACCCGGAAAGGTCAGGGTCGCGAGAACTTCTTCAGCCGGGATGCTCCTGGTTGCCGGTTGAGGAGATTCGGCTTGAAGTTGGAAGGTGTCGGGACCAGTAACTACCATTCCAAGCCCGAGAGCCAGGTCGGCGACCTGGTTGTGAAACGACTGAGAACCGTTGAGGAGAACTTGATCGGGCCTTTCCTCGAGGAGGGCCCTTTTGGCCGCCTGCCAGAGACTGTCGTGGCTAAGGGGCTCACGCGAGAATTCGCGCAAATATCTTTGAATGAAAGGATTCGCCTCGAGGGCAAATTCGGCTTCCGTGTAGATCACCGACATTCCGTCGCAAAGCTGATGGAAGTAGAGGTGGCGGAGCAAAGGAATCATGGGCTCCAGCTCAGCCGGGCTAAGAGTGATTGATAAGACCTTCAAAGCGCCGCCCGCCTTCTACGGCCGCGGCCAGATCACTCTTCCTGGTTGGTTTTTCTGAGGTAAGCTTGAGAGAGTCGCACCCGTTGGCAGTGACTCATGGTGACGAGAGTCGCCATCGGGTCTACCCCGTTCTTAGGAGCCGGTTCGGGGGTCACCGGACCAGGGTGGGTCGGCACCACCAGGGGTCGCGCTTGGGCAGCCAGGACAGTCGGGTCGATCAGTGTGCCTTCCAGGTGTTGGGGGCTAGGATTGACCAGTCTCTGGCGCAAATTGAAAGAAAGAAGGCATTCTTCGTCTTCATTGGCAGAACAAGGTTCCTGGTAGCGGCGAGCTAGCTCCGGGTCGTCAAACCCTTCGAGCCAGAAGATTTCCAGGTCGTCTGAAAGTTCCATGAGAGATCGGAGCTCGGCCCAGGGTCGCTTGGGTTCCTGCTCTTGATCTTCTTGGGACTCCGGCTCGGGGTTTCGAGGTCGGCGCCTACGGAAGGAACCACCGCCTTGGCCTTCCTTGCCGATGCCGCTCAGTTGCTGGCCTCGTTCCTGGCCTGGCAGACTGTTTAACACCGTCTTCGCTTTCCTTTCCAGAATGAAGGTAGAGGAAACAGCTGAAAAATCGCTGAAACCGGCCTCTATGCCCGGTGATGTTGAAGTCGATCTTGAGCGACAGGTCTTAAAGCCTGGGGGTAAACTGGTCGGGAAGGTTCTCCTGAAAGGGTTCCCCCACTTCGAATGGGCCAAAGCTTGCCTCCAGGGGGAAGAGGTGTTGGGTGCCAACAACGTGGGTCATTCGGCCGTTCTTCCTATCGTTGAAGAGGTCAAGGTGCTGGCCGAATCTCGCTCCATCGATCAGGAGACCTTTCCTTTTGAGTTCGTGTTGCCTGAAGATGCTCCACCGTCTTACGCGAGCCGGGAGATTCGGTGTCACTATTTTCTCAAAGTGCACGTCAGAAGGGGAGGTTGGTCGCGTGACGTTATCCGTCGCTTCCATTTGACGGTCTTACCTCCCGAGGCGAGTCCTTCCCGAGGAGCCCCGCGTGAGATTGTGCTGGAGGAGGGCAAGGTTCGCCTGGTTGCGCGTCTAGACCAGGTGGGTCTGATCACCGGGGAGTCGCTCAGCGGGTCCTTGCTTCTCGACCAGGTTGAAGAAGGGGCTCCTCTTCCGGCCCGACTGACCTTTCGGTTCGCCGCTATCGAGGAGTCGACGTTTCGAGGGTTTTCTCATCGGGAAGTGCTGTGGCTCACGACTCACGATGTTGAGCCCGCCGATGCAAGCCAGTTGCCGATCTCAGGCTTTTTCGACTTTCCTTTGCGCGAAGACGCCCCTTTTTCTGGGACCTGGAATACTTTCCGGCTCCACTACGGTTTTCGGGTCGGGATGTATCTTCCCGGTGGGCGCAACATTCGGGAGTCTCTTCCCATCCGCGTTTATCGTCACTACCATCCCCTCGGGTAAACCGGGCCGTCGGCCCAGCCTGGCCCGGGTCGTTGCCTCTTTGACCCGGGAGGCCAGCCTGGGAGCACTACGACAAAAAGGCCCGGGCCAAAAGCCCGGGCCCGATTACCACAGAAGGAAGTCTTACTTGGCTTGAGCCGTCTCGGTCTTTTCCTTACGACGGCTGCGACGCCAGATGGCGGGGAGATTCATCCAGCCGTTCTTGCGGTCGTTGGAAGTCTCTCGACGAGCGGCTGGCATAGGAGGCGGGGTCTTCACCACGGACTGAACCATCTCTTCGCTTGGAGCCTTGCTGACCGGAGTCGTCTTAGTGACCAGGCCGGGCTTGAGCTCTTCTTTGTTGCGACGCTCAAAGGCAGTCAGTTCTGAGGTAGGTAGTGCGGCAGAGGCCAGAGGGGAAGATTGAGGCTGACGAAAGCTAGGGGCTTCGAATCCGAGTCGCGGAAGCTCGGCCGCCTGCTCGACCATCTCTCGGACTCGAGTCGCCACCACCGTAGCCCGGGCGCGTCCCACCATATTTTCATCCTGAACGAATCCGCACAAGACCATAGCGTCGGGTGCAGCCGATTCTTGGAGTAAGCGAGAGGCTTCGGAATAATCCCGCAGCGACATGTCGGGGCCGCCGGTGATGTTGAGTAAACAACCGCCGGCGCCGTCGGGGGAGCCTCCGACCAGAGGGTTTGATAGAGCCATCTCCACGGCTCGGGTCGCGGTCGGGGCCGTGGCCATTCCGAAGATAGCTTTGCCAGAATTCTCCAAGACGGCTCGGACATCGGCAAAGTCAAGGTTGATCGTGCCAGGGGTCGTGACGATCTCGGTCATTCCGCGGACAGCGTCACAAAGAACCTGGTCGACCACCTGAAAACTTTCATCGATCGAGCCTGCACAGGCGTCGAGGGAGAGAAGTTTTTGATTGGGCAGGACGAGAAGAGTGTCGACCTCTTCTTCCAGAGCGACGGCTCCTTCTTCGGCGACTCGCCCTCTTCGTCGGCCTTCAAATTCGAACGGCTTGGTCACCACAGCCACTACGAGGGCACCCGCCTTTTTGGCCTCACGGGCTGCGATGGGTGCAGCTCCTGTCCCGGTGCCCCCGCCAAGGCCCGCCGTGAGAAACACCATATCAACGTCTTGAAAAAGCTGGCTCAAACGAGAAGCGCTTTGTTCGGCTGCCAATCGTCCCAACTCGTGATTGGAGCCGGCCCCCAGGCCGCGGGTTGAGCCTTCGCCGAGGAAAATGACTTTGGGACCTTTCTGGGTGGAGAGAAGAGCTTGAGCATCAGTGTTGGCCAAGACGAGTTCGACCCCTGTGGGAGGTGTCTGAGAGAGTCGGGTAACGAGGTTACAACCGGCCCCACCCAATCCCATCACCAGGATTCGGGCGGGTTGGTCGGCGTGATTGCGGGTGGGCATATTTTGCATTTGACCTTTCAAGTTGGGATAGAAGAATATTCTTCAAGTTTTTAATTCCTCCTTCCCCGGGGATCGCAGAAACCGCGAAACGACGGGAAAAGAAACACCTGTTCGCAATCTGGGCCGTTGCCTCTTTGGCCCGGGAGGCCCAGGGAAGACCGGGCTGTCGGCCCAGCCTAGCCCGGGTCAAAAGGCTAGACCCGGCGAGGATCCTGGCAAGCGTTCAAATGACTTGCTATCCTAAAGACCTGTGCGGGAGGTCTTGAAGATGGCTCAAAGAGCAAGAAGACCGGGTTTCATTTTGGGGACAGTGATGGTTCTACTGCCTGTCATGGCTATTGTCTTGATCGGTCTGGTCGCAGTCTTGCGCACCGGGAGTGGGACCTCACTAGGTCATCACGCTCAAACCTCGGCCCTTTGCGTAGCGGAAGCCGGCCTGGCCGACGCTTTGGCCGAGCTCGAGGCCAATCCAGCTGGGACACGGGATTTGCGGATAAGCCGATGCTGGATGTGGCTGGGACTTACAGCGTGACCTTCAACCAGAGTGGAGGGGGCTTTGACGACTCTCAGTCTGTTAATTAATAATAGCGACGGAGTGCATCCCCATTCCTATCGCGGCAACGATACCGTGCCCGCTGGCGCAACTTTGCTGGTGGTGGTGGGGCGAGTCGGGACGGCAGAGCGAAGGCTTGAAGCGCTGGTCGCTCCTTCCTCTACTAGCATCCAACTCGATACCTCGCTTCTGACCACGGGGAGAATTCGTTTCAACGGAAATGTGGATACTGCGGTATCACGGCCCTCGACGACGCCACCGCTGTCAGTGCCGATGTGATGTCGAACAATCAGGGGGACCAGGCCCTCGAAATGGTGAGCTGGAACGACCCGGGGGGCGTTAGTCTGAACATCGTCGGCAACGTGAGTACGACGGGTTCAGGCACCATCAACCTGGGGGCCGGGACGGTGACTGGAACGGTCGACGACAACGCCGGCGCCAGGCCGATCCCCAACGTGAACATCCCAGCCGAAGTTGCCGGCAAAGCCTCCAGCCCTTCTCCTGCCATCGTCACGGGAGGCACGACGGCACTCAGTTCCGGTGACCACTTCCTGGCTGGCCCTATCACGATTAACGGCGACGTCCATCTTGACGGGGGCAACCTCTATGTGGAAGGCGACGTGACCATCAACGGGTCGGTCTCCGGAGATGGCTCCCTTTACATCAACGGCAACACGGAGCTTCGTGGGAATACGGATTGAGTGGCAGCAATAATTTGGCCGTCTTCAGCAAAGGGGACGTGACGCTCAGAGGATTTGACGGCACAGCTTATCTTGAGAGTCTCGCGACTAGCGACCCCACCATCAACACCTGGCTAATTGACATCGAATGGGGCCTTCAAGAACTTCAGGCTGAGACCGATGGTGGTTGGAGTTCAGGCGATTCAAGTTACCTAAATCAGGTTAGCTCGATTCTGGGAGGACCAAGTTCCTTGACTCCTCCCGGTGGGCGAACGATGGCCGCGCCCTGGCAGCTTCGGGATCACTTGACGAATAATGTCGCCGCCGGTCCCACCCGAGACTTCCTGGTCCAGCGACTCGACAAAATCGGGCGGATCTATTCTGCCAATGGGAATGTTCTCGGTCAAAGCGACATGGACGCCATCAACGACTATCTCTCGACGGGTAACACAGACGGGCTTTTTGACGCCGTCAATGATTTGAACTACACCTCCCTGATGGACGCTGTTCATAATATCACCTCCGAGGTTGACTACGACCACGTCGGCCGAGCCGGTTTTCAAGGACTGGTCTACACCAACGGTCGCTTCTATGCCGCTAACGAAATTAGTGTACGGGGTGCGGTCGTCGTGAATAATAATACAGGAGCGACCGGAGCTGAAGACTTCGACGGGGTGACCTTGGAACCAGGCGATCTGTATTTGGCCGACGATTGCAATATCACGTTCGTGGAACAATTCTTCGACGATAGCGGGGCGGCAGCGGAGTACCCCAGGTGGTCCTTTGGGTGGCGGCGAGTGCCGGTGGTGGGCACTCCTCAGGAAACGGTTACTTCACGAATCGACACCTTCGGGCCCAATCAACCGGTCGACACCTACCTCAACAGTGGGCGAGTCATCGCTCCTAATCTCGATGAGGGCCGGTTTGGACTGGAAGCCTCCCTTTCAGGTGCCCCTCTGGTGAGAATGACCTTCCGGAGTGACAAAAAGCGGTATGGAACTGAAAGGTTGGAAAGCTACGGAGTCAACTCCGTGGTCCATCTCAGGAATTAGCCGGGTTGGTCTTTTTGGGGTAAAGGACCTGAATCTCAATCACCTGGTCGTCGCCCAGAATAAACCCGATGCCGTCCAGGGAATAGCCAAGGTAGGGTTCCTTTTCCACAAACCCTTTCCCGAAGGCGCGCACCACTTCAGCCCGGCTAGAGCCGATTTTGACCCCCTGGGGCGTGATAAAGTCCCCGGTCGTCAAAAGAATCCCGTCAACCCTTCCCTGAGAGACCACCAAGCGGACCCCGTGGTCTCGGTAGGACACGATTTCAGCCGATTTCCCCTTCATAGCGGCGCGATGGTCGGGCTTGCCCCAAAGCTTCGTGACCTGCCCGAAGGGTAGGCCGAGCTCCAGGTCTCCGCAACGGATTCCGGCCTGAATCAATCGGTCTCCTAGGAGAGGGCGCTCCTGTTCGGTTTTCATGACGTAAATCTGAGCCACTTTACCCTTGGCGAAGCTGAAGGCTAACCCTCGGTCGGGGTAAGTCCAGTTACCCTTCCCTCGGATCAAGCCCTGGCCATAAGCCTTCTTGACCTGGGCCTGGGCGCTGCCCACTCGGACCGCCTCGGGAGTGGCGTAACCGGTTGAGTTGACGGTGATTCCCAAGACCTTTTTGTCGGCCGTGACCAGGACGGCCAGACCTTTCTGTTGGTAGAACAGCATGGCCGCCTCCTTGTCGGATTCGGCCTTCTGGACCCTATCAGCTTTGCCTAAACTCTTCTCCAAGGTCTGCATTGACTGGCCGAGAGCGACCGGGCCCACCCTCTTGCCCCCTATGATCGAACTGTCACAAAAAGCCAGGGAGCTGAGGAGCAGCCAAAATACCAGAAGTCTTCGCATAGAGAGGAGTTTCGTGCGAGAAAGCGACGTGCCTTTTTCTTGTGTCGACGGGGGGGTTGGGAGGTTGTGTCGAAATAATGGTTCACATCTAAACAAGCAAGGAGAGGTCATGACCATCGCTCAAAGCCCCGCCACTACCCGCACAGCCGGAGGAAGTTTTCTCCTGGAGGAGTTTCCCCCCGAAGAGCTTTTTACGCTCTGCCTATTCTGGCGGCTGGTGAGAAGATTTCTTCTTACGCGCTGACCGAGCCCCATTCGGGTTCTGATGCTCTAGCGGCTCGCACCAAAGCGGTGCTCTCTGACGACGGAAAGCACTACATTCTCAACGGTAATAAAATGTGGATCACCAATGGGGGATTCGCTGACCTGAGCATGGTGTTCGCCAAAGTGGACGGCGAGAAGTTCACCTGTTTCATCGTCGAGACTGACAGCGAAGGGTTCGCGCCAGCGGCCGAAGAGAAGAAAATGGGCCTCAACGGGTCGTCGACCACGGCTCTGGTGCTAGACAATGTCAAAGTTCCCGTTGAAAACGTGGTGGGCGAGATCGGTAAGGGCCATAAGATCGCTTTGAACGTGCTCAATATCGGCCGCTTCAAGTTGGGGGCTTGGTGTATCGCCGGAGCCAAGTTCGCTATTAACGACGCCATCAACTACGCCCGGGAGCGAACTCAGTTTGGCAAGCACCTTCACGAGTTTGGAGCCATCAAGCAGAAGTTTGGCCAGATGGTCGCTTACGCCTGGGTTGGCGACGCTATGAACTATCGGACAGCCGGCCTGATCGACAAAGCCCTCAAAGCAGTCGACCCGGAGGACTACGCTGGAGTCCTCAAGGGCATCGAGGAATACGTCATCGAGTGCGCCATTTTGAAGGTCAAATGCAGCGAGATGCTCGATTTTGTGGTCGATGAGGTGGTGCAGGTCTTCGGGGGCTACGGTTTTAGCCGTGAGTACCCCGCTGAGCGGGCCTACCGCGACTCTCGCATAAATCGAATCTTTGAAGGCACCAACGAGATCAATCGTTTAACCATCACCGGGATGATGCTGAAACGAGCCATGGGCGGCCAACTGCCGCTCATGGACAGCCTGATGGAGATCCAGTCCGAGCTCGAGCAGGGTCTCAAGTCTGAAACGGTCGAGGGGCCGATCGGCAAAGAGAAAGCCCTGGTGAAGGCCTGCAAGAAAGCCACTTTATTGGCCTCAGGGCTGGCCGTCAACGCGGTCGGGTTCGACAAGCCCGAAGAGAACCATCAAGAGGTCTTGATGACCATCGCTGACCTGGTGATGGAAGTGTTCGCCTCTGACAGTGGTTGGCTTCGTTGTCAGAAGTTGATCGGGGAACGGGGCGAAAAGGAGTGCGCCTTCCAGATCGACGTCACTCGCGTCTTTGTGCACCAATCCGCCGCCAGGGTTCATCAGTTGGCCCGCCAACTGGTGGCCGACGTGGTCAGCGATGAGGGCGAGTTGAGGCAGCACCTGACGGCCATCGACCAGATCATGAACTTCACTCCGATTAATACCGTGGAGCCGTTGAGAAGACTGGCTGACCGAGCTATCGAAGTCGGACGCTACCCTCTCTAGGGTGTCAGGAACGGACTCTCTTTAACGTCTTTGTGACGAAACCAAAAAGGGATTCCAGGGGAGCCCGTAGCCGTGGGGCTGAGGGCGTTTTTGCACTCTCATGACAGGTCACGCTTAACCTCTCTATACATTACCTTTCGAATTGATACAGGGGGTTACTCTAAATGGCTATTATCACACCAGGATGCGGAGCAGGATATGGTTTTCTGGGCGCCACGGATTTCTCGACAGCAGCCGGGCCCAGCGGCGCCAGCTGCTTCGGTCACGACAGCGTCACGATGACGGAGGCAGCTGCCGCGATGTGCAACGGCGACGGCGACGGCGGTTGTGGTGACGGGGGCGGCTGCGAATAGTCGCTCGCTCTCCAACCACGCCCCAAAAAAGGCGGTCCTGAGGGCCGCCTTTTTTTGGTTAGGTCGTGGCGCGACGGCGAAAAAGGCTGATGGCGCCAAAGATTCCGAGTAAGAATCCGATACCAGTCAAGAGCCGAGTGTGCCGAGCAACCACCGGGGCCGAGTGAGAAACGACCACCTGGTCTTCGTCGACCTCGATCTCGACGGTGACCCCGTGAAGACCGTGGTCGGAATCGGCCTTGACTCGAGCCAGCCAGCCGCCTGGCCGATCGGGTAGGAAGGTCAATCGTCCGTGGGCGTCGGTGCGACCAAGTTGAAACGGCTGCTCCTCGCCGGGGCCGAAGAGCTCGTATTCAGAATAGCTCATGACGTCTTCGCCGCTCCGCACGGTGACGGTGACGGCCTGCTGAGAGTCCACCTGGTAGTCCACGGAATGGGCCCAAGCCGGAAGAATGCAAAGCAAAAGAAAGGCGAGCAGGCGACTCATGGGGCTAGCTTACCCGAGACCTCTCTCAAATGCAAGTCTTTGCAAAAGGCGGCAGGTTTGAGCTTGCCCAGAGCGGGATAATCCAGATCCAAGCGCTTGTAGACGGCTGGAGCCGAACACCAGTCCTGCAGGGGCGTCGATCGATGACAAGAAAGGCAGCGAGATGGTACAAACTGTGAGATTATGGTTGATTGTGGCACTCGCTGTTGTGGTCTGTGCCGGCTGTCAAACGACACCGACCCTGGGCCCGGCCGAGACCGTGAGTCTGCGCCTTCAGGAGGTTGAGTTTAGCCCGCCTCCAGCTGAATGGGAAAGGGTCGTCCGCGAGGTTAAGCCGGAAGAAGGAGACCCAGGGCTTCCGGCCGGGACCGTGATTGCCGTCATCTATAATCACCCCGACGGCAAGGGCCACATCGCCGTTACCGGTCAGATTCAGGCCACCGACAAAGAGGGTAACCTGATCGAACTCGAGGATGACCAGGACACGCTCAATCAGATCGCTATGGCCGTGGTCAAGCGAGATGGCGAAATCGAAGAGCAAGAGTATGTCAAGGTCGACGGCAAGAACGCCTACCGAATGGAGTTCAGCTATGGTGAAGGGGAGTTCAAGCAGCGTGGCGTGGAGGTTCATTTCACCAAGAGCGAGCGTCATTTCGCTCTAGCGATGCATTTGCCCGAGTCGAAGTTCGCCGAGGCGGAACCGATTTTCAATCAGCTCGTGGAAACCTTCAAGCTGGCCCAGAAGTCGTAGAGCCCGCTTTGCTGTAGCGTCCTTGACCTGCTGGCGGTTGCCTCTTAGGAGAAGTCGCTCGACGGAGCTTGAATTAGGGCTGACCAGGGCTAACCAGACCGTTCCGACGGGTTTGACGACAGAGCCCCCGTCCGGCCCCAGAATGCCGGTCTCAGCCAGGCCGATTTCACACGACAGTCGCTGGCGGATGCCGTGAGCCATGGCTAGAGCTGTTTCCCCTGAAACGGCCCCGCAGCGGGCTATCAATTCGGGCTCGACTCCCAGCATTGTCGCCTTAAGGTGGTCAGAGTAGGCGACCACGCCGCCCTCAAACCAGGCCGAGGCGCCGGCGGTGGCGGTTCTTCCGCCGAGGTCCAAAGGTAGATCGATCA
>CAYRFU010000004.1:0-1062 GCA_964423525.1 uncultured Burkholderiales bacterium | reverse complement strand
GGCGGTGGCGGTGAGAGCGGCGCACAAGCTGCCTCCGGCCGAGGATTCAGCCACCCCCAATCGGAAACGAAAAAAGCCGGACGCCCCAGGCTCCCGGCTTCTCTCAGTATCGCGAAGCGAAATTGCTTAAGCTTCCACTTTGCGCTTTTCGATGTACTCGACAGCCTCTTTCACACAGGTGATCTTCTCTGTGTGGTCATCAGGAATTTCCAAGTCGAATTCGGTCTCGAAAGCCATCACCATCTCAACCGTATCGAGAGAGTCGGCGCCGAGGTCCTCAACGAAGTGGGCATTCGGGGTGACCTGCTCTGCCTCGACTCCGAGTTGTTCTATTACAATCTTTGTAACGCGCTCCTGAACGCTAGCCATAATACTACCTCCGTTAGGTCACATCACCATTCCACCGTCTACATTAAAAACCTGCCCCGTGATGTAGCCGCTGCCTGGGTTTGCCAGGAAGGCAGCGAGCCTGGCTACTTCCGACGGTTCCCCCATTCTCCCTAACGGGATTTGAGCGATGACCTGGTCTTGAACCTTTTCAGGTAGCCGTTCGGTCATGTCGGTTGCGATGTAGCCAGGGGCCACGGCATTGACGGTAATGCTTCGAGATGCTAATTCCCTAGCTACGGACTGTGTAAACCCGATCAGCCCGGCTTTCGAGGCTGCGTAGTTCGCCTGACCGGCATTTCCGATCTGTCCGATCACCGACGTGATATTGATAATGCGGCCGTAGCGCTTTTTGAGCATCAGTTTGGAGGCGGCTCGGGTGCAAAGAAAGGCCGATTTGAGATTGACGTTGAGGACGGTATCCCAATCGCTATCCTTCATCCGCAGCAAGACGGTGTCGCGGGTCATGCCGGCATTGTTGACCAAGACGTCGAGTCGGCCGTACTCTTCCTGGCAACGAGCGACCAGGCTATTGACCTGGTCTGAGTCGGCTACGTCGGTGGGGACAGCTTGGGCTGTTCCGCCCCGTTCTCGAATCTCGCTGGCGACCGCCTCGAGTTGGTCTTGGCTCCGAGCTGCCAGCACGACGCTGGCACCTTGGGCGGCTAGCTCCAG
>CAYRFU010000003.1:41335-56046 GCA_964423525.1 uncultured Burkholderiales bacterium | reverse complement strand
CTCTAGCACGGCACTCATTCGAGCGAGATCTCTCTTCTCGTCGTGGCTTGCAGGCTGGAAAGCTAGCCCGGCCAGGAAGCGAGCCCGACGTTCTCCGTCGGGACGGGCCCACATCACTTCCGCTGGCATCGTGAAGTCGGGAAGTTCTTCACGGTCGAATTCAAACTCGAGGACCAACTGCTGCCCTTTTTCCAAAAGCTCCTGAGTCTCAAGCTGAATTCCCGAATGACTGATATCCAGAGATAAAGCTCGGTAGCCGGGGAGCTGGCGCGATTTGACCCGAACCGACACGTCATGGCGTTCGCTGTCTCGGTCGGCGGCCGTTTTCTCTTTCTTTTTCCAAACCCATTTCAGCATGAGCTGGCCACCGCCTGATGTCGAATTTCTTCGAGTTCAGCTGCGGTCACTCCCATGCGAATAATGGTGCCCTCAATATAGCCGAGGACTTCGGGCTGGAGCTGCCCATCGGCCAAGCAAACGGTCATGACCGAGCGTAAAGCCTCCATTTGAAGCTCACGGTCTTGAAAAATCTGGTCGAGCGGAACGGGTGGTTCGCTCGGTTTCTCGGTCAAGTTTCGATCGAGAAGACAAAGAATATCGGGATGGGAAAGCCCCAGTTGACGCAGGATTCCCATCACGGCCTGAACTTCATTGGGGGTGACCACATCATCGGCCCAGACCATCTGGAAAAGGACTCTGATGAAGCCTTCGAGGGCGGGGTTCATAGGGTCGGCTTCGGGACTAGACAGATTTCTCCTAGAGATTACAAACGCGAAAAGACGGCGCCTCAACCTGAAGCTAGCTTCAACCTATGAGCCGTTCCTATACTTTGGACCTTCCAGACGACCTGGTCGACTGGCTAGAATCTCAACCTGATGGCGGGCGGGATGCGATCGTGGAGGCTGTTCGCGAGCGAATGGCCTTCTCCAATCCTGTCGTCATCGAACCAGAACTCGACGACATCGTGCAGCAAGCCGAGCCCGAACTGCAGTCACGCCTGCGAACCCTGGGACGATACCCTCAGCTGGTGGAAGCAGTTACCCGCGGACTAGTCACCATCGAGCGAGCCGAAGAAATGGCCCAGGAAGCCGACCAGAGGCGTTAACGGTGGTGATACTGGGAGCGATGAGCCTCAATATGGTCGGCCAGCTTCGGGGCCGTCCGTCGGGTCGTCTTTTCCACCAAGTCGAAGCACTGAGCTACGGTGGGGATCAGAGGGGGGGGAACAGATTTCAGGGCGTAGTCGAGGCCCATGTAGGCGAAGGCCCAGACCCACCCGAAGCGCGAGCCGAGGTAGAGAAAAAAGACCAGGCCCACCAGGGTCGAGCCGTAGCCAACGTAATTGAGCCAACCCGGCGTCAAAGCCTTTCGGGCTTGTCCCCTGGAGGCACTGCTGACGCCAGTGCCTTTCTTCTCGGCCAGATGGTCCACCAGGTTGTAAACAACCGATTGAACTCGAGTGGCCACCAGGGCCACATACCAATTCAAAGCCAGACCCGCGCCCAGGGCGACTAAAGGGATGTTCCAGATCTCCATCAGGAGAGTCTTGGCCCCTGGACTCCCCAACCCCTCCGTAACAACGGTGTTAGAAAGATTTGAAGGTTTCGTCAAAGGGGTTTGAGATCGGCCTCACGGTGACAGGGATCGGCATATGAGTAGAAATCAAAAAGAGTCCGAACCCCGCGGCCGGAAAAAAGCCCAGAGGGTCAAGAAGAAGGACGCTCAAGCCAAGCCTAAAAGCAAATCCGCTCGCGCTTGGCGCTTGGAAATCTCGCTCTAGCGACCGCTTCTAACAGTCTGAACAGAGCCCGTAGAGAATTACCTCATGATCCTCTAGCCGGAAACCGGGAGGAGCAAGAGCCTGAAGGTTTCCGGGACACCCCTGGACATCATAGACTCTGCCGCACTCGCGACAGTGAAAATGGTGGTGGTGACCGATTCCAGAGCGTTCGTAACGCGGAGGCTCTCCCGGCAACTCGACGGTTTGAAGCCAGCCTTCCTCAGTCAGCCCTTTAACGGCCCGATAGACGGTGGCCAGGCCTAGCCCCGGCACCTTCTCTCGCGCCAGCGAAAGGATCTCCTCGGGCCCAACCGGCCTGCCAGCCTCGCGGATGACGTCTCGGATAGCCTCGCGCTGTTTGGTTTTCCGAATCACGCCCGAAGTATACCATCCTGGCTTTCTGGTAACAACCTTATAAGGACCGGGCCGAGGCCCTGGGCTAAACAAGGGGTGTTATGCACATCACGCAGCTTCAATCCCACGCACCAAGCACCACTCTTACAGCCACCGCTCCGTCAGTCCCCGACGGAGACTACCAAGCCGACTCGGAGCCAGTCGACGACTGCGATCTCTCAAACCTCGTCGGGGGAGCGGTCGGGGCCACACCCTCGGTCTCGGATTGGGCTACGTCGGACTTGAGGCGGGCCTTCGCTTCGGAATAGAGTTGGGAACCGCCCCCTGGGGCCCCCACCCTCTGGGCCAGCTGTTCGGAGTTCTCACGACAGGCCTCGCCTACGGGGTCCCGTTCGGCGCGGCAGGAGCGACAGCCGGTACGGCTATCGGTGGAACCGCCGGGGCTTACCTCGGTTCGAAAGTGGCTGACTGGCTGAAATAGAAGGACATCGACGCCTTGAAGATAATACTTGCTAAACTAGCATAATTTTCAAGGAGGCCGATTGTGACCCTGGTAGTCGACACTCTTGGCGAGCAGCTGAAGAAGTATATCCATTCCCTCGAGAATCTCGAGAACGAAAAGAAAGAGATTACGGGGGCCATCAAAGAGACCCTCGACGAAGCCAAGCGAGACGGCATCGATGTGAAAGCCCTACGTCGCTTACTCAAGCTCCGTAAGATGGACAAGTCCACCGTCGAAGAGCAAGAATCCACCCTGTTCAACTACATGCAGGCTGTAGGCATGAAGTAGTTCCCTCGGGTCCGGCCGCGCGCAAGACCAGAGGGCGGACTCCCGTTCACTCCGGCCCCTGCGAGGGGTCGGAGTGCTCCCAGAGCCCTTCCACTTCCTTAAGGGCCTCAAGACCCGACCCGCTCCAACGCAGGTAGCCATCATGGTCGATCAACACGAAGGCCGGCAAAGGGCCGTCGGCTAGGCCGTAGTCACCCCTCACCGAACCGTCGTCCCAAAGCTGGGCGAAGTTCTTGGGCTTACTCAAGAGCAGCCGCAGAGCCGTGCGAGCCAATTCTGGCTCCACGTGAAGAGCCGCTCCCACAACCTTCCCATTCGAGCGCGCTAGGGCTCCGCTAAAAGAATCCAGGTCAGTCGAAGCCGACTCTGATGCCACCGACCAGAACATCAAGACGATCGGTTTATCGTAGAGGTAGTTACTAAGTCGCCAACGCTTATTGGTCCGGTCTTTGAGCACGAAGGGAGGGGCTGGGCGACGACCGTCAACGTTCTCTTGACGAGGCTCGTTGGCCAGCTTAAGGCCAGCCTGATCAGCCTCAACTAGAGTGACCTGGTCGACTGACAACTCCACTTCAGAACGTTCCTGCCCGATTCCCACCACCACCGAAGCAGGAGAGGCGAAGGCCGCCGCCGGCACAGGTCCTAGTGGCTGGCCTGATAGGTAAGCAGTCCTTCCTGCGGGACCGAAGAATCCAACCAGGGGACGGGGGTCACGCGCTAAAGCCAGGGCCAGCTCTTGTCTGGCCGCTGACTCCTGGCCCAGGGCCCGGAGCACGGCCCAAAGAGCCGCGTGGACACTGGCATAGTCTGGCCTGACATCGCGAGCCCGAACAAGAGCCTCCAGCGCAAGCTCGAGTTTCCCCAGGCGCCTCAAGACTCGCGCCTCGTTCAGGTAGAGGTCGATATAGGGGGGTGATTTCTCTTCTACAGCTTTACGATACTGGGCCAGGGCCAGTTCGTGCTTATCAAGATCCTCCAGCAGAAGTCCATAGTAGTTGCGAAAGACTGGCTCTTTTGGCACTTTCTCGAGGGCAGCCTGAAAGGCGAATCCAGCCTCCTGGACTCGGCCTTTCTCGTGAAGTCTCACCGCCTCCAAGAACTTGGCGGTGGCTGAGGCCGGACTCCGGCGAGCCGCTTCTCGCCACGACTCCAACCCTCCCTCGGGGTCACCTCGAAAGAACAGGACTTGACCCCGGTAATAGTAAACCGCAGCCAACTGGGGATGCCAGGCATAGTCACTGATGATCTGGTCCAAGAGATAGAGGGCTTCGGTGTACTCCATCTGGCGGGCCCGCTCGGTGGCCCGCTTACCGACAGCCAACAAAAGGTTGTGCTGAGCAGCTCGATTGTGACGCTCCAGCTGGAGCGCTTGGCGGAACTCGTAAAGGGCCCGGTCCGTGCGATCGTTGAGATAGCAGGCGTAGCCCAACAAGTTGTGAGCATCGGCTTGGTCGGGATACTCTCTAACCAGCCGCTCGAACTTTTTGATGGCCAAGCTGTAGTCTTGACTTTTCAGGGCCTGATTACCCTCAGTCTTAAGAATGTGATAGTCGGGCTTGGCCAGGGCCAATCCGGTGAGAAGCAAGAGAGCAATGGTCAGGCGAACCATGGACAACACCTTTCAAGAGAAAAAAAATCAGAACCTTCTGCGTCGAGACCTGGGACTACGCGAAGGTCTGGCCATCGTGGTCGGGACGGTAGTGGGCTCGGGCATCTTTTTCAAGCAGAACGTGTTAGCCGCTCAGGTGGGACGCCTCGACTGGATTCTGGCCTTGTGGTTAGCCGGAGGCCTGCTGGCCTTTATGGGCGGCCTGATCTACGCTGAGCTCGGGGCCATGCTGCCTCGCTCAGGGGGGGCCTATGTCTATCTTCGAGAAGCTTACGGGGAGCCGGTGGCTTTCCTCATGGGCTGGGCCAGTTTCTTTTTCTCCCGCTCGGCGGCGGTAGGGGCCCTGGCCGTGGCCTCAGCCGAGCTGCTCGGACTTCCCTCGATGGTAAAAGCACCGGGGGCCCTTTTGCTGATCGCAGCTCTCGCCACCTGGAACGTGAGAGGGGTGAAACAGGCTGGCCAGCTCCAGGACCTGGCCTTCTATCTCAAAGTCGGAGGGCTCCTACTGGTGGCCACTCTGCCGTTTTTTTTCTGGTCGAAGGCGGACCAACTTGGCGCCTCTTTACCGGTGGCGGCCACCAGCTGGGCAGCCGCCTTTGGCGCGGTGCTGTGGGCCTTTGACGGCTGGTATAACGTCACCACCGTAGCCGAGGAGATGGCTGACCCTCAAAGCCAAATTCCCCGCTCCCTTCTGGGCGGAATCGCACTGGTCACTTTCCTCTACCTGGCTATCAATCTGGCTATCCATGCGGTGGTCCCTATGGAGGAGCTGGCTGAAAGTGGCCAACCCACGGCTCTGATGGTGGGAAAGCTCCTCGGACCGATAGGAGAGACGTTGATCCGAGCCCTGATTCTAGGCTCCGTCCTGGGGACACTGAACGCCTGCATCCTGTGTGGTCCTCGTGTTTTCTACTCGATGGCTTCGGACGGGTTGGCTCCGGCGGTGATGGCTGAGGTTCACTCTCACTTCGCTACTCCCAGCAAGAGTATCTTGCTGTTCAGCGGCTGGAGTGGCCTGCTGGTTATCGCGGCCGAGTTTGTCCGGGGCGAGGAGAGCCTTTTTGACCTGATGACCAATTACGTCATCTTCGGAGTGATGGTTTTCTCTGCCCTGGCTGCTGCGGCCGTTATCGTCTTACGCTACCGCCACCCTGAATGGGAGCGACCCTATCGCTGCTGGGGCTATCCCTTGACGCCGGTGCTCTTCTTGATCAGCCTGGCCTGGTTGCTCTGTCTGAATTTTTGGGAACGGCCAGGCCACTCGTTGGCGGGCTTGCTCCTGATTGGGTCCGGCCTCCCCTACTATGTCACCAAGAAGGGGTAAGGGAAAGCGCCCCCCGACCGAGAAGAGTCTGAGCGGTTTGGACCCTGAAGGAAAATCGCTGACACTTTCTCTTAAAAGTCTTTCCTCCGAAGAGGTGGCCCGCCTGGCTATGTTGAGCCAGGTCAGTCAAGCCCTCAATAGTTCTAGCCGACTGAATCCCGTCCTCAAATCGGTTCTCGAGGCGGTGATGACCTGCTTTGAGGCGGACCGGGGTTTGGTCAGGCTGCACAACCCTGAGGCGCTTGAGATCGCGATCGATCAAAGCGTTCAGCCACCAGCCGAGCATTTTCGGTTCACCACCACCTTACTCGACCAGTGCCTCGATGAGGGTCGCTCGATCTTGGTGCTCGACTCCACCGAAGTCGTCCCCTCCGAGAGCATGAAAATCAGTGGCATCCGCTCGGTGATGATCGCTCCTCTGCTTCTGGACGGCCGAGTCTTGGGGGCTCTCTACATCGACAGTCTGATGCAGGCTGGCCGATTTCAAAAGCCCGACCTGGAGTTGTTGGGAGTCATCGCCGAGATGTAGCGGTGGCCCTCGATCGAACCCTCAAAGCCAGCAAGCTCGAGCAAACCTTAGCTCAACTCAAGAAGGCCAACGACCGACTGGAAGGTTCGGCCGATGAAACCATTTTCAAGCTTTCGAGAGCAGCCGAGTATCGAGACGACGAGGGGGGCGACCACCTTCGCCGTGTCAGTCACTACTGCGCCGCTCTGGCCCACCAGATCAACCTGACCGAAGAGGAGATAACCCGGCTCAAAATCGCCAGCCAGCTTCACGATGTAGGCAAGGTCGGAATCCCAGACAGCATCCTGCTCAAGCCAGGTCGATTTACCGAGTATGAGCGTGAGGTCATGAAGCAGCACACTATCATCGGGGCTCGGATCCTGGCTGATTCCAGTAATCAGGTGATCCAGATGGCCGAAGAGATCGCCTTGACCCACCACGAAAAGTGGGACGGTAGCGGCTATCCTCACGGCCTCTCGGGCGAAGAGATTCCCCTGTGTGGCAGAATTGTGGCTGTGGCTGATGTCTTCGACGCTCTCACCACAGCCCGCCATTACAAAAGCCCGTGGTCGCTCGATGACGCCTTCGGTCTTCTCAAGCGCGAAGCCGGTGCCCATTTCGACCCTAGCTTGGTGGAGGCTTTCCTGGCCATTCGTCCCACCGTCGAACAGATCAGAACCACTCACACGAAAGCTGCCGAGCAAGCCCCGGAAGAACCCGACCAGCACGAGTTGGTGCTTGAAACCATGGCCGAAAGCAAAGAACTGTTGACCACTCTGCGCTCTACCATAGAACACCTCGCTCGCCATTCTCATCTTCCCGACAACCTGAAGACCGAGGCTCTCAAAGCTACTCTGGGTCTGGGCAATCGACTGGGAGCCCTCGGCCAATTTCGGGGTCTCAAGACCGTCCGCCGTCTGGAGGCCCATCTTAAGAAGAACAGCCTGACTTCTGACCAGGCTCCCCGATTGGCCGAGATGGTGACCGACCTGGAAAATGTCGTCTCGGAGCGGGAGTCGAGCGACAACCCGCAACTGGGAGGGTCGATCCTGGTGTTCGAGCCCGACCCTTTCCAGAGAGAAGCTCTGGTGGTGGAGGCGATGAAACGCGATCTGGCTATCGTTGAGGCTGAGGACCTGGCCACGGCTAAGAAACTGATTAGCCTGCGTTCGCCCAGCCTTCTCATCCTCGAGGTGGCTTTGCCGGATTCCGACCAGTTTCTCGACTGGTTGGGCGACCATAGCCCCGACACTCCCCTGGTCGTCTTGAGCTCCGAAGGCGAGTTCAGTCGCCGACTGGAGGTGGCCCGCCGAACCAGCGCCATCTATCTCCATAAACCGGTTCCGGCCTCGGCCGTCTTCGACGAGATCGAGGAGCGCTTCGGAACCGATTCAGACCGGGATGTCCAGGTGCTTGCTCTCGACGACGATCGCCTTATTCTGAAAGTCATCTCGCGGGTCCTCAAACGGAAAGGGTTCCAGGTCGAAACGCTGAGCGACCCCCTTTTTCTCTGGTCAGCCCTCTCGGAGGGCAATCCCGACATCCTGTTGCTCGACCTGGAGATGCCGATGGTCAATGGATTCGACATCTGCAGGGTGCTGCGTTCTGACCTGAACCATCGCCACCTACCGATTCTTGTGTTGACGGCTCATCAGGATTTTGAAAATTACCAACGGGCCCTCGAGGCTGGTGCTGACGACGTCTTGATCAAACCTTTGGAGCCGGCTCGCCTGGTCAGCCGCATCCGCAGTCGTCTTGACCGGAACCAGGCCTTACGGCAGTCGACGGCGCGCGATCCGTTGACCGGCCTGATGGAACTTCGAGGGGCCCTCAAAGTGGCTTCCCAGATGTTCGCCCTAGCTGTGCGCAACGGCCTCTCCTTCTCTGTCTGCGGCCTGGCTCTGGATCGCTTTGACGATCTGGCCGACCAACACGGCTGGAGAAAGGGCGCCGAGGTGATGCGCACGACGGCTCAGATTCTGGAACGAGCCTGCCAGGCCGAAGATATCCTGGTTCGTCACGGCCACAGCCGTTTTCTGCTTTTTCTCCACGGTGCCGACGGCGACGAGGCGGCTAAGAAAATCACCAGCCTGAACAGTCGTCTCGGAAACCATGACTTCGGATTAGAGCAATCCATCCGTCTGCGTCCCGAGGTGGCTAGCTACCCTGACCACGGCACCAGTCTCAACGACTTGCTGGGCGCGATCAGCGCGGAAGCCTGATACGGTCAACTGAGAGGCGCTCCGGAATGCCCCGGTTATGACCCTGCAGCCAGGCCCGTTCGGCCAAATCCAGGCAGTAGGGAAGCCAAAATAAAGCGCGAGAGCCAAATCCTCCGAAAAAGAATCGACCTTCCCACCAACCCATGACGGGCCACCGATCCTGACGCCAGGCGAGTTTTTGGCCCCGCCAGATGGACTGCTCCTGGTAGCGGTGAGAAGTCAGTCGGCCAGCTATCTCGAGTTCATCCCCGACAGAACCAGCCCTAGCGACGGAACGCCCTCCGATGACGACCCCTCCATCGGCGGGAGCAAGGTGGGCTCCAAAACCGATCAGGATAGAGGGAATCGACGGCCCTTTTCCTGTCACCAAACGACCGTGAGAGCGGTCCCACCCCCCCGGAAGGAGCTCGGCCAGACCCAATCCGGTGGCCACTACGCAACCAACAGGGAACTCCTTGAGATGCTCTCGAGTGAGCTGAAGTTGCCCGGCCAGTTCAAGCGAGAGGGCGGCACACTCGACTACGAAGCCTGGTCCGTAGACAAAGTTCTGCGCTTCTCTTCGCGGCCGGAAAGATAAGGGCACTTGACAAGCCTCAGCACTTCGATCCAGTCGGTCTCCTCGCTTATACGCTCGCCGCACTGAAAACTCGCGAGCGAAGTCGCAGCCACTCCAAAAGGCGACAGACCGTTCGAACGCCTCGACCTCGAGGAGGTCCCTCCGAAAGCTGCGGCCTTGAAAGAGGTGCATCAAGCCGACAGGAGGAGTGTTGCTACGGCCATCGCCCACCACCGGAAGGACAAGCCGCTGAGCCAGCAACAGACCGGCCAGACCATCGCCGACCACTAGCATCGTCTTCTCCAGGGCTTGGCACAAGCAATTCGGTCAGCTGACCGTGAGGCGACCGTCATCTCCCGCTTACCGGGCCCACCTGGAAGCACTCCTACCAGGAGCCCAGCGGCCATCATTTCGCGGCGGGAGGCGGTGGCCGCTCCATAGGTCACCAAGATACCCTCCGGCTTGAGCGCTCTAGCCGCCCAGGCGAAACAGTCGCGGGTCCAGCAATCCGGGCAAACAGCGGGACCGAATGGATCGTGATAGTAGACATCAAATCGCTCAGCTTCGAGAGAACACTCTTGCCAGCGGCAAGGTCGCATCTCTAGAGTGACCTCTTCCACAGTCCAAACCGCCTCAGACGCCTGCTGCCAGTCGGGAGGTACTAGCCAAAGGCTAGCTGGAAGGGGCGCGGGCTCAAGAGCCAGGTAGTCGAGCTGAGGACAAACCAGCACCGTGCGAGCGAAATTGAGGCCTGTCCCAAACCCCAGTTCCAGAACACTTTTGCATCCACCCGAACCCACCCCTGAAGCGGCTACGAACACCTGGTCCGACTCGCTACGAGCCCCTTTTAGGGAACGATAGGTGGCACCGTGCTCTGGATGGGCGTAGGTCAGAGAACCGTCTTGGGTTTCGACAGGTTGCATCAAGCGATGCCAACCGAACAAGCAACCACGTAATCCGTCCCCCACCGCAAAGAGCCATCTCTCTCAATGGTGGCCAAAGCCTCCCGACGCACAGCCTTCTCGCGTTCTGCCAGAGCCTTGGCCAAAGCAGAGTCGACCCGGGCAAGATGGCGCCGGACCACCCCCAGCTCCCCTTCCACAAAACGACGCCTATAGCGGATCGGAAAGGCTCGAGAAGCGAAAATCTGAAAACCGAGGCCCTTCAAACACTCTAACACCCACCAGGCCGGATACTCTCGATGAGGCCGGTCTCCGGCTAGCAGGAGGGTGGCGTCTCGCAAATTCGCTACGGCCTCAACCAACCTACCGTGGCGGTCGGATCCGGCGGCGGGATAGGGCTCCAGGCCAACTAGATAAAGCCGACCGCGGACGAGAGTTTTGAGCCGCTCTAGAAGACGGCGCTGAAAATAGGGGGCGAACCGATCGACGGCCCCCACCAGGTAGTCTACCAGCACCGTATCGAACTGCTCACCCTCCAGAAAGTCTGGGTCGACCCAGTTGCCGCACACAATTCGGTCCTGGTGACGGAGGGAGAACTCCCGAGACAGTTGGTCTCTCCAGCCGGGATCACCCGTGACGGCCGTGAGCGACTCCGTCTCTAGGCCGGACAACCAGCCCAGCGACCCCCATCCCGTACCGGCATCAAGTACCCGCCCCCACGGCAGGTCACCCTGGAGTTCGGAAAGATAATCGAAAAGACTACTCAAAGGGAGGGCAAGTCACGGTCGCCGCTAGCTTGAGGGAATCGGCATCGGGATGGTCGACCAGCTCTTCCTTATGATTCACCATCAGAATCGCTGTCTCCGATGGGGCCACCTTCAACGAGAAGCGTCCCCCTGAATCGGTCCGGGTCACTCTATTGTGGTTTTGGTAGATAGGCGCGTCGGTGACTGGTTTTCCCCGGAGCACAACCCGACCAGCCAGAGTCTCCCCCTGCCGGCGCAGGTCGACAAATTCCAAAGGGTGCCCCACCTTGGCCTGGTCGTTGGCTCGCACCAGCTTGGCCCAGTGACGGCTCCAATGAGATTGGAGATAGCGGGACTCTCCCTTCTTGGAGCGATTACGCCACCCGTGAACGGTCTTGACCCAAAAACCCGTGTCGACTTCAGCCGCCACTACGGTCGCCAAAGGAGAATGCCTGAGACGGACCAGGCTGGCATCGTAGAGAGTGTTAACGGTGACCGCCTGGCCCCGGGAGTCGCGGGCTTCCACCTTCTTGACGACCCTCTCACGATAATCGTTTCGCTGGTCGCGGTGGCCGTAAATCAAAGCCGCTCCTCCCGACTCGGGCTGCAGCCAGAAGTCGTGGCTCCAGGCTGACAGGGTGAGAAGACAAAAAAACAGCAGGAACGATCGCATCACAATAGGGTGGGTATTGTGAAGATGAGGCGGTAGTCCTCCAACGACAGCGGGGCCAACCAAAGCCCACCTAGCAGGCGACCAGAAACAGCGGACAGAATTCCAAAGAGATCACTGAGAGCAGTTGCGGCAAAGACCGGACAGGGTGAGGTGACTACGGTCGATGGCAAAACCCTTGGCCTTTTTGACCTTATCGGCAAAGTCGACAATCAAATCAAAAGAGAATTCCTCCACTTTCCCGCAGGCTCGACAGCACAGATGCCCGTGGGCGTGGTCGGGGTCGCGAAAGGAGAAGCGAACTTGCTCGATGGCAGAGGAATCCATACGGTCCACCAGACCCGCCTCGTAAAGGCCCTCCAAAGTTCGATAGACGGTGGCCAGGTTCAGACCAGGCAAGCTCGTTTCAGCCTCTTCGTGAATCTCTTGAGCGGTAAAGTGACGATGTCCCTCGACCTGGTGCAAAAGGTTCAGCAAAATGGTTCTTTGAGCCGTCACTCGCAGCCCCCGCGAGCGAAGCATCTGTTGGATGTTCTTCACTGGCCTTTCCCTTCGCCTCAAAAAGCGTTGATCCCGCCCCACTGTTCGGCAGGAGCCCACCGGTCGGAGTCTAAGCGCCCTCAGCTATGACTCATCGTTGTCTTTGGCTTATCGTTCTCTTGGGGCTTCTGGCCGCCCCCACTCTCGCTCACGATGAGCAGGCTGACGGCCTGGTGATTCTGTCGGTGGATCCTGACCGGGTAGAACTGGAGTATCGCATCGCCTTCCCCAAGGCTGGGAGCTTCACTCGGCTTCGTTCTCTTGATAGTGACGGGGACGGCGCCTACTCCGAAAAAGAGAAGAAAGCCTTCCTGGCCCTTCGGGAGCACGACTTTCTCAGTCAGGCCCAATGTCGAGTCGGCTCACGAGTCTTGCAGTTAGAGCCAGTGGACTCCCGGGTCCGGATCGACCAAAATCCGGTCACCGGCTTGGCCACCCTGGAAGTCGAGCATCGCTTCCAAGCCAGCGCGGACCCGCCGCTTTTGTCCAGCGACCAGCTGACTCTGGTGGACCCGGCTTTCGGCTGGACCCGTCTAGAATTCGAAGGAGAACTCACTCCCCACCTGGAGCAGGAGCTCGAGAAAGAAGGGCGTCGGGCCGAGTTGACGGTCACTCTGGGCGGCGATGCAACCCACTCCCACTCCGGTCACTCATCAGAGTCGTCCACCGAGGACGACCGGTTGCTTGCCTTGATCGGTTCAGATTTGACCCCGACAGTGATCTTAACCGCTCTGGGCCTGGCTTTCATTTTCGGAGCGCTGCACGCCCTCACTCCAGGCCACGGCAAAACGATGGTGGCTGCCTATCTGGTAGGCTCCAGAGGCACCGTCGGACAAGCCTTCTTGTTGGGTCTCATCGTCACGTTCACCCACACCGTAAGCGTCTTTCTGTTGGGTCTGGCCTGTCTCTATATGTTTGACAGCTTCGTACCCGAGAAAGCGATTCCGTGGATAGCTTTCGCCTCCGGGATGTTGCTCGTGATCATCGGCGCGATTCTCCTGATTGCGCGGACCAGGGGCCTCGATTGGGGACACGGTCACAGTCACGAGCACGGACATAGCCACGACCACAGCCATTCCCACGACCATAGCCATTCCCACGACCACAGCCATTCCCACGACCACGACCCGCCTCACGACCTAGCCTCGCAGCCCCACAGTCGGGAAGTGGAAGACCCCCAAGAAGTCACCCCCTGGGCCCTGATCAGTTTGGGGGTCACGGGTGGAATTGTGCCTTGCCCCGACGCCCTTCTAGTGCTGCTCAGCGCCATCGCTCTCAACCGCTTGGCCCTGGGCCTGCTCGTCCTGGTCGCTTTTAGCGCCGGGCTGGCGGCCGTTCTTATCGCCATCGGCGTGCTGGTGGTCACGGCCACGCGTGTCACCGAAAAATACTACCCTTCTAAAGGGGTGGTGAACAAAATCGCCATCGCCTCTTATAGCCTCATCTGTATCCTCGGGGCCGTCATCGCCCTCCGGGCTCTGGAATCGGCCGAGGTGCTGACCCTGCCGTTTTGAGCTACCTCGCCCTCCATATTCCGGACGGCTTTCTGCCCCCCTGGCTGGCCCTGGCAGGCTGGCTGATCGCGACAGTCGGCCTGGCCTGGAGTCTTTGGGGGCGTCTCGAAGACGACGAGATCCCTCTGGCGGGCCTGCTGTCGGCCTTCATCTTCGCAGCCCAGACGTTTCAATTTCCGATTCCCGGGGGAACAACGGGTCACCTCCTGGGAGCGACTCTGGCGGTCATTCTTGTAGGTCCGACTACGGCTGTGCTGGTTTTGACTGCTGTGGTTCTCCTTCAATGCTTGCTCTTCCAGGAAGGCGGCCTTCTGGCCATGGGTTGGAACGTGGTCAATATCGCATTCTTGTCGGGTTTGGCTGGAGGGGCCGTCTACCAGCAGTTGACCCGATTCGGTTTAGGACGGGGACCGGCCGCCTTCTTAGCAGGCTGGCTGGCCACCCTTTTTGGGTCCCTCTCAACCTGTTTGACCCTGGCCGCCGCAGGCACCTCTCCCTTGCTCATTTCCCTGCCAGCTATGCTCACCACCCAGGGCCTGGTGGGACTGCTGGAAGGTTTTGTCACGGCTGCCGCTGTCAGCTTCGTGGCTCGGGCTCGCCCCCAGCTCTTGAAGGACCATTCGGTGGTGCCTGGTCTGGTCTGTTTGAGCGGCCTGCTGGCGGCCTGTTACCTTCCCCAAGACATCTACGGCCTGGGCCAACCCCTCCCACCCCAAGTGTATGTGATTCCGGCCATCTTGATCGGGCCTCTAGTTTTGGCCGGCCTCGTCTCGCTTCGTCAATGCCAGGCCTGATCGCGCGACTCGCCCTCTCAAGCCGAGATGGCCTAAGGGTCGAACCGAGAGCCGCCACGGCTTGGCTCTTACTCTTGATCTTAGCCATCAGCGCCACTCCCACTTCTGCCTGGAACCAGTTCTTAAGCTATTTTCTGCTCATCCAGCTGGCTGCTTTAGGGGCCGGAGTCTCAGCCCCTCGGCTATGGCTCCGGGCCACCCTGGTCGTGCCCTTCTGCCTGGCCGCGCTCCCCCTTTTGTTCACTCGACCGGGCCTGGTCCTAACCACCCTCCCCTGGTTGGGATGGACGGTTTCGGCCGAGGGGCTGGCAGAGTTTCTCTCGATCGCTCTGCGAGGGTTTCTCTGCATCCAGGTTCTTCTTCTAACCAGCTCGGTGGTCCCGATCTTCTCGTTGGTGGATG
>CAYRFU010000003.1:17460-41325 GCA_964423525.1 uncultured Burkholderiales bacterium | reverse complement strand
TACCGGCTCGCCTGGTCGCCATCTTGCGTCTTTGCCTCACCTATTTCGACTTGCTCTACGAAGAGACGCTCCGCCTGAGACGAGCCCGGGCTTGTCGCAGTCAAGGCCGGGGCCCGGGCCTTCTTTTTGAACTCAAAATGACGGGTCAGATGGTCGGAGTTCTCTTCCTCCGAACGCTCGACCGCGCCCAACGGGTTAGCCAGGCCATGATCTGCCGCGGCTACGACCCCGCCTCACCGTGCCTTCGACGCTGCCTGAGCCCCTGGCAAAAAGGCGACTACCTGCTCCTTTCAGCCACTTGCCTGGCCATCTCTGCCACGGTGGTGTTGCTTTGATCCGGGTCGAACAACTCACTTTCTCCTATCTGGAAAAACCCGTCCTGCGAGAAGTCTCGTTTGAAATCGACAAGGGCGAAACGGTGGTCTTACTGGGACCGAACGGCGCCGGCAAGTCGACCCTTCTCCTGCTGCTGGCGGGGGTGCTCCAAGGCGAAGGGACTATCGAGAGCCAAGACCCAGTAGGACTAGTCTTTCAAAACCCCGACGATCAGCTTTTTTGCCCTACAGTAGCTGAGGACGTCGGTTACGGGCCACGCTACCAGGGACTCGGGGAAGCGGAGGTCTCAAATCAAGTACGATCCGCTTTGGCTCAGGTCGGCCTGGCTGGCCTGGAAGACCGCTTCCCGCTGGCTCTCAGCGGAGGGGAGAAAAAACGGGTCGCGCTAGCCACCGTCTTATCGATGGAACCGACCTTCTTGGCCCTGGACGAGCCCACCGCAGGGCTCGATGCCAGAGCAAGAAGGGCGGTTATCGAGGCGCTACAAAGGCTCGAGCAGAGCCTACTGGTAGCCACCCACGACCTGGAGTTGGCCCAGGAACTCTCCCATAGAGCCCTGGTACTCGACCAGGGCTCTGTGGTCTATGACGGCCCCCTTCAGCCTCTGCTCGAAAACGAGCAGAAGCTGATTCTCTATGGCCTCAAAGCCTAGACTTTGAAGATCCCGGCCGCACCCTGGCCCCCGCCGATGCACATGGTGACCATCCCGTAGCCTCCTCCGCGTCGGCGAAGGTCGTGCACCAGGGTGGCCGTAAGCTTGGCGCCGGTACACCCCAAAGGGTGACCGAGAGCGATAGCCCCGCCGTTCTCATTTACCTTGTCGGTCGAGAGGTTCATCTCTTTGAGAACGGCCAGACTTTGAGCGGCAAAGGCTTCGTTGAGCTCGATCGTCTTGATGTCGTCGAGGGTCAATCCCGCCTTAGCTAGAGCTTTGGGAACGGCTTTGACCGGTCCGATCCCCATAATTTCAGGGGGAACTCCGGCCACCGCAAAGCTCACGAATTCAGCCAGCGGCTCGATCTTCATCTGTTCAGCCTTCTCTTTGCTCATCACCAACACGGCCGCTGCCCCATCCGAGATAGGAGAGGAGTTCCCGGGTGTCACGCTTCCAGTCAACTTGAAGGCGGGTTTGAGTTTGGCCAGCACCTCAAGAGAGGTCTCGTCACGGATCAACTCGTCGGTGTCAAAGACCACCTCGGAAGACTCCACCTGGCTCCCCTGACGACGATCGACTCTCACCGGGACCGGCACGATCTCGTCTTGGAAGTGACCAGCGTCGCGGGCCTTCACGGCTCTCTGGTGAGACTGGAGGGCGAACTCATCCTGCTCTTGACGTGAAATCTTGTATTGCGAGGCCAGATTCTCAGCCGTGAGGCCCATTCCCAAGTAGGCTCCGGGGGTCTTTTCGAAAAGCCTCAGGTTCATAGAAGGTTTGTAGCCGGTCATGGGTACCATGCTCATCGACTCGACTCCACCGGCCAACACACAATCGGTCATCCCGCTGGCCACGGATTGAGCGGCCATCGCCACCGCTTGCAATCCGCTCGAGCAAAAGCGATTGACGGTGGCGGCCGGAACTTCGTTCGGAAAACCGGCCAATAAGGCCGCCAACCTGGCCACATTAAGGCCCTGCTCGCCCTCGGGCATGGCGCACCCGAAGATGACATCCTCGACGGTTTCGACCGGCACGCCGGCCCGCTTCACCGCTTCTGACATCACCAAAGCAGCCAGATCGTCGGGACGGGTGGCGGCCAAAGTGCCCTTACGCCCCCTTCCTACAGGAGTGCGTAAAGCGCTGACAACAACTGGGGTTCTTCCGTTTTTCATCATTAGTTCCTCAAAGTCTTTCCGGTCTTAAGCGTGTGAGCCAGGCGTTCTTGGGTCTTCTTCTCGCCCGAGAGCGACAAGAACGCTTCACACTCGAGTTCTAACAGAACCGACTCGTCAACGGTGTCGGCTCGGTTCATCGTCCCACCGGTCAACACTCTCCCGATCACGCGGGCCAAATAATACTCATACTCAGTGATGAAGCCTCCCTCTTTCAGGCCGTAAGCTCCGGCACAGATATTGGCGTAGGCATCCTCTCCCAAGACCCTGACCTGACGTCGCGGCGGAGGGGCATAGCCTGGCGCCAGGGCCAGCACTCTTTTCTTGGCCTCGTTGAGAAGTCGGTCACGATTCATGCAGATGGTGTCGTTGGGTCGTAAAAAGCCCATCGAGCGGGCCTCCAGAGCGGAAGTCGAGACTTTAGCCATCCCGATCAACTCAAAGGCCGCCTGGACTGCGGTAAAGGGGTCTGCCCCCTCGAGCAGTCGCTCGTTCATTCGAATCAACATCTCGGTGGTGCCTCCACCGGCCGGAAGAATCCCGACGCTGATTTCGACCAGACCAGTGTAAAGTTCGCCAGCCGAGACCGACTCGTCTGACCACAACATCACCTCGCAGCCTCCACCCAGCACCATGCCAAAGGGGGCGCAGATCACCGGGAAAGGACAGTAGCGAAGACGGCTGGTCATACCCTGAAAAATGGCGCAAGCCGCTCGGATGGCCTCGAAGTCTTGCTCTTGGGCGACTTTGAGAATCATCCCGATGTCGGCCCCGGCGCAAAAATTCTGTCCCTGGTTCCCCACCACTAAACCGACAAAGTCTTTGGGGATCAATTTATCCGCCTGCTCGAACATCTCGATAGTTTGGCGGCCGATGCTGTTGGCTTTGCTATGGAACTCAAGCAGGGCCACTCCGTCTCCCAGATCAAGCAGGGAGGCGTCCGAATTGCCGGCCACCTTGCCACTCTTCTGGTGCAGCTGCTTCGTCACGATCAGACCGTTCTTTTGGCCCAACCCAGAAGGCTTCTCAAAGAAGGCAGGCACCTCTAGGCCGTGCTTTTTGAAGGCCTCGACACACCGATCACGGCCAAGCCCTTGGGCCAGTTCCAGCGGTCCAATGTCCCAACCGAAGCCCCATTTCAGGGCATTATCCACGTCGGCTGCCGTCTCGGCCACTTCACCGACCTTGAAAGCGGCGTAGTGGATCTGATGGAAAAGCGTCTGGCGCATAAACTCGCCGGCCTGACCGGGACTTTCTAACAAAGCTTTGATCCGCTCTTCAGGGCCGCCGGGAAGTCCCACGATGGGAGCCAGTTCCTCCAAGCGAACCTTGCCACGGTTCTCATACTCGAAAGTGTCAAGATTGAGCGTGTGAATGTGAGACTTGCCCTGCTCATCCTTGACCTTCTTGTAGAAGCCGTGTTTGGTCTTCTCGCCCAGCATCCCCTGTTCGACCATCTTCTTGACCACCTCGGGCAGGTCGACGGGTTCGCCGGTAGCCTTGGCCAGATTGGAGGCAACCGTGTAGCAGATATCGACGCCGGAAAGGTCCATGGTTCGGAAGGTGGCGCTCTTGGGCCGTCCGATCACCGGGCCCGTGATGGCGTCGACAACATCGGGAGTTAAACCCAACTCTAACATCACTTTCAGGGCTCGGGCTACGCAGTAGAGACCGACCCGATTGGCGGCAAAACCGGGCACGTCTTTGGCCATCACAATTCCTTTGCCTAGGACCCGGTCGCCGAAGGTCGCGATGCTCTCCACCACTTTTTCATCGGTGGCGGGAGTGGGGATCAATTCCAGGAGGTGAAGATAGCGCGGGGGATTGAAGAAGTGTGTTCCCAAGAATCTCTTCTTAAAGTCATCCCCCCGTCCCTGGAGCTGGAGCTGCATCGGAATGCCGCTGGAGTTGCTGCTCACGATCGTCTCAGGGCGGGTCAACTGTTCCAGCTTTTGAAGAAGGTCTTGCTTGGGGCCCAGCTTTTCAATGATCGCTTCGACAATCCAATCGACCTGGGCCACTTTGGGTAAATCATCGTCAAGATTTCCGACTTCGATCAAGGCGGCTCTCGATCTCTCCATGAAGGCAGCCGGCTTGCTTTTTTTGGCCCTTTCCAGGCCAGCTTTCACAACAGCGTTCTTATCCTGGCCGTCGGCCGGAATGTCCAACAAAAGTGTTGGAATTCCGGCATTGGCAAGATGGGCGGCGATACCAGCCCCCATCGTGCCGGAGCCGATGACGGCGGCTCGTTGAATGTGGTGGGACATACTTCCTCCTGCGTCGGTTGGGGTAGTCGGGCGTTCGTCATCACTACTCCCGTCTCCCGTTGTGTTCTGCTCTCCTAGTAGATCCTTACCATTGCCACCTAACAGTAACACTGTTACACTGAGAGCATCGCACCGAACTGGAGTGCGCCCCCGGCGGCGCGAAGGGTTTCGTAAGCAGTTTCCCTCCCGGCGTGCTTGACACGTAACGGATCAACGTCGCCCGGGTCGGGGTCTTACGACCCGCCGGGCGGGCTCGTTGAGGTGGAGAACCACCCAGCAGAACGGGAGTCTTGGGCAGTGACACTGAAAGAATATTGCGAAGTGTTTGGCATCGCCGAGTTTGAAGATGCCCTCTGGCACGCGGTGGCCAACAACCACCCGATCCACGCCAAAGGCCTCCGCGACGTTTTGGTCGACGACGCCATCGAGGCGGTTGGCCAAGATCCCGACCTGGTCGAAATCGAGCTTTAAACGAGGGGCCTTCGCCAGGGCCCCGAAGCCTGGTTTGTGGGTGAATTGATTTTGGTCGGCGATCGCGTTCTGATCGAACCGGCCGACAGCGAACAGAAGACAGACTCGGGCTTAGTCCTGCCCGCCACCGTTACCGAGAAAGAAAAAGTCCAGGGAGGTCGAGTCGTCCGCATCGGGCCAGGCTACTTGATGGCCAACCCTGAATACTCGGAAGGGGAACCTTGGGCCAAGCCCGACCAGGCCGTCCGCTATCTCCCTCTTCAGGCCCAGGTAGGCGACTTCGCCTTCTTTCTTCGCAAAGAAGCCCTCGAAATGAACTATCAGAACCACCAGTTCCTGATCATACGCCACCAAGCTATCCTGGCTTTGATCCGCCCCGATTCGGCCGACCTGATCGAAAAGATTCAGAATCTCCTCAAGTGACAGCCACGTCTAAGAGCTGAGCCAAACGGGAAAGGCTGATGTTGCCACCAGAAACCACCAGGCAGAGGGGGCCGTCGCGGGGAAGCTTTTGCTCGAGAGCGGCGGCCAAACCCACGGCGGCGCCCGGTTCGACCACCATTTTAGAGTCGAGAACGAAACGTCGCACGGCCTCGACTACGGTTCCCTCCTCCACCTCGACGATCTCGTCGACCCAATGACGGGCCAGCTGAAAAGGAAGCTGCCCAGGAACAGAGGCCGTCAGAGCGTCACAGACGGTGTCGACCTCGACCGAGCGCAAATCACCAGCCGACCAGGACTCTATCCAGGCCCGCGACCCCGACGGTTGCACGCCAATCACCCGAGTTTGAGGGAGAGCCGACTTCACGGCCACGGCCACCCCGGCCAGAAGACCACCAGTGCTGACCGGCACCACCACTGTCCCGACCTCGGGAAACTGCTCGCTCAACTCCAAACCTACCGTTCCATGCCCACAGACAACCCCTGGGTGAGTGCGGTGGTCGATCGGGTAAAGACCCTTTTCGGCTAGCTCAGCAAGTTTCTCGTAGCGAGCCTCGTAACGGTTTTCACAGAACACCACCTGCCCTCCGGCAGCTCGGGTCTGCTCAACTTTATAGGGAGCGGTCTTCTCCATCATCACCAGAGTCGTTTCGACCCCCAGCTGCCGGCCGGCAGTAGCCAGAGCCCGGGCAAAATTGCCTGAGGAAGTGAGAGCAACGCCGGAATCTTTCTCCTCTTGGGAAAGAGAAGCGAGCACTGAGAAGGCGGCCCGAGCCTTATAGGCTCCCGTCAGTTGCAGATTTTCCCACTTGCAATGGAGGTCGTAACCGGCTACCTTTGGCCCTGGCGTGACCGGAGTGCGGCGAAGGGTGGCCGGTAACCGGGAGCGGGCGCCTTCGATAGCGGCCGCGTCGATCATCGGACCTGCGTTTGCTCGAGATAAAGCCGGACGAATTCAGGGTCGCGCTTCTTCAGGTTATCGAGGTCCACTTTGGAGTTCCGGGTCATCGTCTCGTAGGCCATGGCCACCGGACTCAAATGGATAAAGCGTTGGGCCGATTCAAACCATCGGAGACTCTCGATGGCGACCTCTTGGTAGGCGTCTACCGAGGGCTTGCGAGACTCGGCGAAAGCTTTCAAAGAACTCTCAACACTATGATGGGCCGCGAAGGCTTCGGCCAGGGCGATAGAGTCTTCCAAGGCCAGCTTGGTCCCCGATCCGATGGAGAAGTGGGCAGTATGCAGGGCGTCACCCAGCAAAACCACTTTGGGGTGAAACCAGTTTCTGTTCCTGACGTTGACGAATCGTATCCAGCGACTATTGTTGCTAAATAGCGGCTGCCCCTCAAGGTCGTCGCCAAAAATCTGACCCAGTTTGGTCAGATGAGCCTCGGTGTCGTCGCTCTCAAAGCCAGCCTGACGAAAACTCTCAGGATCGCATTCTACGATGAAGGTGCTCAAATCCTCACAGAACTTGTAAGAATGGGCTATGAACAGACCTTCATCGGTGGGACGAAAAGTGAGGGTCAAGCCATGAAACAGGCGAGGAGTGCCCAGCCAGATGTAACGATTGTGAGCCAATTCGAGGTCGGGCTCGAAGACCTCGGCAAAGGCCTCCCGTGTTCGACTGTTGACCCCATCGCTACCGACCAAAAGGTCGACTTCATCTAACTCCGGGAGCTGCTCGACCTCCTGACCGAAAAGGAGTTCCACGCCCAACTCCTGACAGCGTTCGACCAGGATGTTCAAGAGCGCGATCCTGGCAATTCCGGCGAACCGATTCCCGCGAATGCTGACCTTTTGGCCCCGATGAACAACATCGACGTTGTCCCACAGCTGGAAGGCTGAAGTGATAGCCTGGTGGCTAGGCTGATCAGCTCTAGCCAAGAAGGACAGGGTCTGACTGGAAAAGACCACTCCCCAGCCGAAGGTCGCTCCTTTTGGATTTCGCTCGTAGACCTTGATCTGACTAGCCGGGTCAGCCTTTTTCATCAAAATAGCGAAATAGAGGCCAGCCGGCCCCCCTCCTATGATGGAGATCCTCATTTAGAAGAGTAAAAACCTCGCCAATCCTATAATGGCCGCCACCAAGCCAACTGCTAACAGGCTGCAGCAGGGGCATCCACAGCAGCAACAACTCTTGTCTTTCTGAATTTTCCCATCGATATCCACCTGCGTCTTTTCTACAAGGCTACGGGTTCCACCCGCTTGCGCATCTCCCGAGCCACCACCAGGTGTTGGACCTCAGTCGCTCCTTCATAAATCCGCAGAGCTCTCACCGAGCGGTAAAGATGATCGACGACACTGTCGCGCAAGACCCCCGCTCCGCCGTGGAGTTGAACAGCGGTATCGACGATTCTCTGGGCTGCCTCGCAGGCGAAAGCTTTAGCCTGAGCCGCTTCCGTCGTGATTCTTTCGGCCCCCTGATCCTTTTCCCAAGCGGCTCGAAAGACAAGCAAACGGGCGGCGGCCAGCTCGATGGCCATGGAGGCTGTCTGATGGGCTACCAGTTGAAAGTCAGCCAGAGGTTGGCCAAACTGGTGGCGTTGGAGGGTGTGTGACTGGGTCTCCTGGAGGGCTCGATGGGCCATCCCACAGGCCGCAGCCCCAACGGTGGGGCGCATATAGTCAAGAGTTGCCATACCGATGTGAAAGCCACGACCCAAGTCCCCAACCAGGGCGTTCTTGCCCACTCGACAGTCTCGAAAACCGATGCGCCCGAGAGGATGGGGAGCGGCCAGTACCTGGGGACCCAAGAACTTCAGCCCCGGGTTGGTGGCCTCCACCAAAAAGCAAGAGATGCCGCGATGCCCGGCCCCAGGATCGGTTCTGGCGAAGACCGTGTAGAGATCTGCCAGGCCGGCGTTGGTGATATAACACTTCTCTCCATTGAGAACATAATCGTTTCCGTCGAGGGTGGCGGAGGTCGTCATGGAGACCACGTCCGAGCCCGCTTGGGGCTCGGTCATCGCGAAAGCGGTCATCACCGAACCCTCGGCCACCCCTTTGAGCCAACGCTCCTTCTGCTGGGGACTGCCCGCGATGGTCAGTGGCATCGAGCCCAAGCATTGAAGTGCATAGACCGAGTCGGCCAGGGGGGAAGTCGCGGCTAACGCTTCGCGGATCAGGCAAACCGCTCGCATATCCGGCTGCTCGACTCCGAAAGTGATCAGCTCAGTCTGACCCAAGCGTTCAAGCCAGACACGAGCCTGGCGGCGGGCAGCTTCGTCGTGATGAAGCAGATCGAGGTCACTTTGGCTGGGACAAAACCGATTCAGTTCGTCTGTTAGCTCAAGATGATGGGGTTCGAGAAAAGCCCGAACGGTGGCAGGGTCACAGGTCACAGGAAAGCAGGCTCACGTTTTTCGGTAAAGGAGTGATACGATTCCTTAAAGTCGGGGTGAAGCATCAGAGCGGCCTGGATGTCGGTCTCGTAAGCCATGGCCGTATCAAGGTCCATGGCCGCCTCCCGGAGGATCATCTTCTTGGTGATCTCGAGGGCAAAACTAGGACCTTTGGCGAGCTTCTCGGCCCACTCTCGAGCCGTCTTCATCAGACTCTCTGACTCGACTACGCGATTATAAAGTCCATAGTCAAGAGCCTGTTGCGGGCTGAGAAAGTCGCCCGTCATCAACAGCTCCATAGCCCGTCCCTGGCCGATCAGGCGAGGCAGGAGCCAAGAAGCTCCCATATCTGCCCCTGACAGCCCAACTTTCGTAAAGAGAAAGGCGATCTTGGCCTGGTCAGAGGCGATTCGGATATCACAGGCCGAGGCGATCACCGCTCCCGCCCCGGCTGCCAGACCGTTCAAAGCCCCGATAATGGGCCGCCGGCAACGCAGCATGGCCGTGATCAAAGCCCCCGTGTCACGAGTGAAATCGAGCAGGCCCCGAAAATCTCTTAAGAAGAGCTGACCGATGATCGACTCGACATCGCCTCCGGAGCAAAACCCCCGACCAGAACCGGTCAGGATAATGGCGCGCACTCCCGGCTCAGTATCGAGGGACTCAAAGACGTGGCGCAGCTCTTTGTAGACCTCGAAGGTCAGTGCATTGAGACGGTCGGGCCGGTTGAGCGTCATGGTCGCGACCCCGCTGGCCGGGTCGAGTTGATAGTCGAAATGGGTGGGTTGGATCGGCATGGTCAGCCCCTTCTCCTTTCCCCCCTAGCCTCCTGGAAAGGAATCAAACATCGGGAGTCAAAGGCCGCTCCAGGTGTCCTTCCAGGTGATCGCACAACGGTTTCTCGACGAAGAGATGACGGCCGACGAGATGATCGAGTATCTCGATCAGATTCTTTCCAAGGTCGAAACTCTTTATACCTCACAAGATCCCCGGTCAGACCTCCTGGTGGAGGCCAGCGAGCTCCTCAACGCTCTTTTCGATGCCATCGACGGGGAGGACTTTACCGCGGTCAACCAGCTCGTTAGGCCGACCCAAGAGGCTCTAGACAAACTGGGGTCCCTCTCGCTCGAGGAGGAGGAGGGCGAGGTGGCGAGCGACCCGCGCCATGGGCAACTACCGCCAAACCTGCGCCGTCTCCTCGACCAGGTCGGAGCCTACCGGCGAGCCGGCCTGGGTCGCACCCAGCTCTTGATCGAACTGGGAGAGATTGAGGATCGGTCTACCCAGCTCAAACGGGAGGCGGAGTCTCTCAGGGGTCAACAAGAAGACCACACCGTTTTAATGGAGCTGTTCTTCGCCGGCATCGGCCAACTCGAGGAGGGTCTTGACCATCTCCGGATCGGCATCGAGGGCCGCGATCTTGGAGCTCTCGATATCGGCGAACAGAAGGTCTCTGAGGGGGGCAAGCTGTTGGTGCGGGCCGGCCGGTGGTTGCTCGGTGAATGAACCCGATCTGAGCCTGGCTGAGCGAATCGAACTAGAAGAGTCGATCGAACTTCTGTATTTGCCCGGTCACTACGCCGAAGGGGAAGACCTTTGCCTGGAAGTCCTAGAGGGGCTAGACGATTTCCCCGTGGCCACACTTTATCTGAGTCTCAACCTGGCAGCCCAGGGTTTCGTTGAAGAAGCCCTCGAGACCGCCGACTATATTCCTGACCACCTTTTACTCGAAGGCCTACAACGATTACCCTTCGGGAGTGGTGACCAGGCTGAGACGGAACTTTACCATCGGCTTATTGAACTGTCCCACGAGAGGGGCCAGGGCCAACAGGTTGAGGCCTTTCTTCGAGGCGAGAAGAAGGCCCCTGAGAAGGAACCGGCGCTGCCCCCCAACCCCTGGAAAGAAAGCCACCCGGCCAAGACCTCCTTCTTGTTGGATCTGAGGGAACAGTCCCCCCTCGAGTCTCAAGACCGATTTCACGAGCGCTCTTTCCAGGACGAGCCGGATACCGATTGGATCTGGAACCTGGACCAATAAATTTTTCTCAATTTGTAACCGTGATCTTACCAAGATGTAAAAGGGATGCTTCTCTCTAGACGATGTCGAACTCAGGCGTGATAGACGGACAAATCTTATTCGGGAGAGAAACGATGACGGTTCAGAATGTGACCCCTGTGGCTGGAGCGCCCCCCACTCAGGCCCCTAGGGGTTTTGATGGAATCCAGTTCCCACAGGGGGAGGTGACGGTCGATCCCCAGGGCAAACGCGTGCTGCTGGCTTCAGCCAATCTTGGCAACCAGTGGGCCGGCGCCGCCGGTGCGCCAGTAGCCACTCAGACGCCAGTAGCCGGTATCGACCCCGACACCCCTCTATCGGAGCTGAGCACCGCCAAGCTCGAGGACTACGGACTGACCGAGCTGGCCGCCAACCGGCCGGCCACTACCTTCGGCGAGGTCCGACCCCTTCTGGGAAAAGCGGAAACCCTCGACCACATCACCGATATCCTGTCCACTCGAAGCGACCTGATGGTCGGCGATTTCGTCAGCCGAACCCGAGACGGCAAGATCCGCATCGATCCTTCCCTCTATGATGACGGGTCCCGTGAATTGCTGACCAACCAACGCACCGACCTACACCCCAACCAACTGAGCGAGATGCGCGGCACCTTCGCGGCCCAACTCCGCAACCCGGCCATGGCTTCGGCCGCCTCTGACAAGGCGATGGACTTGTTGGCGGTCCGCACCGATATCCAGCCCGAGCAAGCCAGTGAGATGATGGGCAAGATGGTGAACGCTGTGGGCGGGGCGGGAGCCAACAACGGACCGGCCTCGGCCGTCAACATGTTCGAAAATGGAGCCGAACTCCTCAAGACTCGCTGGGACATTCAGCCCCACGAGGTCGGTCAACTGGCCGAATCGGTCGGCAAGCTGGGCGGCCAGAAGGACCCGGGGCGAGCCGGCCAGGTTGCCAACGGCTTCCAGGCCGCCACCAGGGCCCTGCAAGACAATATCGAGATGCCACCGGGCGAGATGATCAAACTGGCCGACACCATGCGGGAACGCTTCCCAGGAGAGGACGCCGCCTCGTCAGCCGATAGGATGATGGCCTTCACCCAGGGAGTCACCATGGTCACCGACCACGCCAATCTGGACGCCGATGGGGTGGGTGCCATTCTCCAAAAAGCCTCTGAAGGGGAATCACCCCTCCGAGGTGGCAAGCTCTTGAACGCCCTCAGCACCGCCGATGATGCTATTCGCGACGGCGGAGCCACGGTCGACGGCCTCACCGCCCAGCGCCCTCGTGACCCTGATCAACCGCTGCCTCCCGGCGACCTAAGATTCAACAAAGAAAGGGGCCCCCGAGGCGACCGAACGGGACAGCCAAGCTCGTCTTCCCCAAGACTTTGAGGGTCGAGAGGACCAGCCGACCGAGAGAACAACCACGCGGGTGGCGGGACGCGACGAACAGGAGCGTCGTCCTGCCACCATCACCCCTCAGGAGGCTCCACCAAACGGAGGTCAAATCGTCTAACCAGTGAGTATACAGATCGGTATCGTCACCGTCAGCGACCGGGCCTCCCGGGGAGACTATGAAGACCGGGGAGGACCGGCTATTCGAGAATGGCTGAACCAGGCTCTCCTCTCCGAGTGGAACGAGCACTACCGGCTCGTCCCAGATGAGCCAGAGCAGCTGCGAGAGACCCTGATCGAGCTGTGTGATACGGTAGGGTGCTGCCTGGTTGTCACGACCGGGGGAACAGGACCCGCCCCGCGCGACATCACCCCCGATGTGACCCGAGAGGTTAGTGAACGAGTGCTCGACGGCTTCGGGGAAAAGATGAGAGCCGTCTCGTTGAAAGTCGTGCCGACCGCCATCCTGTCACGCCAAATCGCAGCCACGCGAGGTGGGAGCTTACTCATCAATCTGCCGGGCAAGCCGAGCGCCATCAGCGACTGCCTGGGAGCAGTCTTCCCGGCCGTTCCCTACTGTATCGATTTAATGGAAGGGCCCTATCTCGAGACCCGAGAGGAGTTCGTGGTGGCCTTCCGCCCCAAGTCTTCCTCCTCCAAGAGGTCTCCCGCCTAGACTCAAGAATGCACCCAGATGCGTGTCCGGACAACGGGGCAACTCTTCCCCCATAAGTGTCAAATCGAAGATATGAAGCTATCGGGTTTCAGTCCCAACAGTATTCGCTACCATTGCGTCGTGTGCGGGGGAGTGCTGGTCCTTCGTCTCGAGCGCGACCAGTGGGAATCAACTTTCGGAAACAAACGACAGCTCAACCTTTCCAAAGCGATCCTGCAGAAACTGGACGCTCTCACGGACGAGGAAGAAATCAAAACGGCCACCGCTGACATGGGTGACCCTAAGAAGTTCGTCTGGACACCGCCAGACGACGAAGACTAGAAGCTGTTAGCGAATCTCTTTGTGAAGAGTATGGCGCTTCAGAAAGGGATTATACTTCTTGACCGCAAGTCTGTCCGGACAGTTCTGCCGATTCTTGGTGGTCGTGTAGCGCGACGGGGTAGCCCCTTCTTTCCGGGCTTCCGTACATTCTAAAGTGATAATGACGCGGTTTTCTTTTTTCTTAGCCAAAACTTCTACCCTCCGAGGGAATTCCACTATTTGTATCCGCTGGCCCGCTTCCTGTCAAGCCCTGCCGCCTCGTTGCCTCGTTGCCTCGTTCGCCTCGTTCGTAAATTGACAAACCACGGGGGCTTCGGTAGAATACGAGCGCTCGAGACCCGGCTCTGCCGGTAGACCAGATGGAGGTGGGATGCTTTGACCAGGATTTTGCGAGCTGCCATGGTCTTCTCGACGCTCCTTTTTTTCGGCTGTGGCAGTGACCAAGCTGAGATCACCGCGGACCCATCGGCGATACCGGGAGCGGGCCCCTCAGGCTCTGTCCCGCTGGTCAGCGCTCGCCTGATTTTACCGGCCGGAGCGAATCTAGACCCGGCCTCTCTTGCTGTCTTGTCCCAGCTCGTTTCAACAGGGGTTTCTTCCACTGGCGAGACGTTGGTCGCGCTCCAGAGCGGAGGCCGTGTTCTCGCTGTGGTGCTGAATCCTGCCGGTGAGCCGATGCTGGTGGCCTTCATCGACGACCAGAATCGCGAACTTTCTGTGGAGTCGACAGTGCAGGCCTCCCTCTACGTCGGAATGGGTACTGTCTTGCTTCCCTTGGAAATCCGGGAAGCGTTTTGGGAGGGTGTCAATGACTTTCCTGGCTATGCTGGACTTGTGGCCGAGGCGGAGGCCATGTTCGCCAGGAATCCTCTCTTTTTCCAGACGCCGGAGTATCACGAACGAATCCGTGACTATATCGCCGGCTTCCTCGCTGACGGGGCGGTCAACACTCGACTAGTGACCGATGGGGCTGTCAAGAGCGGGGTGCAACTGGTCGAGGTCGGGGGAGACGCTGTCAATCTGGTCCAGAATTTTCGGCGGCGCACCCACGCGTTCGTATACAAACTTAACTTTATCGATCAAACAGACAAAACCACTACTCTGATAGGAGAATCAGATTTCCAGAACGGCAAGTCCCTGGCCTCGGACCGAGATCTCATCGTCAGTCCAGCGGCCGCGTTCAACTCCTTTATCGGCACCCTTCAAGCCGCATTCGGTGGCAAAGGACTCGAGTTCTTTGCAAAAGAGAGCGGCCCGGTCGACCTGAGTCTGGGTGCTCAGGAGAAAGAAGCCAACTACAGCATCCGGGTGGTCGGCCCGTCGGCCACACCAGCCGTCCTTACAGCCGAAGAGACGACCAAGTTGAGAAAGCTAGAACTTGAGACTCTCGCTTTGGACTACTTCATGCCCGTCTTGCTTATGGCCATCGCCCAGGACAACAACGAGGTAGCCGGCCTTTCTGCACTGGAATCGGCTGGAGACGGGTTCCTCAACGTCTTCGCGAGCGTTGTCTCTGCCGCTCCCGGAGCGCAGGAGTCTATCGAGAAAGGAGAATTCGATCAAGCCCTGCGCGACATCGTTGACGGAATGTTAGACGGCGGCCTCGCGGCTTTGGTGGAACCCCTTTTGAAAAGCTCTATCGACCTGGTTTTGACGGGTCTCGAGAGGCAAGGAAAAAGCATCACACAAGACTCGGCTCAACGTATCCTCAATTCTACCGACAGCTTTTTCAAAGCCCTCCAAGCCGTGGACCTGATCCTGCAGGGAGCTGACTGGGCTCGCATCAGTGAGAGCCTCGTGACCTCTCGGATGGTGGAAGAGTTTCCCGTCACCGTGACCCAGAACAAAGTGACCCTTCTTCCGCCCTCGGCCGATGTCTTGCAGGGCGATTCCCAAACCGTTCGGGCCGTCATTCAAGACGGTGCAGCCACCCTCGGCGACGGCGAAGCGTTCGTTTATCGATGGTCGACAACCGGCACCTATGGCAGTCTGCGAGACAGCGTTGGCAACAGCGGCACCTCCTTTGAGAGTTCCCAAGACACCGTCGACTATGTAGCTGCTTTGGGCAATTTCCCTGATGACGCTGTCGACGAAATTACTTGTGAGGTCTTCATTCGAGGACCCGGTATCAGCGTGCCTGTGCCTGTCGGTGAGGCCGATCCATCGGCCAAGTTTAAGGTGGTCGAGATGCGAGACCTGGTCATCGTACCCTCGAACGCCGACGTTCCCGAACGAGAATCACAAGATTTCGTCGCTCAATTAGAGGGCGAGCTCACCAACCTCTCCTACAACTGGAGTCTGACCAACGGGAGCGGCACCCTCACGGGCTCAGGTCCGTCGGTGCGCTTCACGGCCAACGAAGTCTCAGCCGATACGCCAGATACCCTTAGACTCAGCTTGACCGGCCGGGACAGCAACGATCAAGAGGTCTCGCTCGAAGCGGAGGCCAGCCTGCTGGTGCTGGAGGTCGACGATCGCGTCTCCATCACACCAGCCTCTTCTACCCTGGGCCCAACCGGTCTTCAAGAGTTCCGTGCCATCCTCGCAAATGTCCCGAACGGAAGCATCACCTATCAATGGAGTCTCGCCTCCAATACGGGCACTCTTCTGTCGAACGGCACCGATAGGACCACCTACCGAGTCAACACCTCAACGGTCCTACCGGCCACCGACACTCTCCGGTTGGTGGTGAGCGTCGACAACGGAAGTGGTCCCCGCGAATATGGACGAGCCGAGGCGCCGATTGAGATCCTGCCGGGCCAGGCCAGGATTAATCCCCAATCGGCCAATCTCTTCACCGCTGTTGGCGAAGAGGGAGAGTCGACTGGCTTCTCCGTCAGTGTTTCTGGAAATACTGGCGGCGCCACCCTCACTTATCAATGGCAATCCCTTCGGGGTTTTGGAACCATCACCAACTCCGCTCAACCCACCATCACCTACCAAGTCCGAAGCGACCTCCAGCCTCCCCTCAGCGACCAGCTCCGAGTCACGGTTTTCGCCGATGGCCGGGAATTTGCCCGTGACACTATCGAGGTCGACATCACCCGGAAGATCTTCTTCATTACCCACAAAGCGTTCGTCGAGACCGAGGTCATCAACAGCGACACCGTCCTCTACTTTGTCGCGTCAGCCTTCTGCTTTGAGCCCGAACCGGGAGCCATCTCGTATCGGATAAGGATCCTGGAACACGACCCCGACGCCATCCCCTCTTTCATCGGAACCGGAAGGTCCTGGACTGCCGGTAACCCTGATGATCTGGTAACCCTGGAAAGCGGCGCCCCCGGCTACCGGTATATCACGGGGACGTCCTCGGGAGCCGACTTTCCTGATGAAGTGGCGGCGAATGTCGCACGTTTGACAGCGCTGGTAGAGGCCCTTCGGTCTAGGGCTCAGGTGACGGTGACTTTTCCCAATCCGTAGAGCTCCCGACAGTTCAATGAAAGTCGAGGCCGTGCTGAACCCGCATGACCATGGCTTGCGTCTCGTAAGGGACGGCCTCGTCTTCGCGGCCGAGCTTCTTGAGCACAAAGGCGTAATTTTCCAGCACCGGAATCAGCTCGACAGAATCTCCCCCGAGAGCTTCTTCCATGGCCGTCACCACAAAGCTGTAGAGTTCGGCTGAGCGTTCGTAGTCGCCGCGTACCCGCAACAATTCAGCCAAACTGGTGGCGAATTCAGGATTCTCAACCCCGAGCACGCGCTGACGAATTTCCATCGCCCGTCGATAACACTCCTCGACCTTGTCCATCTCCTCGCGGTTCTCGTAGACAGGGGCCAAGGCAAAGACAGCGTTGGCCGCCTCGAGATGCTCGGGCCCCAGCACAGTCTCAGCCAACTCAAGCCATTTTTGGGCCTGCTCCTCAGCCTCATCGAACTTGCGCTGCATCAGATACGTCTTAACCAGGTTGCGAAAACTGATCAAGATGTCGGGATGCTCGCGCCCTAGACTTTTACTGCGAAGCTCGAGCGACCGTTGGTAAAGGCTCTCAGCCCCTTCGAACTTATGATGGGTCCGATAGAGTTCAGCAAGCTCCTCTAGAGTGCGAGCATTGTTGGGGTGACCTGGTCCAAACACCTCTTCGCGAGCGAACAAAGCCCGCAGGTAGAGATGCTCAGCCTCCATGTAGCGAGAAAATTCCTTAGCGGGAACTTCGGCTTCTCGGTGGAGTTCATCGGCCGAAATCAGGGCCGCGGTGAATTTCCCGGGCTGAAGGTCCTCGACTTGGGGTGCCCAGTGAAAATCGGCATCGGGAGCTTCAGCCTGGCGCCGGATCTCCCAGGCTGCGTGGAGAATCGGTTTGGCATCCTGAGGCTTCCCGGCCGAGCGTAGAAGATCGCCCAGGGTGTTGAGACTGGTGGCCAGCAAAGGATGTTTTCGCCCGTAGAAAGCTTCGTTCACGGCCACCGCCCCACGAGCAAAAGGGACGGCCTCGTCATAGCGTTGCTGAGTTCGAAAATGTCGGACGAGAAACTCCAAAACCACGGCGACGTCGGGATGATTGGGACCCAGAGCCGCCTTCCACAATTCCAGAGCCTTATTCAGATGGACTTCAGCCTTCTTGAAATCGTAATCCTCATCAGAGACCGCACCCAGGAGGTTGTGGACCCAGGCCAACTGAAGATCCCCCTCGTCGCTTTCGGCCTTCTCGAGAATCTCGAGCGCTCGCTCGAAGGCCTTGCGGGCTTTGGCCAGCTTACCCTGAACTTGGTAGAGGAGAGCCAGGCTGCAAAGGTCTGGCACCAAATCAGGATGGTCTTGACCCACGGCCTGTTCCCGAATGGTGAGAATTCTCTCATAAAACGGCTCAGCTTCAGCGTACTGTCCGTAAATTCGATAGAGAACAACGAGATTGTTGAGACGCTGAGCCACCTCGGGGTGCTCGGGGCCCAGGGTCTTTTCCCAAATCTCAAGAGCTTTCAGGTAGTAGCGGCCGGCCTTGGTGCTCTGGCCCTGGTCTTCGTAAAGCGAACCCAGAGTATCCAGGGTCTCCCCTACTACCGGATCACTTCCTCCCAGGAGCTTCTCGCGCACAGCCAGAGACCGGAGGTAAACAGACTCAGCCTGCTCATACTTTCTCTGGCCGCGATAGTACTCCCCGAGATCATGCAAGATGACCGCCACGTCGGCATGGTGACTCCCGTAGTTCTTCTCGAGAATGGCCAGGGCCGACTGGTAAAGCTCTTCAATGTCCAGGAATTTGCGATGGGGATAACTGTATCGGGTGGCATAGATTCGGGCCAACAGCTCATAGCTGATGCCTAACTCTAGCTCCTCGGCTTCGTGGGTTTCCTTGCGAATCTCGAGAGCTCGGCTGGCCAGTTCTTCGGCCTGCTCATACTCCTCGGCGGTATAGCAGATCTGAGCGATCCCGTTGAGGCAGATGGCCAAACTCCGTTCGTCCACCTCCTCACAGGCGTCCCATTGAGCCAACCCCTCCTGGTAGGTCTGGTAACACTCCTCCCATTTGCCCATGGCCTCTTGGACTTGGGCCAGGGTAGTGACCGTCTCAGCCACGCTCGGGTCACCTTCTCCGTAAGCTTCGTGGCGGGCTTTGGCTAGATCGGTGAGCAGCCTCTCTGCCTCTTCCATTTCGCCGGAGGAGCGATGAAGCTCGACCAGATAGTCGAGGCCCTCAAGAATGGTGAGGCCGTCCTCCCCCATCTTTTCGACGTTCTCCAGAAGAAGACCCGACCAACTCAGAACGTCGCTTTCAAGGTCGGCCAGGAAGGCCTCGAACTTATCATCCTCTTCGACCTCAGTATGGTCCTCAGAGAGGGTCAAGTCAGAACACGTGATCACGCCGCGGAACTGAAGTTCCTCGAGAACAGGAAACTCGCACTCGAAACTCACGCCGTTGACGGTCAAGCGAGACTCGGGCTCTTGTTCCCCTCCGATGGCCAGGACGGCGGCGTAGTTGCCCTGGGTCTTGGCTCGATGTTCCATGGTAGCTTTGGGGCTGACCGGGTTGAGCCGTAAAGCCCGATGGGACTCGTCGGGACTGACCGAAGCCCACAAGAAACAGGTGCCCAGGTCGATCGCTTTGCCGACCGCCTGACCGTTGACCTCGATTCTGGAAGCTGCAAACCGACACAGGCTTGCCACCAACTCAGCCTCAGGAGTCAACTCTTCTTTACCGCGACGAAAAACGTCGCGGGCCCAAACCGACTTAAAATCGACGCGAAACAGGTTGCCTGGGTCCCCACCTTTCCAGGGCGATTTGGAGAGTTGCTCGACTTTGCAAGACCCGTCGCTAAAACGAAGCCGGGCTCCCTGGTCGCCATCCCAAGATTCGATGGTGACTTTGGGAGGCTCTTTGCGCAGAGCACAACTGAGTGCCACGGCCAGGTGATAGAGGCTCTGATCAGCCCCTTCGGCCTCTAGCTCCAGCAGGCTCTGAAAGTCCTCTTTGGTATAAAATCGTCCGTCGAAGCGGGCTTCCGAAGCCGACGATGAGGAGTCGATTTCGACATAGTTAGCTTCTCCTGCGATCGCACCAGCAACCAGACAGACCAGATAACGGTCCGCCTCAACCTCCTGACCGGGCAGAGTATGCGTGGAACTCGAACTCATCGAGACTGGCTATTTCGGGAGAGAAACGTAGGGGACCCGCGTCATATCAAAAAGGTCGGTAACCCGCGTATAGCTGGCTCCAGCCAAACGGCCGATAGGAGCGAGCTGGTCAAGGTCGATGCGGAAATCGTCCACCAACTCGTCGGCCACCGAGAAGCCGACCACTTCACCTAGAACGGCAGCCCCGGAGCCGGGACCCTCTCCAACCGCCACCACCTGATTGAGCCGACACTCCATCGAAATCGGAGACTCGGCCACACTCGGAGGCTTGACGAGCTGAGAGGGGCGAGCCGTCAAGCCGGCCTCAGCGAACTCGCTAACTCCGTAGGGAAAATCGGTGGCACAACGATTCATCTGCTCAGCTATCGCTTCGGTCACCACATTGATCACGAACTCTCCGGTAGCCTCAAGATTTCGCAACGTGTCCTTCTTTTCACCCGTGTCTCCTTTTCGCATCGGGCAAAAGAGCACCGTTGGAGGTTTGGCGCAAACGGCTGTAAAGAAAGAAAAGGGAGCCAGATTGGCCACGCCATCAGCGGAGATGGTGGAGACAAAAGCAATAGCTCTGGGGACGATCGCGCCCGTTAGGAGCTTGTAGCACGGCTTCCACTCGGGACTCTTTGAGGGGTCAAAAAACACAGTCAGACGTTCGCATCCAGCTTGATCGTTCCTGCCGAAAGCACTTGCTCGAGAGCCTCGATGCAGGCTTGGTTTTCCTCGGCCAGGCCGACCGAGATGCGCAGACAGTGAGCGAGACCAGCCTGGTCGAGAGGCCGAATGATCAATCCACGCTTCAACATCTCCGAGAAAAGGTGCTGGACCTGGTCGGCCGTGTCCATCTCCAGCATCACAAAATTGGTGTAGGATGGTTGGTAGCGAATCTTCAAGCGCTCAAGATGGGTATAGAAAAACCTGAGACCCTCCTGATTGATGCTCAACGACCGGCCCAGGAAATCTTCATCCTCGAGGGCAGCTCGAGCGGCGGCCTGAGCGGGGGCGCTCGGCTCAAAAGGAAGCTTGACCTTCCAGAGACTCTCGATCAGTTGGTCATGCCCAAAACCGTATCCTACGCGGAAGCCGGCCAACCCGTAGGCTTTGGAAAAGGTCCGCAAGGTGATCACGTTGTCGTAGCGGTAGTCCATGCTATCAGGGAACTCGGGATGGTCTTTGGCAAACTCGTAGTAGGCCTCATCGTGGATAACGAGGACCCGGTCAGGAACACGGGCCATGAAACGATCGAATTCCTTCTTGGTGAAGATCGTCCCGGTGGGATTGTTGGGGTTGCAAAGATAGACCAGCTTGGTCCGTTCGGTGATGCGGTCGGCGATGGCGTCGAGATGGAAACGATAATCGACGAGAGGAACGCGGAGCGGCTCGATCCCCCTGGCCCGACAGAGAATGGGGAAGCCGAGGAAAGCTGCGTCGGAGGTCAGGACCTGGTCATCGTCCTGCAAAAAGACCCGAACGATGTTGGCCATGATCCCTTCCGACCCCGCTCCCACAATCACGTTAGCAGTGGAAAGAGAGAAGCGCTCGGCCAGGGCCAGACGCAGCTTCATGACTTTGGGGTCTGGGTATCGGTGACAATCACGGAGACTGAGGGTGGCGGCCTCGATAGCTTTTGGTGATGGGCCCAGGGGATTCTCGTTGGAGGCCAACTTGTAAATCTGCCTAAGGCCGAACTCCTCCTGCACTTCGTGAATCGGCTTGCCCGCTTTGTAGGGCTTTAGATTTCGGATACTCTCAGGGATCAGGGCGTCAAACACAGATGCCTTTTCTGTTGCTGGTAGGGACTTCCTCCCAAGAGGTTCGAAAGGGAGAGGGTCGAACGCTGCTGCGATGGCCACCCACGAGCTCGGCCCCATCCTGGCCCCGCGATCCGTGGTCGTGATGGGCATAGACGGCGAGAAGACCAATCTCTTCCATCCCCTAACGGAGAATCTCCGTCAGGGTTATCGAGGCCACCTCTATTTGGTGGGCAAGTCGGTCCCTGACCTCGAGGTCCTGTCAGACCTGGAAGACCTTCCCGAGACTCCCGAACTAGCTCTTCTGACTAGCCCCTCCCATCGCATTCCTGAACAGGTGAAACAATGCCTGGCCAGGGGCATCCGCAACCTGGTCGTTTACAGTGGTGGGTTCGCAGAAACCGGACCCGAAGGCGTCTTTGCCCAATCGAAGCTAGTGGCCCAGATCAAAGCCTCAGGAGGACGCCTGGTCGGGCCCAACAGCCCCGGAATCCTCCGCACCTACTCGGGTCTCAACGCCACCCTGATCCCCAACCTCTCTGAAGACTCCACCCCCTCCCCTACTCAGAAAGCCGGCATCAGTCTGGTGTCTTCCAGTGGAGGGCTAACGGCCATGGTTCTTGGCCGCTTAACCCAGCGACAGATCCCCGTTCAAACAGCCATCGGCCTGGGAAACTGCGCCGACTTGAGCCCGGCCGACTGGTTAGACTTTTTTGCTACCGACTCCCTAACCCGGATGGTGGGACTGATTCTGGAAGGAGGAGGCAGCGGCGGCCGGCATTGGTTGGACACGGCTGTTCGACTTTCTCGCCAGAAGCCTCTGATCGTCATGCGAGTCGGCACCAGCCAGGCCGGAATGGCGGCCACGGCCGCCCACACGGGCGCCCCTCCCTCCGACGTCCGCCTGGAGGATCTCCTCCGCCAGGCTGGACTGACGGTGGCCCGAGATATGCCAGAAATGGTGACCATGATGGAAGCTCACTGGCGCATCGGTGAGCGTCTTCCGGCCGGTCGTTCCACCGTGATCATCACCAATTCCGGAGGGGCCGGCGCGCTGGCGGCGGACTACGTGACCGAAGCCGGACTCCAGCTGCCCCGCTTGGAGCAGGGAGCTTTGCGCCGCCTGGAACGATGTGTTCCCCACCACGGTTCGGTGCAAAATCCGATCGATGTGACCGAAAGCTTTCGCGAATATGCCAGTGCCGAGCTGGTCGACGCAGCCCTCACCTCCCAACAGGTCAATTCAGGCTTGATCATCTCGATCGGCCTCGACAATGAAGGCTTGGGCGAAGCAGCTGAAAAGGTGCAGCAGACTACCGGGCGTCCGGTCGTCTTAGTCCTTGAGAACTGCCCACGGCTGCAAGAGCTGTGCCGACGCAAGGACCTGCTGGTGGCCGAGTCCGTAGGTGAAGGAGTCACCAAACTCTCGACTCTCCACCAGCGTGCCGTTCAGCTTGAGGAAACCTCAGTCGCTATCCCACCGGGGCTTCGACGCGCCTCTAGAGTTCTCCAGCTCGAGCTGGGTCTAGAGGGGAGTCAACTGCGCACCTCTCATCTTATGCTTGGAACCAGGACCTTCGGGAACCGTCCAGTTCAGGAGCGCAGTCTCGAGAGCTCACCCCCTCCAGCCACCGGCTCAAGTCAGACTGTCGATGACGAAATTTGCCGCAAGGTTCTCAAAGAATACGGCCTGCCCTTACTCGAGGAGGTCGAGCTTCGCTCGATTCCCGATATCGAATGGTACGCCGAAGAGCAGGGCTACCCTCTGATCGTGCAACTGAGGCCCAGCGGAGAGATTCTCCGAATCACCAACCCAGAACGGAAACTCGTCATCGTCGGCGAGCTCGAGAAGCGACGAGAGGACTACCAGAGAATGGTGCTCATCGAACCTCGACCGCCAGGGGATCGACTCTTCGTCAGAGGTCTCAATCACCCCGAATACGGGTCTTTGTTGGCCTTCCGAAACTATCGGGAAACTCTTTGGCGGCTCTGCCCGGCTAGCCGAGCGACCCTTTCTTCTACCCTGGAGCGCTTGGGGTTCAAGGCTGAGCCGCCGGCCCTGGACGCCATCGAGAGGCTAGGCGGCCTGCTGGTGGCCAATCCCCGCGTTTCCCGAGTTGAACTCGATCCACTCGTCATCCATCCCACCGGAGCGACAGTGGCCGGACACCGCCTCGTTATCGTCTGATTCTCAGCGCTGGACCGGCCCGGTCGGGATGGTGTAGGTCACACTCTTGCCCTGCTGGTGGGCTAGCGACTTTTTGATGATAATGGGCACTAAAAAAGGAAACAACACGGCCCAACCGATCAGGATGCCGCTGTAGATCAAAGCCACATTCGGCTTTCTCTTGGGAGCCTGCTCGGGCTGGTTGACGGGCTGACCGCAATTGGGACAGCGAGGAAACGGTTCTGTAAAGATCTCGTAGCAATCTGGACATTTCATAGACAAAGCCTG
>CAYRFU010000003.1:0-17450 GCA_964423525.1 uncultured Burkholderiales bacterium | reverse complement strand
TTATTGTGCCACAGATCCGCGCGAGGTTCAACCCGGAAGGAGCACGAATATGGAATTATGGATCTCGACCTCGAAGCCACCAAGTTCTCCTGGAAAGACTTTCTGCTCAAACCTGGCTGTATCCTCACCCTGATAGGTTTGGTTATTTTGCTAGTCTCCATAGGTATTTACTCGGTCAAGACCGGCAACGTCGACTATATGGCCAACCCCGAGCAGATCGCCAGGCCTGCCGCCAACATCAAGATTATGGTCTGGATGGTAGGCGGCATTGTCACCGTCATCGCCGGAGCCTTCTGGAGCTTTCTCGAGTTCGCCAGGAAGTAGCTCTCGACCCCAAGAACAGATTGCCAGTGTCCTCCCCACGCATCTTAGTTCTAGAAGACGACGCCGAAATGAGGGCTATCCTGGCCCAAGTACTGGAAGACCAGGGCTACTCCGTGACTGCGGTCGACCGCGGAGAAACGGCTGTCCAGTCGGCTCAAGAAGCCACCTTCGACCTGATTGTTGCCGACATTAGAATGGAAGGGATGAGCGGCCTCGACGCCGTCGCTCAGACCAAGCAACACCATCCCGAGATCGGGACCATCATCGTTTCCGGCTTTGCCACACCGGAGGAAACCACTCGAGCCCGGCAACTCCAAGTGGGCGGCTTTCTCAAGAAGCCTTTCAAAATGAAAGATTTCCTGGAACTGGTGAGTCAGGAACTGGCCACACGCAGCCGCCTGGAGCAGCATCAAGAAAGAGGGCTTTCCGCTCGCGAGGCCCTTCTATGGGCCTTCAGTTCCCTGGGCCGGGTAGCCGGCACCCAACCCTTCCCGGAAGGTCATTTAGAGAAAGCCGACCGCCTAGCCGAATCGCTCTGCCGAAAGTTGCGGTTGACCCCCGAAGTCGAGCATGAAACTCGCGCTGCCTGCAGTCTGGTTCTGCTCGAGAAGGTGAATCCCATACCCGAGGCTCTGTTGGCCGACAAGGGCTTTCTTTCGACCCTCAAAAGCGCCATCACTCACTACCAAGACCGTTGGGACGAGGACCCCAAGCCCCCCATGGAGGCCCGAGTCGTGGCCCTGGTGGTAGCGGCTTTCGACCAGGTCGAACTACCGAACCCTGGCGAGTTAGGCGAAAGGGACCCAGGTTATCTCGACCCCGAACTCCTCAAGATCTACCAAGGTCTCTCCTTAGAGCCCGACGGGGAAAGGCCAGAGCAGACCACCCAACGCTCTCAGGAGGCCCGCAGCCTGTTAGCCCTGGCCCGGACCCTGGAGCGAGTCAACGACTCTGAAGGGGCTTTAAAAGCTTACACTAGCGTCGCCCAATTCGCCGCAGGCCTGCGCGAAGGGGTGGAAGCCCTTCTGGGCAAAGCTCGACTCAGCCAACCAGAGCCGGCCGCCGAATTCGCCCTCGAAGCCGCCAAGATGGCTCAAAGGATGGGTCCCGTAGCCTCGGCCACCACCTCTTTGGAAGCCGGCTTGATTCTTATATCGCCACTCCCACCCAAAAGCTCGAGAGGCCTTAATGTCGGCCGTAACCGGTTTGGAACGTTTAGGATTTTCGGGTCACGTGGCTTTGGCAGCCGTTCCTCTCGTGCGTCTCGGCCAGGCCCTGCCAACCGAAACGCTGGCCCCTTCTGTTGGAGGCCATGCTCGACCCCCGCCACGCCGGCGAGATCCAACCCGCCGCCGCCTGGCTGATCCGAGAAACTCTGGAGGCTCTAGCTCAGGGACCAGGTGCTCAACTCGGCCCCTACCTGGCTCGCCTGGCCAACCAATTTTCTTTGGCCATCACCCAAAACTTGGTTGAAGACCAGCTCTCTTTGGAGACCCGTAAGTTCCTGGTGGACCGGCTCGGCCAGTCCCAGGGCTTTCTTGCCTCCGACCTGGTCGAGGCTCTCCGTAAGGACCCCGACAGTTCAGTAAGAAGCCAAGCCGACGGCCTGGCCAACCGAGTAGGTGGGACCGCTCAAAGTGAGTTGATCCGGGTGCGAGCCTTCGGCCTTATCGAGGTCCAAAAAGGGCAAGAGATGGTTCCCAATAAGAGATGGAAAACCCAAAAGACGAAGCAGTTCTTCGCTTATCTGGCTTCGGAATGGGGGCGCTATTTCCACGAGGACCACATCATGGACCATTTCTGGCCTAACGACCGAGAAAAAGGCAAGAAAAACATCTACTGGGCCACCTCCGTGACCCGACGCTGCCTGAAAACCGATGACGATCTGGAAATCTTAGAGCGACAAGGAGAATCTCTGCGCCTGAATCCCGAGGTCACCCGCTGGGTCGACACCGAAGAGTTCGAGAAAGCACAGGTTGCCGCCCAGGCCGCCGAACGAGAGAACAAACCAGAGTTGGCCCGCACTCATTATCGTCGCCTGGCCCAACTCTATGGGGGACCTTATCTGGAGGGGTGCTACCTCGACTGGGCTTTGAGAAAACGAGATTCCCATGAGAAGGACCTGGTCGAAGGCCTTTGTAGTCTAGCCGGCCTGGCTTTGGAAGCCGAGGACCATCGAGAAACCCTTGAGAGTGCCCAGCGGGCTCTCGAGCACGACCCCTGCCGCCAAGAAGCTCACCTGCTAGCCATGAAAGCCTACATCGCCCTCGGTCAACCCGAGTCCGCCATCGAGCAGTATCAAAAGTGTGAGTTACTCCTGCGGCGAGACTATAATATTGAACCCAACACAGAACTGATCGAGTTCTACTATCGAGCACGCCTGGGTTCCCCCGGAGCCAACGTCGGTTAGCGAATGCCAGGAAGACGCACGGTGAAGCGGGTCCCCGTTCCCACCTTCGACTCGACCTCGAGACAGCCGCCGTGTTGTTCGACGATCTCCAAGCTGACCGACAGACCCAACCCGGTCCCCTGGCCCACCTCTTTGGTGGTGAAGAACGGGTCGAAGATGCGCGGAAGGGTTTCTGGGGGGATGCCCGGTCCCCGGTCGGTCACGACCACCACGACCCACTCAGACTCCTGTTTGAGGTTCAGTTCGACCACCCTTTGCTGTTCTGGAAGCTGGAGGCTAGCGTCGATAGCGTTGAGCATCAAGTTCATAAACACCTGTTGAAGTTCCGACCCTTTACCGACTACTGGACCAGGCCCATCCAGTCGCTTGACGAGCCGAACCCTTCCCCGCCGAAAGCGGTGTTCCAAGAAAAGGAACGCATCCTCGATCGTTTCAGCTAGCTCCAACGGTTCGGGCTGATCTTTACTGCGGCTGGAATAGACCAGCAACCGGTCGACCAAGACCTGAAGTTTGTCGGTCGCCTTCTGCGCGAGTTCCAACTTGGCTAGAGCGTTCTCCGGCTGACGCTCCATCTGCATCTGGGCCGCCTCTACTGAGAGAGAAATGGCACCGAGGGGCGTATTAAGCTCGTGGGCAATCCCCGCTACCATCGTGCCAACAGCGGTCATCTTGCTGCTTTGTATCAGCTGAGACTGCTTCTCTTCTAGCTCGGCTCTGGCGGCCACCATCGCTTTGTAGCGTTCGGCGTTGGCCAAGGTCACCGCCGTTTGACAAGCGATGGTGTAAAGCAAGTCTTTATGCTCGTCGGAGTATTGCTGGTCTTCGTGGCTGGCCAAAGCCACCAGGCCCTCGACCCCGCGGTCGGTCACCAGCGGGGACACCAAAACCGTATAGCCTGCGGCCCGGAAACTCTCGGCTCGACCTGCCTCGGTCCGCTCACTCAATTCTTCGACCTCACCCGACAAGGAGGGCTTGCCCCATTCCCACTCCAGACCCATAGCCGGGGCCACCACGATTCCCGCATCGTGCGGGATGGTCTCGTGGAGCAACCTCTCTAAGGAAAGGGCCACGGCGGGCGGCTCGAGAGAAGACGTGATAGCACGGGCCCCCTCCATCAGGTGACCCAGAAGGGTGACTCGCTCCTGAAGAGCGTGATAAACACCCATCCGTTCTTGTTCTCTCACGGCCACTTCGAGAGTCAACTCAGCTTTGTCGACCAAGAGCTTCAGATCTTGGACATCCTGATCCCCAAAATCGTCCCTTTCACGACCCAGATAGAGCACCCCAAGACTGCCCACCGGTAGGGCCATACAGGCGAACTCGTCGTCGAAGAAGTTGGCCGAGGTATCGTCATCAAACCGGAACTGAATCACCTTCTACTGGCGTCGACACTCCAGCACAGCCGTTAAGCTAGTGAAGCCTTCGGCCAGAATAGACGGGGTCCGAGAGCGAACCACCCGGAGTCGACCTTGCTGAACCAGCATCAAAACCACGGAACGACTAAGACACAGCTGACCGGCCGTGACCACGATGGCGTCCATCGTGGTCTCGAGGTCCGGGCCGGCCGCCAGATGATCGACAAACCCTTCTAGCATCTGGGCTCGGCGGGCCGCTTTGGAGACCTGTTGGCGAGCTTGATCGGCGGCCGCCACTAACCTCCTCTTGCTCTTCTCGCTAGAACTGAGCCGATCGATGGCTTCGTTGGCCTCCTGGGCCAGCACTCGAAAACAAGCGTTCTCAGCCCCTTTGTGAACCATAAGGAAGAGGGGGATGAGAGGAATGAGATAGAGTGGTTGGCCAGGCAAGAGCCCGGTCACCCCGACGGCCGCCGCGCAGCTTGCCAGTCGCAACAAACGGACGGATTCTCTCAGGCGGCGCCATTCCAGGTAGTCGCTGGACCTTTGCAACCATTTAGGAGCTCGGCTCAACTGCTCCCACAGAGAAAGATAGACCACCAGAGCCAAGAGAGTTCGGGCCGGGGCCGACCACTCCAAGCCGAACAAACGAGGTCCGTTGGCGGCCAGTCCCGCTCCCAGAGCTGCCACTATCTCTGCCAGGACACTCGGATATTCGTGCCCTTCCACCCCTTGAATCATCAAGCGAGCGCCCAGCGAAAAGACCACGATCAGAGCCATCACCGCCGAGCCCACCGAGTCCATCCCAAATCCAGCCAGATAAAGTGCGCAGGCCGCGCTGAGATGGCCATAATGAGTGAGCTTCACCGCTTCGACTTCGAGAAAGACACAACTCAACCCAAGGAGAAGATGAGTCACCGAAGGTTCGGGACGAGTTCCAGTCACCAGGTCGACCAGGAACAAAATGCTCGCTAACAAGGCCAAAACGGGGGAGCTCACCTGGTCGGGGTTCGGTCCACACCGGGGAGGAGCCTGTGCCTCTACCCTTTAAAAACCCGGAGTGGGCGATCAAAACCTCTGGAAACGAGGCCTCTTTCGACGCTGGGATGCAGCCCACCCGAGCTGGAGACAAGATCCTCCGGTGGTGGTGCTTGGACTACCCGGCCCCTGCTCCTATCTGGAAAGCCGCTTTTGGCGGCTGGCCATCCTCCAGCACCGCGACCTGGACACCTTGCTGGCTTTAGGAAGTCAACGCTTCGGAACAACTTTTTGCGTCACCGCCTGTCACGGATGTCAGGCCTGCCTGCCCGCCCGGATCCCGGTAGACAGTTTTCAACCGAGCCGCTCCCAAAGACGGACGTGGCGACGCAATCACGATCTTCGAGTCGACTACGGGCCGGTCCACTACACGCCCGAGAAATTCCAGCTGATGAGTCGGTTTTTGACCCGCCGCTTTCCCACTCGCCTCGAACATCTCGTCACCCACGAGCAACGGGCAGCCTTCTACAATAGCTGGCTCCTTTACGACGGAGGCGGCACCCTCGAGTTTCGCTATCGAATGGGTGGTCAACTGGTAGGCGTGGGAACCATGGACCACAGTTCCCAAAACGCCTACTCCCATTACTTCTACTACGACCCGGACCTGGCCAGGCGTCGGCTGGGTATTTTCAGCTTCCTGTTCGAACTCGAGTGGTGTCGCCAGCACCGGCTTGACCACCTCTACATCGGTTTCTACAATGAGTTCTCTCGTGCGATGCGCTACAAAAAGGAACTGCGACCGATGCAACTCCTCTCGCCGAGGCAGGGTTGGCAGCCCGCTTGAGAAGGATGTTTTTGGGCTTCACCGCCGCCGCCGTGCTGGTCTATGGAGGGGCCTGCGGCCTCCTCTACCTGGCCCAGTCCTCGCTCGTTTTCTTGCCCAGTCGTGAAGTCGGGCCTACCCCTGCTGACGCCGGGGTCAGTTTCCGGGAATTCGAGATCAAAACGGGGCCAGACTCAAGCGTTCACGGTTGGCTTCACCAGGTGGGCCCTGCGGCTCCCTGGATCATCCACTTTCACGGAAACGCCGGCAACATCTGCGGCCGGATCGACCAGCTGAAAATGTTCTCTCAACTGGGGCTTAACGGTGTGGTCTTCGACTATCGGGGCTACGGCAGAAGCCAGGGCCATCCCTCAGAATCTGGCCTGGTCGAGGATGGAGTGGCCGTGATCGACTTCCTGACCCAACAAGAGGGCCTGACCCTGGACCGGGCTGTTTTCTTCGGAGAGTCTTTGGGAGGAGGGGTGGCAACGGCAGTAGCCGAGCAGAGAACCCCAGCCGGGCTGATTCTCAAATCGACCTTCACCTCCATCCCCGATAGGGCTAGCGAGCTTTATCCCTGGCTCCCGGTCCGACATCTGTCCCGAGTTCGCTTCCCCAACCTCGAGCGAGTGCGAACTCTCTCCTGCCCGAAACTGTTCATTCATGGCGACCCCGATGAAGTCGTCCCCTTCCATCACGGAAGGCGATTGTTCCAGGCAGCCTGCCAGCCGAAGGAGTGGCTCCAAGTGCCGGGAGGTCACAGTCGGGGCCCGTTTCAACTGGGTCCCGAGTTCCCCCAGAGGCTGGGAGCATTCTGCCTCTCGGTTACAGACTACCCTGATCGGAAAAATCTATGATCTGAAAGTAGTTCGGATTGGGACCCCCTCGATCAAGTGCGACATCGAAGGTGGCCGTTATCGTCCTTCTCGCCCGCGGATTGACCGCCTCTCCCAGAATTCCAACGACTTCGATTCGCCACACCTCGTAGGGCGGAATTTCATAGCGACGATCCACCGTGACCTGGTAATGACCCACGGGGTCGCCACCACCTACCAGTTCGACCTCCTCGGTGTAGGCGAAGGTTACTTGAGCCTCGTCTCGGGCCGGAGGAAAGCGAAGGTCTTTGAGCGCTTTCACCCGCATATCTTCCAACCCCGCCAAAGCCAATTCGAAAGCGGCCTCGGAATCGGCGGTCCGGCGAGCGGCCCCGAAATGGAAGGCCTCTTTGGCCAACAGGGCCATACCGATGACCAACAAAAGCGAAAGCAATAACAGGACCGCCACCAGGATCGAGCCACGTTTCACGAAGCACTCCGGGCGGGCAGATAGGCTCGTGACGAAACTCGTTTTAGCTGGCGGCCGTTAAAACCGAAAGTTCCACTAAGAGGGTGCCATCAGGCTGGTTCGTGACAGCCAATCCCTGAACTCCCTCGGCCACCTCCTGGACTTCTGAAGAGCCGCCGTCTTACACTTCCCGAACCAGACGTTCCTGAGCATTGAGATAATAGCGAACCTCCAGAGCATGGGCCGGGTCGGCTACATTCCAGGTGGCCGGAAGAGGGTCCGGTAGCGGACTAGGGAAGCGCACGTCGACGTCACTTGGGTCGAGCCGGGTGAAGCGAAGCTCGCTATCACTGACCAGGCTGCCCGCGGCAGGTCGCGTGAACAGGATTGCCTGGGAGGCTTCTTGCCCCATTTTCGCCGCTCCGACCAAAGCGGCCTCGAGCCAGCGATCACCAGTAGTGGAATTTCTTAGACTCTGACTGTAGTCCCGAATCAGTCCCCCTGAAAGCCCCAACACTATCAAGACCAGGAAAAGCGAGAGTAGAGCCTCGATGAGGGTCACCCCTTTACTGGAGCAAAAACGAAGCCGATTCACCGACGACCTCCATTCCTCCATAGCGGGCCGTAGCCCTCAGCTTGACCTCCCCCGCCACGTAGCCCGTTTCGGGAGGAACCAGCCGGTCGTTGAGAATGTAAAAGTTCTCAGTGACCATGGTGCGTTGGTCCCGGCTGACGAGTTCTCGCCGAAGGGTTCCCGTTGCCGGGGTTGACGCCGGTGGGTACGAGACCCCAGCTGAAAGTCACGTCTGGGATCGGTTGACCGGCGTCGTCGAGCAAGACAGCCGTATGGTCGATCGTCTGGTCTCGGGGGACAGGCGTACCCGAGCCCCCCGAAACGGTCACCACCACCGAGCCAAGAGTCTGAGGGGGCGCCCCCACCAGGGTGGTCAACAGGACTGTGCGGTCGGGATCGCCCCAGCCGGCTTCCACCTCCACTGCCACCATCGATTGGGTCAACACTGTCGCTCGCAGATTCCAAGGGCCTCCAACTCTCGACACGATGAATAGAGGGCGCGGTCCAGCTCCACCCGGACATCGGCCGTCAAACTAGGAAAGTCGGGATGAGTCAAACTCACCCCGTCGTAGGCATTTCGCTCGACCAGCCGTCGATTGCGCAGGGCTGTATGAAAAAGCTGGACCACCACGATCACCCCCGCCAGAAGAAGGAAGATCGAGATCACCACCTCAGTCAGACCCAGCCCCTTTCGAAACGAACCCATGAACACACTAACTAACAGTAGAGCGTTTGTCGGCTTGCAAGTCAAGAGACAATCGGGTCCATCCGTTTGACACTCCTGAAGGGCGGTGGTAGATTGCCAGCATGGCTGAAAGCGAGCAAAAAGGGCGCCCACTCGACCAGGAAGTGAAGAGACGACGAACCTTCGCTATCATCAGCCATCCCGACGCCGGAAAGACCACCTTGACCGAGAAGCTGCTGCTCTACGGCGGTGCTGTTCAGATGGCCGGTGCGGTCAAAGCGCGACGCAAGCAAACCCACGCCGTCTCAGACTGGATGGAGATGGAAAAGACCCGAGGAATCTCCATCACCTCGACCGTCCTCTCGTTCGAGTATAGTGGCATCCGGCTCAACCTTCTCGACACGCCGGGCCACCAAGATTTCTCAGAGGACACCTACAGGACACTCCTGGCGGCCGATTGCGCCGTGATGATTCTCGACGGAGCCCGCGGCATTCAGCCCCAAACCCTGAAACTCTTCGAAGTTTGCAAATTGCGGGAGATCCCGATTTTCACCTTCATCAACAAAATGGACCGTCCTTCGCTAGACCCTTTTGAACTACTCGATGAAATCGAGCAGGTGCTCAAATTGATGCCGGTGCCCATGAACTGGCCTCTCGGCAACGGTCAAACCTTTCGGGGGGTCTTCGATCGCAACAGCAGTGAAGTCCACCTGTTCGATAAAGAGGCCCATGGGTCAGCCCGAGCGCGAGTCGAGGTGATGGCCCCAGGTTCCCAGGAACTAGCCCAGTTGACCGACGATCGAACCTTCCAAGAATTCAACGACGGCTTGGAACTCTTGGAAGCCGCCGAAAAATTCGATGAGCAGATGTTTCAAGCCGGCATGCAGACGCCGGTCTACTTCGGCAGTGCCCTCTCCAACTTCGGGGTTCAACTCTTTCTTGACCAGTTTCTTAAGATGGCTCCCGCCCCTCGGGCCCGCAAGCAAGAAGACGGAGGTGAACCGGTTCCTCCCACCGAGAAACGGTTCTCAGGATTTATCTTTAAGATTCAAGCCGACATGAACCCCAAACACCGGGACCGGGTAGCGTTCATGAGGATCTGCTCGGGAAGATTCGAAAGAGGCATGCGGGTCAATTGCACCCGCACAGGCGAGCAAGTCCGCTTGGCCTATGCTCAGCAGATGTTCGCCCAGGAGCGAGTCACCGTCGAGGAAGCCTTTCCCGGGGATGTGGTCGGCATGGTCAACTCCGGCAACCTGATTCTGGGCGACACCCTGGTCGAGAACGGCGACTTTCGGTTTGAGCCGATCCCGGTTTTCGCTCCCGAACACTTCTGTCGAGTCACCATTCTCGACCCTTCCCGCCGCAAGCATTTCGGGAAGGCGATGGACCAGCTTTGTCTGGAAGGAGCGGTCCAAGTTTTCTACGCCAAAGAGAGCTACACGCGTGACCCCATTCTCGGTGCTGTCGGAGTTCTTCAGTTTGAGGTCGTGCAAGACCGGCTGGTCAACGACTACAAAGTCGAGATCCGCTATGAACCGATGAATTTCAAGCTGGTGCGTTGGCTGGAGGGCAGCGAATCTGACATCGAGGCCTTTCAAGGCTCGCGTCAGACGTTGCTAGCTCTCGACCTTTGGGACAGGCCGGTGGCCCTCTTCCCCGGCCAGTGGGACCTGGATTACGCGGCCGGCAAGAATGCTGAGATCCGCTTTCACGAAATCAGCCAGATCGGCTGACCAGGTGAGGCGGCAAACCCAGGTCCAGGGCACAGCTTCCACACACACGAAGCGATTCGTGAGCCGGGGCTGAGGGGTCACGAGGGGCCTGCATCTCCACGCCACACCAGGCGCACAGAACGCGAAAATCGGCCAAGGAATACGTTGGTTGTTCCACACAAGCGAGAGTCATAGCCTCACCCTAAAGCTCCCTTGAGACCCAGTTGTATCAAAAATGTTGCCACCAAATTGACAGTTAAACTGTGAAGCTGTAAAATGAGCCTATGCGAGAGACCGACAAGCCTCATTGGACCCTGGGAGACTTGAGAACTCGGGTCCACCAGACGATGAAAAAGGAAGGGATCGGCTGGCTTCTAGCCCCTGTTCCCCTCAGTGTTACCGCCCGCAACGTTCGTTATTACATCCACCTGGGACTCATGGATAAGCCCCTGAGCTATCACCGGGGCGAGCCGCGGTTCGGCCCCCGCCACGCCTACCAATTGCTGGCCATTCGAGCCCTCCAGAGTCGCGGCCTGAATCTCGGCACCATTCAAGAATGTCTTTACGGCCTGAACCCTTCCGAATTGGTTCAACTGGCTCGCTCGCTCGGTGGTCACACCAAGCGCGTCTCAAAGCGAAGCCTCGGTCAGCTCCCCCGAGCTCGCTTGATGCACTTGGCAGAAGACCGAGCCACCTTTCTCAACTGGCTCCAGGTGAGCGAGCTGGGCTTGCTCGATATCTTCTGTCGACTCTCAAAAAATTGAGGGGTCGCCTTCTAGTTCAAAAAATGAAAAGGAGGAAACCCGTCGCTGTGTAGCTAGAATGTCAACCCATCGGAAGGCGACCCCTCAAAGGCGGAGACTGTTGGCCCAGTCGCCCGCCTTTTTTTTTTCGCGAAAGGGAGCCGGTGACCCTGGGAGCAAGACTCAGAGATGGGCCCGCTCGAGCAAGCCAAGTTCCTCGTTTCCGCCCAGGCCCAAACCGCCCTGGAGGAACTTTCTCAGAGCCCGCTCGAACCGTCTCAAAGCCCGCAACTCCTACGCTCTCTGACTAAGGTGTTCACGCCGGAGCAGGCCAGATCCCTCCTCATCCTGGTCTCCCAGAGGCAGCGATTCTGTGACAAATTCGAGGCGGCCGAGAGACTCTTCTTTTGGGAGCAAGCAGGAGAGCAAGCCAGTTCGACCGCCCTGGCCCGCTGGCGCGCTCAACGCCTCGACCAATTGACTCCCGGCGGCGAATGGGTCGAACTCGGCTGCGGAATAGGCGGCGACACCCTCGAGTTGGCTCGCTACCGCCACGTCCACGCTTTTGAGAGGTGTGAAGTGAGGCTTACCCTGGCCCGCGAGAATATTCGTCAAAAAGGCCTGAGCGAGCGAGTCACCTTCCATCACGGTGATTGGCTCAAGACCAAGCTCCCCGAGGCCTCCGCCTATTTCGTCGACCCGACCCGTCGCAGCGGTCAGCGCCGCTTGCTCAGAGCCCACCAATGGGTCCCCCCTTTGGAAACAGTCCTGGCTCAACTCCCGAGTCGGATCGTGGTCAAAGCGGCGCCCGGTATCAAAGACGACGAACTCCCACCTCAGTGCGAAGTCGAGTTCGTCGGGACGGGAGGCAACTGTCTTGAGGCGGTGCTTTGGGTCGGCCTTTGCGAGCCGGGTCGTCGAGCCTCGCTGAGAACCGACCGGGGCTGGAAGACGATGCGGACCACGGCAGCGGTCCCAACTCTGGCTCCTCTCTCACAACGAGGCTATCTGCTCGAACCTGACCCCACTGCGGTGCGGTCCAAAGCCGTGGCCGACCTGGCTCAACGACATCGGGCCTGGGCGGTGGACCCTCACCTCCCCTATCTTCAAACGGCTCAACCGGTTTTGTCGGAGTGGTTCCAAACTTTCGCTGTCGACGCTGTCCTGAGTGCAAGGCTCAAGAAACTCCGTCGCGAGCTGCGTCAGAGGGAGATCGGCCGGCTCGAGATCAAAGTCCGCGGACTGGACCTCCGGCCAGAAACACTCCGACCTCAACTCAAGCTGGAGGGCCCCAACTCAGCAGTTCTCTTTCTGTTTCGCTACGGCAGAGGAAAAACGGGACTGCTGGCAAGAAGACTTCCGAATGAGTTTGACCAAAAGGATCGATGACGACATCAAAACGGCGATGAGAGCCCGTGACAAAGACCGACTTTCCACCTTAAGGATGGTCAAGACGGCTTTCAAAAATAAAGAGATCGAAGCCAGGGAGCCTATCGACGAAGACACGGCGGTCGATGTTCTGATCAGGCTGACCAAACAGAGAAAAGACTCTATTGAACAGTTCGAGAAAGCCGGCCGAAACGACCTGGCGGACGTCGAGAAACGAGAATTGGCTTTCATCGAAGAGTATCTTCCTTCGGCTCCCGACGAGGCTGAAATGAAAGAAGCCGCCCAAGCGGTGATCGCCGATCTCGGGGCCAACTCGATGAAGCAGATGGGGGCTGTGATGAGTGCTCTCAAAGAGAAATTTGCTGGTCGTCCCGTCGACGGCAAAGCCATGAGCGGATTGGTGAAAAGCCTTCTCGGTTCATGATTTATGACTTTCTTGGCCAACGGGGGATCGACTACGAACGTCACAACCATCCCCCTGTTTTCACTTGCGAGCAAGAAGCGGAGCTGGTCTCTGACCTGGGGGCAACTCGAACCAAGAACATCTTCCTCAGAGATCGTTCCGGAAAACGCCATTTTCTGATCGTGGTGGAGTCCGATAAACGCGTCGATCTGAAGGCTTTAGCAGGCTGTTTGGGGTCGACCAAACTAAGCCTGGGCTCAGCCGAGCGCCTTAAAAAGCACCTGGGGGTCGAGCCCGGTTCGGTCTCTCTACTGGCCTTGATTCACGACCGAGAGGCAGCCGTAGAACTTGTTCTCGACAAGCCGATCGCCGAGTCTCAAGCGCTCCGGTGTCACCCTTTGGTCAACACCGCGACTCTGGTGCTCGGTCGAGCTGCCCTTAGGAAGTTTTTGGAGGCGACGGGACACCAACCGAAGGTGATCGACGTCCCTAAAAAAGCCTCCTAGGATTTCTTCTTATAACGATTCATGAAGCGCTGGACCCGACCTTCGGAAGAAGCGGCGCGTTGCTTACCGGTGTAGAACGGGTGAGACGCACTCGAGATCTCGACTTTGTGAACCGGATACTCTTTGCCATCTTCCCACTTCATCGTCTCTTTGGCGCTGACAGTTGACTGAGTTAGGAAGGCAAAGTCTGACGAGATGTCTTTGTAGATCACATTATGCATCTGCGGCTGCTTTTCTTTTTGCATGATAGACTCCCAAATTTTTGTGCCGCTCCGACCAGCTGAAGGGCGGCGGCTTTGGATTATACACAATCTTGCTCAGGCTGACAAGCTTGCCCGCAATCGTGGCAAAATCGATGGTCGGCCCTCAAGTTGGCCCCACATCGAGAGCATCCCCTCTTGCCGTTTTGGGGCCGTCCGCAGCCAGGACAGTAGCGCATCGAATGAGCCACCGAAAACCCGCACTCCGAACAGCTCGGTCGGCCCACCAGGGCCCCTATCAGAGTCTTGCCTCGGCGGGTGTAGCCAACCGACTCGACCAGCGCTCCCAGGCTCACTACAGAACAGGCTAAAGCCGCCACCCAAAGCCCTTGACCGGCGTAGTGTGAAGTATCGTCGGCCTTAGTGAATACCTGGAGATATCCAATATTGAGGCGACTCAGGACCGAGTTAATATCGGCCAGCCAGAGCTGAATCTTTCCCAGGGTATACTCGGTCCTAGACACGACCAGATTCCAATCGTGATAGGTCACCCAGGCCGAGCCTGCCGCCAAAATCAGGTGAAAACCAGGCCAGCGCACTCCCACCAGGATAGCTGTGGTCAGGACCGAGCCAACGGCCAGCAGCACCGCACCGTGCAGAAAGATGCCCGGCAGACCGACAAGAGAGCCAAAGACTGTCACCTCAGCCCAGTCCAAAAAAGGACTCACCATCATGGCCAGAGCTCCGAGCAGCTGCAAAGCTCTTCCGACTCCCGACATCAGCCCCCGCTAATCTCCTCACCATCCTCGTCCACCCAAACCTCCTCGAGAACTTCTTCATAGAGAAGTTGGTCCGGCATCCAGGGGGGATCGATCCCGCCATAAAACCAGGCGATCAGTTCCAGAGCTTGCTGATAAAGCTTCTGCGGGTCATCTTCAAGACAACCAACGGGAACCTCCATAGCCATCGAGACGATAGCGCCGGGGCTCACGCTGGTGCGTCCTTTCATGACCTCGAAAAGCACTTCAGTCTGAACGAGAGTGGCGAATCGATGTTGTTTGGTCAGTAGTCTGGCTCCCTAAGGAATGAAGGTGAAGACCGTCTGGACGTATTGGTCGACATCTCCGTTGACACCGGTTCCTTCCAGCATCATCGTGATACCGGAGCCGGTGGGCATAGCCACGCCTTCGTACTGCTTATCGATTACCCTTTCGCCCAGTCGACCGGTGGTGGCCATGGAGGCCTCGCCTTCTTCGGTGATCTCGACCTGGTTGACCATCGTAAGCGGTTGCCCTCCGACCGTTCCTTCGACTCGGAAGCCCTCGAAGGTCTCAAGGTCCGCTCCACCCATCAGAGCGAGGCGAAGATCGGTTTCGACCTGACCGTGTTGAGAGAGAATCAGCAGTTCTTCGGTGGCGGGGTCGAAGCCGACTTCGATCAGCTCCTCGTTCCGGCCGGTCTGGCCAGCCCAACTGAACCCGGTGCCCTGAGGGCTAGCAGTAACCTGACCAGAAAGGTCGAGGCCCGCGATGGTCCCCTCAACCGTCAAGGGATTCTCTTGATTTTTGAGATCCATCAAAGCGTTCAGCTCCACCTCGGCTCCCTGACTGTCGGTGTTCAGCATGATATCGATCAAGGGGACGCCCCCCATCGGGGACATCAGACTCAAAAGCAAACCCGCTGCCAGACTGAGCTGGAAGGTGGGTTCCAAGATAGGAAGCTGGAGAGCCTCCACGGGTGTGTTGATAGTGGCCATGTCGAGGGACTCTGGGGCCGCCTGGCTGGGAGGAGCGGCTGATCCAGCCGTTCGGTGGACGGGTAGAGGAAGAGAAGTTGCGCTAGCGATCGTGGAAATCAAAGAAAGCCTCCTTAGAATAAGCCATCGTGAGATGACTGGAACAAGTAGCTTGACCTTAGCAGGCCCAGGTGTCGAAAGTGTCAACAGTTTGTTGCCGGCCCGCGATCAACTCGGAGGTGGGTCCGCCGATCGCGGAAAAGAGAACCCTCGTGAGTGCTACTGTATTGTTGGTGGATGACGATTCCTTGATCCGTCGCCTGGTTCGAGACACGCTTGAGCCGATGGGTTACTCCCTGAGCGAAGCCCGCACTTTAGAAGAAGCTGTGGTTAAGCTCGACGAGCGCTGCCCCGACTTGGTGTTAGCGGACACTAGAGTGTTAAGCAGCGGGACCCGCGAATTCTTGAGCCGAGTCCAGGAGCAGCATCTCCTGTTGATCCTGCTGACCGGGGTCACCCCCGAGGATCACCCAACCGAGAACCTCCTAAAGTTCTCGGGTGGCCGGCTGGAAAAACCGTTCGCCCCCCAGGAGCTAGCCCAGCTGGTGGAAGAAAATCTGGGTCCACCGACTGGTCCGGACTCCGAAGACCAGGAGCCACTCTTGGCCTACGCCAAACAGCTCGACCGGGTTCTCCAAGAGAATCGGAGAAAGACGGCCGACCTGAGAGCGGCCCATCGCAAGCTCCAAGAGGTTGAGCGAATGAAAGACATCTTCCTTTCGCTGGTCTCCCACGAGCTCCGCACGCCCCTGACCATCATCAAAGGCAATCTTCACCTGCTGAAACGACTTTTGCGGGACACCGAGGGGATTGCTGGCGAATGCGTGGACAGCGCCTCCCAGGGCACCGACCGCCTGGAAAGGTTGATCGAGGAACTGCTCAGCTTCAGCACCGTGAGGGCCGGCCCAGAAGGCCTCGAATTTCAGTGCTGGCCGTTCGAACGCTGGTTCAAGAATCTGGTGGGAGAGTTTGAGCCTCTCGCCCGCTCACGAGACATCACCCTAAAATGTGAATGCAAAGTGAGCGACTGCACCTGCGAGGGCGACTCTCAACGCCTGCGCCAGGCCTTTAGCCACATTCTGAAAAATGCAATACTCTTCAATCGCCCGGGTGGCAAAGTCGAGGTCCACCTGGAAGAACGAGACGGAAACCTTTTGATCCAGGTCCAGGATAACGGTCCGGGCATCCCTCAGGCTGAGCAGGAGAAAGTGTTTACACCCTTCTACCAGGCTCAAGACGTGAATACCCGCAATGTCGAGGGGCTTGGTCTGGGTCTGTCGATCGCTCGTCACGTTTTGGAAGCCCATCGAGGATTGCTGAAACTCGAGAGCCGCGAGGAGGGAGGGACTCGAGTGACGGCTCTGCTCCCTCGCAAGCCCAAAGGAGAGAGTCCCTTGCCCGCCGACCCTCCCAGCGCTCCTCCCGAGACCGACCTTGACCAAAGCCAGCTGCTCGATTATGCCCGCGACCTCTACGAACAGTTCGACACCGAGAAGACCCGGCGCAAACATGCCGAAGAGCAGCACCTGGAACTGGAAGCGACTTTCATCAAGACTCTGGCCGCGCTCGTACCGATGGTCGACCCCCGACCCTCCGAGAAAAGCACTCAAACCGACCGGATCCTCCGCTATGCCGGCGCCCTGGCCGAGCGTCTCGACCCCAGCCTACCAAAACGCAAAGACTTTCTTTATAGCCTCTTGCTTTACGACATAGGCAAGATCGGCGTGGCCGAATCCGTTCTTCATAAAGCTGGCAACCTCAACGAGCAAGAGCGTCGAAGCGTTGAGGCCCACACTGAGATCGGCGCCGACCTGCTTCAATCGATCGGCTACCTAGGGGCCGCCATCGACGGGGTTCGCAGTCACCACGAAAGATGGGATGGGAGCGGCTATCCCGATGGCCTTCGGGGCAACGAGATCCCCCTGACAGCTCGAATCATCGCCGTGGTGGACGCCTTCGACGCCATGACCGTCGACCGACCCTACCGCAAGGCGCTACCGGTGGAAGAGGCCTTCCAACAGCTTAAAAAGGAAGCCGGCACCCATTTCGACCCCCAGATCGTGGAAGCGTTCCTGGAAGCGTGGGAAAGCCTCAAGTGAACCTTCAACCTTCGGTTGTTTAGGAGTTAACAGTTCGACAACAGAATCGGGCTGACTTTCTGGCACGAAGATCTCTTTCCTTTGGTTGAGCTATTGTGTGTTTTAACACGGGGAGATGAAGTTTGAGGGAATTACGGATGCGATTATTGCATCAGCTATCGAAGTCC
>CAYRFU010000002.1:53638-61762 GCA_964423525.1 uncultured Burkholderiales bacterium | reverse complement strand
CCCGTTCTCGGGTGGATCGTTCGGTAGCGCCCGTTTGAGGGGAACCACCAGTTCTCGACCGGAGGAAACGGCTAACTGGATCGGTAAACCGTTGGCAAAAGCCAGGTGTTCCAAAGCCAGGCCGTAATGAGTGGCTACCTTATAAAGATTCTCGCCCTGGCCCACCTGATGGACCTTCTCCTCTCCCACCAGGGAGGAGCCGAAAGCCGGCGCGAGGAGGAGCAGAGTGAGCAGAGCCGCGATACGCATGATCGACCTAGCGGGGTCGCAGACCCCGATACTCTTTCTTCTCTTCGAACAACTCGCTGTCGATCGGACGAATAATGCCGATGACGTCATCCCATTTCAAGAAGACGTGACCGACGGTCGACCCCTTCTTAGTGCCTTTTTCAAGCCACTCTTTCGGCTCAACCCAGATGCCCTGGCGCTCAACGCCCACCAGGCGCCCTTCGAGTTGTCCCTTAGATAGAGGCAGTTTCAGAGCTTCCAACTGCTCATGTTCAACCACATGGACTACCACTTCTTCCCCTACGCAGGTGGAGAAGTTGGTCCTTGGTCGATTGCTGTTATCGGTCGCATCGGCTGTGATCATCAAAGTTCCCTTTCCTCAGGCCACCAGCTCTGGATAGAGCCAGGGCAAAATCGTCGCGATCAATTGAACGCGCCTAACATATTCCCGGGTCTCTCGGTATCGAATCTCTTCTGGCCGAAGTCGTTGGCCCCGGCGCCAATGATCGACCGCTCCAGGACCGGCGTTATAGGCGGCCAGGGCGGTCAGGGAGTCGCCCTCGTAAAGGTCGAGCAACTCACGGAGATAGAGAGTTCCCAGGCGCAAATTGGTTTCAGGCTCCTCGATAGGAGCGGAGGGCAGACGATGAGTAGCTCCGACCCAATGGGCCGTTTCGGGCATGAGTTGCATCAAGCCCACCGCCCCCGCAGGGCTGCGAGCCTCGGGTCGGCAGCGGCTCTCCTGAAAAACGACGGCCGCCACCAAGAAGGGACTAACCCCAGCTTCGCGCGACGCCTTCTTGATTTCGTCGAGATAGGCCAGGGTGAGAAAGCTACGACCGATCATCCCCATCGTAACGAGAAAAATGGAAACGAAGAAGGCACGGCGCAACCATTTTCCTCGAGAACCTTCCATCACAGATTAGGTTCTCGAACGGTCGGGCCGTGCCTCCAAGAAGAAGGCTTGAGTCTAACTGGTCGCTGAAGTGGACTCTTGCTCTTCTTTGGCAGGTTCTTCCTTCGGCTCAGCCTCTTTTTCAGGCTCGTCATCACCGGAGTCGCTGGTGAGCATCGCTTTGAGATGGTCTGGCAATCGGTCACCGATAGTGAATCCGCCAGCCGAACTGCTGCTCGTCATAGGTCCGCTGTGACTTGAGCCGCCGCCACCGCCACCCCCAGGCATGCCTTGGCGCACCGAGAGTGTGATGCGCCGCTGGTCGGCCTTGATGTCGATGACCTTCACTTTAACAGGCTGGTCGACCTTGACCGCGTCGGACGGCCTAACGACCCGATACTCGCTCAGTTCGCTGAGAGGGACGAGTCCTTCAACGCCTTCAGCGATTTCGACAAAAACATAGTTCTTGGCGAGCTTGGTGACTCTTCCGTCGAGAACATCTCCCACCTTCAGCTTATTGACAGTCAGCATCCAGGGGTCGGGGCGAGCTTGCTTAAGCGAGAGCGAAATTCGCTCGCGACTGCGGTCGACTGAGAGGACACGAACCTCGACCTGCTCGCGCACGCGAACCACGTCAGAGGGGTGCTTGACTCGTTTCCAGGAAAGCTCTGAAATGTGGACCAAACCGTCCACTCCCCCAAGATTGATGAAGGCGCCGAAATTGGTCAAACGAGCCACTTCACCCGACACGATCTGCCCTTCTTCGAGTTCTCCCAGAGTCTTCTCTTTGAGGCGAGCCCGCTCTTCCTCTAGGGCCTTTTTGCGGGAGAGAACAATCTTACGACGGGCCCGGTCGATTTCGAGAACTTTGAGGTTCAAGAGTTCTCCGACGTAATCGGAAAGGTCATGAACGGGACGCAGATCCACATGGGAGGCCGGCACGAAGCCACGCAACCCAAGATCGACGATCAACCCACCCTTGACTTGTTCGGTGCAGGTGGCAGTCAATGTCTCACTATTTTCGAAAGCGTCGTTGACTCTAATCCAGGCTTTTTCGAGGTCCGCCTGCTTCTTCGAGAGCAAGACCATGCCTTCGGAGTCGTTAACTTTTTTGACCACCACATTGACTTCGTCCCCGACTTTCACGATGTCGTGAGGATTGACGTCACGTTGATGGGTCAGCTGATTGAGAGGAATGACCCCCTCGGTTTTATAGCCCACGTCAACCATGACCCCGTCATCGTTGATCTGAATGACGACGCCCTTGAGGAATTCACCCCGGCGGAGTTGCTTGAAAGAGTCTTCGTAGGCCTCGGGGTGCTTCTCCATGAGGGCCTCCATCGACATGGCTGAATCGGGTTCGCCAGTCTTTTTCTCGGGAGGCTCCTCTTTCGCAGGCTCTTCCTGGGCCGTTTCCTGGCTTGGGCCGGAAGCTGCTTGCTCGACCGGCGTCTCGGAGGTCTGCTCCAGGGCTGCCGATGACTCGGTCGGTTGTGGGTTGGTCATTTTTTCTGTGTTCTCCTAGTCATTGTCCTTGCTACTCGCTATGCGTGCCGCGCCGAAATATGACCGGAGCGCGAACGCAGTGGCCGTTCTGCTCACGGAATCTATATTCCTTTCTCCCCCTGAAAAGAAACCCCGATTTCGCGGGGTTCTTCTGGGCTTTCGGGTCAGCGTCTTGAGGCGGCTTTCTTCAGTTCCTTACGGTCGTTCCAGCTCTTGCCTTGGTAGACTATCACCTCTAGGGGGACCGAAAGTTTGGCCGCCCCTTCGAACAGGCGTTCAGCCTTACTGGCAACTTCCTCTATTTTATCCTTCGGAACCTCGAGAATCAAGAAGTCTCTCAACTGCATACTGACCAGGCAATCGAGTTCTTGGGAGTCGACGGCAGCTTGGAGACCCACCAACACCTCTTTGAGAATGTCGGCAGCCGACGACTGAATAGCGGCGTTACGGGCGATCCGCTCGGCCGTGTCACGAATATCGGAGTTGCGACTCGACATCTCCGGCAAATTTCGACGGCGACCGTTAATGCTACTGACCCAACCGCGAGATTTGACTTTTTCCAGTTCCCCCTCAAAATACGCTTCCATACCCTGGTAGCTCTGATAGAACTTGTCGAGTTGCTCTTGAATCTGCTCCTGGGCTTCCTCTGGCGACAGCCCGGTGCGGCGAGCCAAGCGGTAGGCCCCGATCGAGCCAAGCAAAGCGTCAACCAGGTCTTGCCGTCCATCTTGGTCGGTGGAACCGTTATCGATTGAGACTTGGCTGGCCAGCGACTCTTCGATGTTGTCGTGACGGACGAAACCCTGCACCAACTCATCCTGACCAGAGAGATGGGCGGCCAACCGAAGCTGGAACTGACTGTAACCTAGCCCCAGCAACACGTGGTTGCGCTTGGTGGTTTTGAGGCATTTGAGCAAGAGAGTCGAAAACTCTTTGCGGAGTTCAAGATTCGGTAGGCCTTCGATCTCAGACAAGAGCCGATTGTAGGTGGAGACGGCTCCGCCCACAGCCGCCGGACCCATCCAGAGCAGCCGCTCGGCATTGGTGACGGGGAATTGGGCGCTCCGTTGGAACCAACCCTGGCGAGGGGTGTCGAAGCGCTCCATCGCCAACTCGAAAGAGGCTTTCAGTTCGATCAGCTCTCGGTAATCGCGAATGTAGCTTCCGATTTCGTTCTGTTCGCCGATCTGGTTGAGGACATCATTAGAAATGTAAGCTCCATTCTTGGGCCGGGCCGTTACCGCCAGCGACATCTTGTCGAAGAGGACCTCAGCCAATTCCTTGGAGTCATTGAGGTCGAACTTCTCGCCGGCCTCTTCGTAGATGGAGTCCGTGAGTTGAGCCAAGTGCTCATCAAGTCGCTCGGCCAAATTGGTCAGAGCCTTCTTGTCGAGCGGCACACCATCTCTCTCGATTTTCGAGAAGACCCGAATGGTCGGCAATTCTACTTCGTAGTATTGCTTGGAGAGTTCGTTTTCTTCCAGCTGGGCTTCCAACCTTTGGGCCAGGCGGGCCAAACCAAGGACTCGACGTCCGGCCCAGTCCGCAAGCTCTTCTTGGGGCACTTCAGAAAGCTTGCGATAGCCCTCTCCGTGACCTAGCAACTCACCTTCGCCAGGGATCTCCAGTCCGTAAGCACGAGCGACTTCATCAAGCCACGGGTTTCCTTCTCGCGAATCGAGCAGATGGGAAGCAACGCCAACGTCAAAAAAGTCTCGCTCGGGCACCAGTTCTGCGCCTTGGTCGAGCATCAGGAAGGAGCGAAGGTTGTGGACGTTCTTGCGCCGTTTTTTGTCAACAAGAGCGGGTTCCAGTAACTTGTGAGCCTCTTTGAGACTGATAGCTTTGGACCCCTTCCCGATGGGGACGATGAAAGCTTGCTCTTCCCCTTCGGCAACGGCCAGCCCAACCATCTCTCTACCCGCTCCCAGAAAGAGAATGGAGAGAGGAACGTTGGACTTGCTGGCTAGGCGAGCCAGTTCGGTCTTGGCTTTCTTGGCGTTAAGAAGATGGACATTGGCCAATTTCTCTTCGCTGGCCGCGCCCGGATCGCCACTCTTGGGAAGAGCCTCTAGAACCTGGTCGAGTTCCATTCTCTGGTAGATCTCCCCTACTCGGTCGACAGGGACGCCGTCGTAGCGACACTTCTCCCAGTCGATATCGAGCTCAAGGTCGGTCCGAATTGAGGCTCGGGCCCGAAACTCAAGAGCCTGCTCTTTGTTCTCAGAGAGAGGATTGCGCCACTTGGCCGGCAGCTGGTGCAGCGACCTAAGGAGATCTTCCAGGCTCCCGTGCTGGGACAGAAGCTTTTTGGCGGTCACTTCGCCTATGCCCGGAACCCCGGTAATGTTGTCAGAGGAGTCACCGGCTAGCGCTCTCAGGTCGGCGAGTTGCTTCGGCTTCAAGTTGAACCGACGTTTGACGGAAGCCTCGTCGTAAATGACCATATCGGAAATGCCGCGCCGGGTGGTCAAGACCCGAACTTTGGGTCCCACCAACTGGAGCAAACCCAGGTCTCCCGACAGGATCAAGACATCGAACTCTTTGCTGGACCCGCGCGACGCGAGGGTCCCCAGGCAGTCATCGGCCTCGTGTCCTGGGACTCGAAAGACTGGCACCCCAAGAGCCCTGACGAAATCTTCGATAATAGGGAGCTGGATAGCCAGATCGTCGGGCATCTCCACTCGCTGGGCGTTGTAGTCCTGATAGGCATCCACCCTCTCGGTGGGGACCCCTTTATCGAAGGCTACAGCCACATGGGTCGGCTTTTCGGTCTTGAGCAGACGCAACACCATGTCGACGAAGCCTGCCACCGCGTTGACCGGGATTCCGGCCGATGTCTGCATCGGAGAGACCGCGTAAAAAGCCCTGTAGGCGAGGCCGTTCCCATCGATCAGAAATAGTTTCTTCTTAGTACTTTTGCCGTTATTTTTAGTCACCAAAGCACTCCTCGCTCCGTGTGAAGGATGTTTTATGAGTCTTGCAGTCCCTGTCGAACTGAGACGGTCGCTCTCCCCCAGCGACCGAAAACGAGAATTCGCCGCAGCCCTATCCGCCCCCTTTGCAAAAAAGGGAAAGCCGGTCCAGGTGTCGATGTTTTGCTCGCAATCCGATCAGGTCTCTTATACCACCTTTGGGGTCCGTAAAACACTAACCAAGTGTCGCAGTGGCGAACGAGAAAGGGGCGAACGCCCTACAAAAGGGCGTCAGCGACGACTTCAGCGATGTCGCGAGTTTCGATCGAGTCGCTCATGTCTTTGGTATTCACCGCGTCGCTGAGCATCGTCAGGCAGAAGGGACAGGCGGAGGCAACCAACTTCGGTTGGGTAGGCAGATCCAGGACGTCCTGAAATCTCATGTCTTTGACCTGAGTTCCGTGTTCTTCCATCCACATTCGCCCCCCACCGGCCCCACAGCAACGTCCTCGATTGCGGGAGAGTTCCATCTCGTGGAGTTTGAAGCCAACTGCCTCGAGGGCCTGACGGGGCTCATCATACACCTCGTTGTAGCGTCCGAGATAACAAGAGTCGTGGAAGGTCACGTCGGTAGCACCATTGGTCGAGACTTTGATTTTCTTCGTCTGGAGCAGTTCGGCGATCAGCTCGGAGTGATGAACCACTTCGTACTGGCCACCGAACTGGTGATACTCGTTTTTGATGGTGTTAAAGCAGTGGGGGCAGGCGGTCACAACCTTTTTGACACCATACTGGTTCATCACCGTCACGTTTTGCTCGGCCAGCATTTGATAGAGGTACTCGTTCCCTATCCGGCGAGCAGGATCCCCGGTGCACCCCTCTTCTTGACCCAAGATGGCAAACTTCAGCCCGGCCGCTTTGAGAATCTTGACCAAAGCCTCGGAGACCTTCTTGTTCCGTTCGTCAAACGAGCCGGCACAGCCGACCCACAGGAGCAGGTCGATCTCGCCGGGGTCTTCAGACATCACCTGAACGTCGAGTTCTTTGGCCCAGTCCGCTCGGGTGGCAAACCCAATCCCCCAGGGGTTGGAGTTATTCTCCATATTGGTAAAGGCTCGAGTGACCTCTTCAGGAAAGCGATTCTCGGCTTGCACGAGATAGCGACGCATGTCGACGATCTCTTGGACGTATTCGATGAAGACCGGGCAAGCATCTTCGCAGGCTCGACAGGTTGTGCAGGCAAAGAGAGCTTCCTCGGACACAGCGGAGAGATGGTCGGGCAAAGCGCGGAGTTGCTCGCCTTCCTCATCCTCTCCCTCCTCTTCGGAGGCGTTGGCCTGGGCTAATTTTACCAAGAGGTCGCCACCTCCGTGGTCAACTAGCTCCTCCCTCAGCATCTCAGAAATCTTCTTGGGATGGAGCGGCTTGCCACTGGCGTAGGCGGGACACACCGAGGTGCAACGACCACACTCGGTGCAGGAATACCAGTCAAAGTAGTTTTTCCAGGTAAAATCTTTGAGGGTGGAGGCGCCAAAATCCATCGCCTCTTCATCTTCGAAGTTGAGCTTTCGAAGTTCGCCGTAGGGCTTCTTCTTTTGCAGAAAAACGTTGGGGATTCCGGTAATGACGTGGAGGTGCTTCGAATAGGGAAGATAAGCGCCAAACCCTAACACAAGGGCGTAGTTAATCCACCATGAGACTTCCTGAATGGTGCTGAGAGTCGCCTGATCCATGCCTGCCATGGCGGCCCCGATCAGGGTGGTCACGGGCGCTTTCGCGAGTAGATCTTCACGGCTTGTCTCGGCCAACCGGTGAGCCATTTCGGTGCCTCCCCAGAGGAGTTCCACCACCATCAGGCTGAAAATCAACGATAAGATGAAGAGGGCGTCGGTGGAAGGCTCGGGGAAGGGAGGCTTCAGGATCAATCTTCGAGTGAAGGCCATCAAAACCCCCAGAATGACCAGGCAAATAAAGATCTCTTTAATAAAATTGTAGATCCCGCCCAACGGGAGGTCGAGAGCCAGGAACGGCAGGTCGAAGTCTGGCCCGGCGAAACCTCGTAGGATGAGGGTGAGATTGGCTACCGCCAGAACGCAGAACCCCCAAAAAATCATCACGTGAAGCAAGCCACCGTAGGTGCGTTGCAAGAGACGCTTTTGACCGAAGGCAAAGATGAGGGTGTCTTTGATCCGCTCAGGGATCTTATCGAGTCGGTCGTCGGGCTTAGCCGCCTTGCAGTAATGGTAAAGCTTGAGCGACCGTTTCAAAAAGAAAAAGGCGGCCACCCCGAAAATCAGTAGTGCAAAAGCGAATCTCAACCGTGTAACCTCCACCGGCACGTTTGTGCGGTCCCCCCAAAAATGCTTCCTTATCCTCTCGGGCTGAAGTTCCTTTCTGAGTGCCTTAAAGCCCGGAGTTTATGCCTCTTCGCGCATCGACAGGGCTTTTCGGACGGCCGCGGCGGGATCGACCAGGCCTTGACCGCCGAGAATCTCCTTCGTCTCCGGCAGTGGCTTGGCAGTCTCTTTCATAATCTCCATCACCTGGGCGGCTGAGAGGTCAGGGGTAGCTTGGCGCACC
>CAYRFU010000002.1:32940-53628 GCA_964423525.1 uncultured Burkholderiales bacterium | reverse complement strand
GAGCGGCTACGCCCGCCGCTACGGGAGTGGCCATCGAGGTTCCTGACAACAGCACGTAGTAGTCCCCGAGCTTGGTCACGTTGGCCGAATCGATGGACGAGCCAGGAGAGCGATGGGAAACCATCTGAACCCCTGGGGCGGCGATGTCGGGCTTAATGTTTTTGTCTCGGGTGGTGGGACCACGACTGGAAAAGAAGGCCATCGTGTCGTCGCTATGGTCGGCCGTATTTTTGTCGTCGTAGGCTCCCACCGTCAGAGCGGCGCTCGAGATAGCCGGAGTTCCGATGGTCGACTTGGTCGGCCCCGAATTGCCCGCCGCTACGACCGGGACGATGTCAGCATCCAAGGCGGCTTTGACGGCCAAAGCTACGATGTCGTCGTCCTCTTCGAGATTAGAGCCCGCTCCCAAAGAGAGGCTGATCACTTTGATGTTGTGCTCATCTTTGTTGCGAATGGCCCACTGGATGCCCTTGACGACGTTCGACATTTGGCCACCCCCCATCTTATCGAGAACCTTGACCCCGATGATATCGGACTCAAAAGCAGGACCTTTGAAGCGCCCCTCCGCCTTGCCGCCATCTCCCCCGACTAGCCCGGCGCAGTGACTCCCGTGTCCGTTGTCGTCGTAGGCGTTCTCGACCCCGTCTTTCCCATTCACGTAGTCTTTGAAAGCGACCAGGCGGTCGCCCAAGTCAGGGTGGGGATAAACACCGGTGTCGATCACCGCCACCCCGATCCCTTGACCGGTCAAGCCCATTTCCCACACATCCTCGATACTGAGCACTTCCTTGACGGCGTCGATCCGCCGGGCGGGCGAAGGCAAGCGGAAAGCCAGCTCGGTCAGTTCGAGGGGGGTGACGTAGCTGATGTTCTGGGCCGTGACCTCGTAACTGTCGCTCGCAACCGCACGGGCTGGGGCCGCCTTAGGCGGGGTAGCGGCAAGGGTGCGGGGGGCGTGATTGGCGATGCTGGTTACAGTCATGGTGAGTCCTCTCAAAAGTGTGGATGCCGGTCGCGGCACCCGCCCAAGCTAACTCCCGGGGGCAGAAGGGGTGGCTACGGGAATGTTAACAATACGTCACAGCCCACGCTGGCGGGCTTTCTACAGTCGTTTACATCTCGGAAACGAACGACTCCGGGACCCTCAATATACTGACGGCAGTTTCTGTAGGAGAACCGAGATGAGAGTCCAGAGTCTTGCAAACCAAATGGCCCCAACGGCCAACCTCAGCGCCGCCAGAGCCTCAGCCCAAGAGCCCGCTCAACCGGCTCCCGCCGACCAGGTCACCGTGACCAGCGGCGAGCCCGAGAAAGAATGGACGGTTCTGCTCTACCTGAACGGTAACAATGCCCTGACAGGCCAGGCCATGTCGAATCTGCGCTTGCTGGAATATGTCGGCTCCGATGACCAGATCGACTTCGTAGCCCAGGCGGCACGCCCTGAGGGTCTTTTCGACGGGATGTCGGGAGATTGGAGCGGCGTGCGCCGCTACAAGATTGAGCACAACGGCGAAAAACTGACGCCGAGCGTCATGATTGGCGACCTGGTGACAGGCTGGATGCCGGGTAAAACCAAATCGATCGAGTCGCCGGTGGTCGAGGACCTGGGCAACGAGATCGACATGGGTTCGGCCGACACACTCGAAGATTTTCTCGAATGGGGGATGAATAACTACCCGGCCAAACGGTATATGGTCGTGATGCTCGGCCCCAACCAGGGCCTTTCGGGAATGATGAAAGACACGATCAGTGGGTCAGAAATGAGCGTGGGTGAACTCGGACAGGCGTTCGCCAACGTCAAGAGAGAGACGGGTAAGAAGATTGACGTGCTAGCCCTCAACGGGTCAGCGACCACCACCATGGAGGTCGCCTATGAACTCAAAGACAACGTGAAATACCTGGTTGGCTCGCAGGGTATCCAGTCTGGTGCCGGCATGCCGCTAGCCCAAATCGCCAACGAGCTGAAAAGCGCCAACAGCGAAGAGGGACAAGATGCCCTGACCATGGTTCGCTACTGGACACTGATGAATTCCATGGTCGGGTCGCTGGCCGTTCAGACCGGAGGCTCCTCGACCATTTCGGCTATCGACCTCGACCAGATGGGCGGGGTGAAAGATGCCTGGGACGACCTGGGTCAAGCCCTCTTGGCGGCCGATGTAGGGCGTGACAAACTGAATGAACTGCTTGACCAGACTCAGGATTTCCAGGGCAAGTCCACCAATGAGGCCTACCAAAACTCCCGAGACGCCATCCATTTCGCCAAGTTGGTGAAAGAGGATGAGGAGATTACCGACGCCACCGTAAAAGCGGCCGCTCAAGCGGCCATCGACGCGGTCGATAGGGCCTTGGTCGGCGACGCGGCCAGCGGTAAGTATTTGGGGGAAGCCAACGGAATGTCGGTCTTCGCTCCTACCCATTACGGCTTCTTCCGGCCCCAAGGAACAGACCTGGTAGGCTTTGACCGCAAAGCAGGCTACGAAGACACTCAGTTCGCCAAAGACAGCTCCTGGGACGAGGTTCTGGCGGCGGGAGGCAAAGACTCGTTTACCAATTACGCTCTCAAGAAGGTCGGCTTGAGCGAGGAGTCGCTCGACGGCCTTCACGCCAACTACAATCAACACATCGGCAAAGTTACCGGGGGTCTCGGGCTGGCATCGACGGCTGGCTGGTTTAACGCCATTAACGCCTGGCGAGGAGCCGACCCTATTTCCTTGCCCATAGTGGGAGCATCGGGCGGCGCTGCGGCCGGTATTGTGGGCTCAGGCTATGACGCGTTCCAGGCCATCGGGGGTATCTATCACGCCGCCACAGAGCTCGGTGACAGCGATGAAGTCGTGAACCGAGTTTTCGACTTGGGGCGAGCCGCGGCCAAAGCTACGGCTAACCTGGGTTACGTCGTCCCTGAACTCCAGCCGTATGCGGCCACGGCCGGCATGCTGACCTTTCTAAGCCCCTGGATTCGCGATGTCTACAGCATCTACTCGGAGTACAAACAGGTTAAGGATGGAATCGAGCTGGGTCAGATTTCCTCGTTGCCGATGGTGGAACAGTGGGGGGCGGCCGCCGTTCGTCATTACCACGGTCATCAACTTTGGGACGGGGCTTAACCTGAGCGGCCGAGGGAGCCGACTCCTTCGGGTCGAAGAACAACCCGATGAAAGTCGGAGAAGAACTTTGCGGGTGCCTGGTCTTAGGCCGCTTCGACTCCGAGCGTTTAACGGTTCAAAAAGAGGGACGAAAACTCAGCCTGTGGGAATGCAAAGAGCTTCGGGCTCCGGAAGAACTGGAGCGGCTTTTAGAAGAGTCTGACCCCAACCTGGCAGGTCTGCTCGATTTTCAGAGTCGAGCAGCTCAAAGCTACGCCCTGACCGAGAGACTGGAAGGGCCACTCCTAAAACTTGGCGACCAACCGCTGAGCGATGGCGAGCTGGTGGAGGTTATCGGACTGCTGATCAACGGCCTGGTCGCTCTCCACGACCAGGAGCTGTGTCACGGCCATCTGCGAGAGGGCTGCCTGGTAGGGCAAGGAAGTGAAGCGAAGATGGTTGGCCAATGGCAGGCCCCTCCCCCTTCCTGGAGTCTGGAGGACGACCTTATCGCGGCCGGAAGACTGATCCATCACCTGGCCTCGGGGCGCCCCAAGACCCTTCAAGGTTTGGCCACGTTGAGACCGGCTTTCCATCGGGAATTGGCGGCTTTCATCGACCAGGCCAGCCAGCCTCCAGGGTTTGAATCGGCTCGCAAAATGGCGGCCGCCTTCCATAGAGCCCTGCAGGGTGGGTTGACCCACCAAACGCCAGCCGAGCCGGCGCCCACCCCTGGCGTCTATCTTTCCTTCGAAGCGGTGGCTGGCTTACTGCTGGTGGGGCTCGGTTTGATCGGCTTTTTACTCTTTCAGGTTGGCGGTTCAAAAACGAACCCCAAGCCTTCACCCAATCAGGCGGTTGGCGCCACCGCAACGCCTCTTCCCTCTCCCACTCCCCCAGCGGAGGTCAAGCCATCGCCCGTGACCAGAACTCCCGAGCTCAAGCCCCCTCCAACCAGATCTCCATCCCCCATGACGAACCCCGAGCTGACGCCGATCAACACCGCCTCCCCAGCAGCTCGGCATCAACCCAAAAGCCCAAAAGCGAAGCCCCGCTACCCCAAAGCCAAGAGCCGGTATCCTAAAGCCAGGCCGAAACCCGCCCCATCCCGATCGTCCAAGAAAGCGAGTCTGGCCCTGGTCATCAACGAAACGGCCCGATTTCGTTTTCGCTTGCCAGACCAGTGGGAGGTGATTTCTCAGGCCGAATCCCGACAAGGTCAGGTGCTTCACGCTAAGAGCCAAAAGGCTGAGGGGGTCTCGAGCCTGACCGTTCATTTTCGGGCCACCGAGGTGACGCCGAGTCGTTGGAAGAGCAGTTTCAGTCTCAAGCAGGAACAGGATGATTTCGAACGAACAGACCCTTTAGGGCGGTCAGACTTGAGTTTTTTGCGCCATAGGGGTTCACAGTCTCGCCTAGCCACTGTCTTTGTGCGTCGTCGACCCTACTATGAATATGGCTACCTGACGGTAGTGATAGAGGCCAGCCAGATGGAACGCGAGACCTTTCTGAGCGAGGCCGGAAACCTGCTGGAGTCTCTCGACGTCTCCCGCTAGACCCGGCCATAAAGGAGCCTTTGGGCTAGCTGAAACAGCGGTGGCTCTCTTTGTGTTAGTAGCGGCCCTGATCGTGATGTTCGGTTTGTTTCACACAAGCTTAAGCTATCAGAGACGAGTCGAGAGACGGCAGTTAGCCGTGCTGGTGGCCCAGAACAAGATGGAGGAGATCCGCGCCTGGTCCAGGCGTGAGGGCAGCGGTTACAACTTTAATGATTGGTCCCCTTACGACGGCTCCGCTGTGAGCCATCCTCACCATCGGGGATTTCTTGTCAAAGTCGATGTCGAGGACCAGGTGCTCTTCAGCGCCTCTTCCGAGTTCGAGGCCAGCCGAACCGATCAGAAGCGTTTTCTCAACTCGGCCAAGAAAGTCCGGGTGCGGGTGGAGTTCGATGGCCAGCATATCGAACTCACGAGTTTAGTGGCCGACCCTTCGCGCCGCTTGAGTTCCAGCCCGGTCCGAGTGGATCCGACCAGCCCGGTGGGAGCTTCGCTTGTCCCCGGGGACGAAATCCAGTACGAAGCCGAACTGTTCGATGTCTACGGAGACCCGATACCAGACATTTCCTACCGATGGTATCGACGCAGCGAAGATTTTGGTGCGGTCCGTCACTCTAGGATGGGACGGACCGCCTCCCTGAGAAACAATGCCAGCGCCACCCCTCCCATCTTACCCGCCATCGATACCGTTGTAGTGGTAGCTCGGGCCCGTTACAAAGGGAAGGTCTACCGCGGTGATAGTGCTCCAGTCTCGCTCGACGGAGGGAGCGATTAGACGTCTGGCCCGCCATAGGGGTTTGACCCTGTTCGAAATGCTGGCTACCCTGGCGTTGATTTTTCTGGTGCTGGGTTTGGCGGGAGATCTCTTTACGGAGTACTCCCGGACGGTCTCTTTCTCAGAGGCCAAAGAAGCCACCTTCGCCGCCGCTCAAACGGCTCTGGATAGAATGAGGCTAGAATACTGCGAAGCGATTCAGATGGTCCGTCCTCCGGCGGGCTCAACCGCCAACTTCTCAGAACTCCGCTTTTTCAAAGCCCACCCTGACGACAGTCTGCGCCTACCAGCCGCCCTTCCACTGCCTCTGCCTGCCAACTGGACCCCTTTCCCCGAGAGGGTTGAGGTCGCTTATCGCATTCAGGCCGACCACCTGCTCCGGGAAGTCCGCTACGCTGGCAGCCAACGGACTCAGACTTTAGCCCGAGGCTTGAACGGTTTCTCCTGCCAAAACCTGGGCGAGGGAGAACTCTTACTGACCCTTTCCGTAATCGAGAAGTTCAGGATCCGAACTCTTCAAACCCGCAGCTTGAGGCTGACGCCATGAGAGCAGGATCGACCCTTTTGGCCGCCGTTCTTGTTACCGCTTTGATGCTAGTGATGGGCTTGGCCTTCCTGGGCAAGAGGGCTCTCCAGTATCAGACCACCGAACGCTCGCTCGCCGCCGCTCAGGCCCGCGCTCTGGCTCAGGCTGGCCTGGAGGATGTGCGCGTAAAGCTGCTCAAAGACTACCAGTTTCCTCCTCGAAACGGGGACGAGCAAACCCTGTTTGTTTATACTGAGCCGTTGACTGAACTGGGGAGCGCTCGCCCCTTAGGACATTATACCGTAGCTATCGACAGGACCTTCAGTCGGGAGCCCTACGGCATCTTGCGAATCACGGTCACCGGTCACCTCGGACCCAAGGACGACCCGGTCGCCCGCTCCCAAATTTACGCAGAGTATGACGTCGCTAAGAAAGATCACACCAACCCTTCAGTCGATAACCCCAATCTCTATGAATTCATCCTGTGGAGGGAGTTGACCGGCCTTTGAGGGAACTCTTTAAGATGCGGGGTTTTACTTTGGCGGAGCTGATGATGGCCATCTTTCTGGCTATCATCGTCGTTGGTATCGGCTTGCGAGGGGCTGGGCGAAATTCCGGAAGGGCAGACGCCCACGCAGTATCGCGCCTGGTTGCCGAGGAATTCCGACTGGCCCGCCAACGAGCCATCAGCAGCCAAAGCCCGGTGGCCGTAGGCTTCCCAAGCCAGTCCGGGAGCACAGGCCTGAGTCAGTCGCTCTTCATCCTGGAAGGGGAGCAGCCGAGAGTCACGCGGGTTGTCGATTTTTCCAAGGAATATGCAGGGGCCGTTATCTTCAATGGCTACTGGGCTTTGAACGGGGCCGACCTCCGCCGTCCGGGAGCAACGAACACCATCGACCCGGCCCACCTGGCGGCCAAGACCGGGACAGTGACGATGGCGAATTGGGGAGTGCCAGCCCAACGGAGGCGAGACTATCTCTACCTTTTTACGCCGGACGGAACATTGCACACCAACGACCTGGTGAACTTCGATGACGAATACCATCTAGTGGTGGCCGCCGCCGCCAGCCAGGCCGGTGCAGGCCCTCCCGGGGGCAGCGGAGTCATGGCTGCCTCACCCGTCTATTATCTGCTCGATGGAGTGCGCCAACCTTTCACAGTGTCGCTCTCGCCCGCCGGTGCCGTCTCAATCGACACGGGCGTCCGCTCAGGCCAACCTGTCTCAAGCCAACTGCTCAATCCGGGTCCCATCGCGTCAGCCGTCGGCCTGCCAGCCTCTTCCGGTGGCGGACCCAACATCCTTAGCGTCGAGATTTTACCGAGCCAGGTGCCTACCACTGTCCCACCAGGGGTGGACTCGACTATCTTCGTAGAAGGTTATGCTACCCTTCGGGTTCTTGCCGTCGATTCGGACGGGGGGCCCCTCTACTGTTCGGCTCAGGCCGATGGGGGTAGCTTTTCGGAGGCGGGCAAAAAACGAATGGACTGGCTGGAGTCAGACCTCGTCTGGCAAACGCACTGGACTTGGCGCCCTCCCGATTCGGCCAATGATGGAGACCGCTTTCGCTTTACCTGCACGGTTGAGAACGCTAACGGCCAGACGACTGCTGTTTCAGCCGGCGCCGCACCCAGGCTAGAACTGATCCCAGAGGGACGTATCTATTTTAGCTCCAACCGAACGGGTGACCAGGAGGTCTTTGTCATGAAATGGGACGGAACCTCAGTCAGGAACCTGACCGAAAGTTTTGGCGATCAATTTCAACCCAGCGTGAGTCCCCGGAGCCGTTCCCTCTTCTACACCACTCTCGGCGGCGTTGACAAGAGCTATTATACGGGTGTCGATGTGAGCCATTTCGAGAGTGACGCCAAAGAACCGTTCTTCGGGCTCGATGGCTACAACATCGTCTTTAGAGGTCAAGACGACATTTTTATTTCTGACCGGCTCGGAAACAATGTTGACCAACTCACTTCAAGCGTAGAGCCGGAAAGCCATCCCACTCTTTCGGCCGGAAACGATTTCGTCTGTTTCAGTCGGATGGTGGCGGGTAACCAGGAACTGATAGCTCTTGAAATTGCCACCGGTGCGGAAACCGTCCTGGCTAGTAGTCCCGCTGACGAGGTTCATCCAGTCTTTGACGGCAACTCCTCGGATCCGGGGGTGGTTTTCACCTCTTACCGAGACGGCAACGCCGAACTGTATTCGGTCAAAGTCGCTGACCCGACGGTGGTGACCCGCTTGACCAACACCCCTTTCAACGAGACTGAGCCCACTTACAGCCCTAACGCAAGCCAGATGGCCTACGTCAGCGACCAAGATGGAAACAAAGAGATCTATATCGCGGACGCCGACGGCAGCAATCCCCGTCGAGTCACCAACGACCCGGGTGACGACGACCACCCTTCCTGGGGTTACTGATAGGCCGACGGTGGGGGCGTGCGCAACTTCCAGACCAGCCCGAGCTTTTCTAGTCCAACCAGGACGCAGTGTGTCAAGTCGATTTCCCACCAGAAGAAGCCCTGTCTCTCCGAGGAGGGATACTGGTGGTGATTATTGTGCCAGCCCTCCCCCATCGTGATGAGAGCCAACAGAAAGCTGTTCCGGCTGTCGTCTTTCGTCTCGTAGCGACGGCTACCCAAAACGTGGGCTAAAGAATTGATGCAAAAAGTGGCGTGGTAAAGAATCACGGTGCTGACGAAAAAACCCCACACCAGCATCTGGCCTGACGTGACCCCCAGACCTGGGAAGGTGGTTTCCAGGAACTTACCAAGCCAAAGGACGCCGAGGGCCAGGAGAAAAGGCGGCACTAGAGGATAGCGGTCCAGCCAGCGCAGCTCCGGAAAAGCGGCCAGGTCTTTGACCTTTCGAAGGTCGGTCTGGTGGTTCTCAGGAGCAAAAATCCAGCCCACGTGGGCCCAAAAAAAGCCTCGGATACCAGGTGGGTGGACATCTTTCTCGGTGTCAGAATGGGCATGGTGTTTGCGGTGGTGGGCGGCCCACCAGAGCGGGCCAAGTTGGGCCGAACTGGTGGCCAAACAGGCCAGGACAAACTGGAAAAGTCTTGAGGTTTGGAAGCTCCGGTGGGAAAAATAGCGGTGAAAACCAGCTGTAATCCCAAACATTCTGAGCCAGTAGAGGCCAAAGCAAACCAGCAGGCTTGGCCAGCTCCAGCCGACCCATAAAGCCGGCAGACAAGCGAGATGCATCGCCACAAAAGGCAAAACGTGGAGGAGGGGGTTTTGAATCACAGAGAGGGTAGCTCCTTATTATTGGGACGGGTGAGAACGAGTTGGAGGTCCCCCAGATTCCGCGTCGCAAAACCCGCTTCACAGTAACACAAATAGTAGTTCCAGGTTCGTCGAAAAGCCTCGTCGTATCCGAGTTCAGCCAACTGTGGCCAGGAATCCTCGAAACGGCGCCGCCATTCGCGAAGAGTGGGTGCGTAATGAATCCCGATATTCTCGAGATTCTCGATAACCAGACGTGAGTTCTTCTTCATGGCTTCGGTTAGGGCGCACAGAGCAGGGCACGTCGAACCTGGAAAAATGACCTTTTGAATCCAGTCACAGTGCCGACGATAGACTTCGTAACTGAAATCCGGGGTCGTGATCACTTGGAGGACAACCACACCGTCGGGCTTGAGAAGTCTCTCACAGTGAGCGAAGAACTGACCGAGGTTGCTGTGACCGACGGCCTCCAGCATTTCGATGGCTACGATGCGATCGTAGCGTTGCTCGAGATCGCGATAGTCCTGCAAGAGGATCTCGACCCTTGACTCCAGGCCGGCGTCTTTCATCCTTTGGCGGGCGTAGTCTCGTTGCTCGGTTGAGAGGGTGATGCCGGTCACCCGACAGCCCACCTGACTAGCGGCAAGTTGACTGAAACTTCCCCAGCCACATCCGATCTCAAGAACCTGGTGGTGGGCTTGAATCTGGGCTTTGTTCAAGATCTTGGCGAGTTTATTCTGCTGGGCCCGCTCCAGGGATTCACCCGGCTGAGAGAAGAATGCGCAAGAGTAGGTCATAGAACGGTCCAAAAATCGGCTAAACAGCCGGTTGCCCAGGTCGTAGTGGGCGGAGATGTTAGAGCGGGCCCCGCGACGGTGGTTGGGCCGCGCCAGGTGGGAAGCCCTGTTAACCAGCCGCGAAAACCAGGTCAGTGCCAGCTTCTTATCGTCTAAGATTTCGCGATTGTCAATGAACAGGCAGATCAGGCCCGTCACATCGTCACAGTCCCAGTCTTTGCGGGTAAAGGTCTCACCCAGAGCGACGTCTCCTCCCAGCAGCAGGCGAAGGAAGAAATCGAAATTGTTCACCCGAACGGTGAGCGGCTCTCGGGAAGTCTCACCGAAGGCGCAGCTGCTTCCATCCGGTAACTCAAACCGGAGGTGACCCACTTCCATCGGCTTGAGAAATTCACTCACCACCTTCAAAGCCTGTCGTTGGAGCCAGGTGGCACGAACCCTGACCGTATTCGAATGGCCAGGATGAGGCTTGATGGTAATGGGAAGACGTTTCTGAAAAAACAACTTGGCAGCCTCCAGATGAATTCTCGGTAAGGTTAAGAGAGCGTTGAGCGGAAAGCGGAACAAAGTCGCCATCAGATTCTTGTCGTCAAGAGGCACTGCCCTCCCCCGAAGCCAGGCACGAAAGACCGTCCGCCCCTCTTTAGAGACGTGGATCTGGGCGTCCAATCGGTCCTGCAGATCGGCGAAGCGGAAGTCATAATCTCCCTCAACGTCGTTGAAAGGAGAAACGTAGAACGATTTGGGAACGCGATAATGGGCTTCAAAGCCGGCGACCGGTTCAGCCTGCTTGTCGAGGACGTAGAGATGACGTTCGCCAAAAGTGTTGTTCACTTCGGCCACAACACATCGCAGAGATTGGTGGCCGTCCCGGCAGAAATAGAAGCTCACGGGGTTAAAGGAATGGCCCAGAAAACGCGCGCTAGTCACCAGAGTGACACTAGCCACCTCTTCGGCCAGCCCTCTCTCTCGCAACAGTCGCATCAACTTGACCGCGATGCTGCCGTCTCTCTCATCGAGGTAGTCCTGGTCGTGCAAAGAGACTGGTCTGGACCGGTTGTAACCAAAGCAACGAAGGCTCTTGTCAAGCTGACTCAATTCTCCTAGCTCGAGGGCGTAGCAATAGGCCGGGTAACGAAACCGGTGACTGACAGGTTCTAAGCGATGATGGTAGACCTCGCCCACGAAGATCTTTGACTTCATCCTAGCTGCCTCGCCAACTTCTTGTCCACGCTCACAGCCGAAGCGAAGGCATCTTCGTGAAAGCCGTAGCCGAAATAGCTTCCGCAGAAGGACAGGTTGGGATGTCCGTTAAGCTCCGGCAGGCGCGCGTGGACAGCCGCTGAGCCCTGGTCGAATTGGGGGTGGCTGTAGACGCGACGGGTCAGGACAAACCCAGGCCGGATCGAGTCGTCGTTGAGGGTCACGAAGTAGTGTTTGGGAGTATCCAAGTTTTGCAGCCGGTTCATGTAGTATGTCATCGTTACTCGGCTTTCAGAGCCTTGGCGCCGGACATAGTTCCAAGAAGACCAAATTTTCCTAAGCGGCGGCATGACGGAGCTGTCCGTATGCAAAGTGATGGAATTGGTGGAATAGTTCCAGGGCGCCAACAGCTCACGCTGGAGCGGATCCGGCTGCTCTAGAAGAGCTAACGCCTGATCGGCGTGGGTGGCCAGGACAACGTGGTCGAAGGTCTGGCGTGAGCCCCCAACTCGCACCCACGGTCGCTCGCGGTCAAAACCCACCTTCTCGGCCTTAGCACTGAGTTCCACCGTCCCTCGGAACTTCCGAAGGAAGGCCTCGACGTATCGGCTACTTCCCCCCTTGACCGTCCGCCAAAGAGGACGGTCTTGGAGATCGAGTAAACCGTGGTTGGCAAAGAAACGCAGGTAGGTGTCGGCCGGAAATTCCGCCATCTTATCGGCTGGCGCCGACCACAGCGAGGCCCCCAAAGGGGTCAGATAATGGTGCAGAAAGTAACGGCTCAGCCCTACTTGAGCCACAAAATCCCCTAGAGAGCCAGTCACCGTCCCTCGCTGGAGGCTGTGGCGGGCAACCTGATTGAAGCGGAGCATGTCGATGACCAGGCGAAGAAAGGTGGGATGAAAGAGATTCGTTGGCTGGGCGAAAAGAGTAGCCAGATCATGGCCGCCGTACTGGAGCCCTGAACGCTGGCAGTGATACCCAAACGACATATCACTCTCCTGTGATTCCACGCCCAGTTGATAAAGAAAGCGGCAAAAGTTCGGGTAGGTCTTGCGGTTGAAAACGATGAAGCCCGTGTCTATGCCGAGGTCCTCGGAGAGTTGATGGGTATAGGTATGGCCACCGAGGTAGTTGTTGCTCTCGTAGAGAGTCACCTCGGCTCGGCCCGATAGCAGATGTGAAACTGCTATCCCGGCAATTCCCCCACCTATGACAGCGATTTTCATGGACTTCAAAGTGTTTGAAGCAGGAGACCTCCTGCGAACTCGGCAATTGTATCGTAAATGTATACCTTTTGTCCAGAGCTTATTCTCTCGAGTGCCGTGATGCTTGTATGCTGGGGCATCTCTGTACGCCAAAAGAATCTCGGATACGTAGATGTCGGCTGGGTGGTTTGCACCACTATCAACGGTCTGTTAGCACCCATGACCGGGCTCGGTTCTTGGGGTCGACGGACACTCCTGGCTTGGACCCTGATTTTGTGGGGAGGGAGATTGGGTTGGCTTCTCATTCGTCGACTGAGTTCCCAGTCTGAGGAAGAGTTCCGCTACAGGGAGTTCCGGACCCATCTGGGCGCGAAGCCGAGCCTGAAAATCTTTCTGTTTTTTCAGCTCCAGGGGATACTGGCCGTGGTCTTGACCCAGCCGATGCGCGACATCGCCTCAGCAGAAGGGGCCTGGACTCTCCTTGAACTTTTAGGGTTCCTCCTTTTCTTTTTGGGTTACGCCGGAGAAGCTACGGCCGACTGGCAACTTCGTCTCTTCAAGCTCCAGGGGGGGGGACCGGTGTGTAAAGAAGGATTGTGGCGATATTCTCGCCACCCCAACTACTTTTTTGAGTTCCTTCTCTGGCTTGGCTGGAGTCTATGGGCCTTCTCCCTATGGGGGCACCTAACCGCTTTTATCAGCGCAGCCATCATGTTGGGGCTTCTGACCTCGGTCACGGGCGTCCCGCCAGCCGAGCGAAGTAGCCTCCGTCGCTGCCCCCAAGAGTATCGCCAATATCAGAAGGAGACCAGGGCCTTTTTCCCCTGGTTTGTTAGGAGTGTTTAGATGTGGTATCTCCAACTGGCCGAGCGAGGCCAGCTTCCCGACCCCCTGGTGCGTGGGTTTATCCGATGTTTGAATTGGAACAAGATTCGAGAACTGTCGGCTGGCGGTCCCGAGCGCCAACAACAAAGAGCCACAGAGCTGGTCGAGGAACTTGCGGCCAGCTCCATCGCGGAGGATACCGAAGCCGCTAACCAACAGCACTACGAGCTCCCCGCTCGTTTTTTCGAACTTGTGCTGGGCCGCCATCGGAAGTACTCATCGGCCTACTGGCCAAAAGGCACCGGCAGTCTCGACCAGGCTGAGGAAGCCATGCTGGCTCTTTACCTCCAGCGTGCCTCTTTGCAAGATGGCCAAAGGATCTTGGAATTGGGATGTGGTTGGGGCTCACTCACACTCTACCTGGCCAGCCATTTTCCCAACAGCGAGATTCTGGCCGTATCGAACTCCCACAGCCAACGCGAATATCTTCAACCGCGAATTCCTCCCAACGTTACCGTCCTCACCTGCGACATCAATCAGTTCGAGCCGGAGACCACTTTCGACCGGATCGTCTCGATCGAAATGTTCGAGCATATCCGCAATTACCCAACTCTCTTCCCTCGGCTTGATGAGTGGCTGAAGCCTGAAGGGCTGGTCTTTCTCCACGTCTTTTGCCATCGGCTCTACCCCTATCTTTTCGAGGTTCGAAGCGAGGCCGACTGGATCGAACGCTACTTCTTTACCGGAGGGACGATGCCCAGCGCCACTCTCCTTCCCTCTTTATGCTGGCCTTTAAGACCCGTTCAGACCTGGCTGGTGGACGGCACTCACTACCAGAAGACAGCCAACGCCTGGTTAGCCAACCTGGATAGCCAGGAGCAGCAGGTCCAACCCATCCTGGCGGAGGTCTACCCCGACCCCAAGCGTTGGTGGGTCTACTGGCGCCTCTTTTTTCTGGCCTGTGCCGAACTCTTTGGCTACGATGGAGGGCGCCAATGGATGGTGGCCCATCACCTCTTCCAGAAAAGCAAGTAGCCCCGGCAAGTTGCCGGGGCTACGGGAAAAGCGAGCTTTGAGCTAACGCTCGCCCAGGGCGGCTCCGAGTTCGGCGGCCAACAAATCCTCGGGCGTATTGGCTTGGTCCGAGGCCTCTTGAGTCAGCTCCGTCTCAAGCTCACGATAGCGAGGCATGCCGGTTCCAGCTGGAATCAGCTTCCCGATAATAACGTTCTCCTTCAGGCCACGGAGCTCGTCGCGCTTACCTTTAATGGCAGCGTCGGTGAGTACTCGGGTGGTCTCTTGGAACGAGGCCGCCGACAAGAACGACTCGGTCGCAAGCGAAGCCTTGGTCACACCGAGAAGCACACGAGTTGCCTCAGCCGGCTCTTTGTCGCTCTCCACCACCGAACGGTTCTCATTCATAAACACCAACAGGTCCTGCAGACTTCCCGGTAGCATGCTCGTTTCCCCGGCAAATTCGATGCGAACCTTCTTGAGCATCTGACGCACGATCACCTCGACGTGGCGGTCGTTGATATCCACACCTTGGTCTCGGTAGACGTGTTGCACCTGGTCGACGATGTAGCGCTGGGTCTCATCAACTCCCAGGAGCCGTAGGATATCGTGGGGGTTCAAGAATCCGTCCACGAGCTGATCACCGACGTCCACGCGCGAGCCGTCCTTGACCAACAGTCGGGCCGAGAAAGGAGCACCGTAGGAAGCCGTGTCGCCACTGGGGCTGGTGACCGTGATCTTCCTCAAGCCCTTCTCTTCATCGAGCGAAACGACGCCTGAGATCTCAGTCATGAGCGCGTGGCCTTTCGGCTTGCGGGCTTCGAACAGTTCTTCGACGCGCGGAAGGCCCTGGATGATGTCTTCCACGGCCACACCACCGGTGTGGAAGGTTCGCAAGGTCAACTGGGTTCCGGGCTCACCGATCGACTGAGCAGCGATAATCCCCACGGTCTCACCGATCTCGACGAGGTGACCGGTAGCCAGGTTCTTACCGTAGCACTTGGCACACAGCCCGTGCATGGCTCGACAACCGAGTGGAGAGCGAACTTTGACTGTGGGCCAGTCAACTCTCTTGCCTCGGCCGACCTCCGGCACTTCCTTAATGATATGGTTGTCGATTAAGATGGCCGTTTCTTCCTCGATCATTTCTCCCTGAGGGAGGACCTTGGTGTTACCCTCTTCATCGACATATTCGATATCTTCAGCGGCAATACGCCCGGAGATTCTCTCCCACAAAGGCACTTTGATGTCAGAGCCCGTAGCGGCCGGCATTACCTCGAAAGGTTGGCACTCACCGTATTCTTCGGCGCAATCATCCAGTCGGATAATGACGTCCTGCGACACATCGATCAGGCGACGAGTCAGATAACCCGAGTCGGCTGTTCGCAGAGCCGTATCGGCCAATCCTTTTCGAGCCCCGTGGGTGCTGATAAAGTATTCCAGGACGGTCAACCCCTCGCGGAGGTTAGCGCGCACGGGCAACGGAATGATTCGGCCAGTAGGGTCGGCCATCAGGCCTCGCATACCACCGATCTGTTTCACCTGAGCTGGGTTACCACGGGCGCCCGAAGTGGCCATCATAAAGACCGAGTTGAGTCGGTCGAGGTGGCGCATCATCGCCTTCTCGACAGCATTGGTCGCTTCACTCCAGATGGTCTTCAGTCCCCGATACTTCTCGTCTTCGGTGATAAAGCCCATATTGATCCAACCGTCGAGAGCCTTCACCCTATCGTCAGAGTGTTTCAAGATTCGGCTCTTTTCGGGCGGGATCCGAATATCCACGATGGAGATGGTGGTTCCCGATCGGGTAGCGTAGCGGAAGCCGAGCTCTTTCATCTGGTCGAGCAGCCGGGCCGTACGGTTGTTGCCGTGGTGGTCGTGCACCTTCTTGATCAATTTGACCAGGTCTTTCTTACCGAAAGTGCGGTTGATCTCTTGGAAGGTGAGTCGGTGACCCGGCTTACCCAATGGCTCGGGACCGTCGACGGCTTCCCCGAAAGGATCGTCATCGTCTTTGATGGGCATTGGGATGGCTCGCCAGAAGATAGCTCGACCCACGGTCGTCTTCACCAACTCACCTTTGACCCGGATCTTCACCGGAGCTTGCAACTCGACCACGCCATCCTCGTAGGCCATGGCCGCCTCCTCAGGGGAGGCGAAGTGCTTCCCTTCTCCTTTGGAGTCGTGCTTTTCGATGGTCAAGTAGTACATCCCGAGAACGGTGTCCTGGTTGGGAACCGTGGCCGGGTTTCCGTAGGCTGGCTGGAGGATGTTGTTAGAAGACAACATCAACACCCGTGCCTCGGCCTGCGCACCTGCAGACAAAGGCAAGTGGACGGCCATTTGGTCACCGTCAAAGTCAGCGTTATAAGGCGTACACACCAGCGGGTGAATCTGAATCGCCTTGCCGTCCACCAACACCGGTTCGAAGGCTTGAATGCCGAGACGGTGGAGCGTTGGGGCACGGTTGAGGAGGACCGGGTGGTCTTCGATCACTTCCTCGAGCACATCCCAGACGTCGGGGACCACTCTCTCGACCATCCGTTTGGCCGACTTGATGTTATGAACCAGGCCGCGGTCCACCAACTTCTTCATAACAAAAGGCTTGAACAGCTCCAGAGCCATCTCTTTGGGGAGCCCGCACTGGTGCAATTTCAGGTTCGGTCCGACCACGATAACGGAACGGCCAGAATAGTCGACGCGCTTTCCGAGGAGGTTCTGGCGGAAGCGACCTTGCTTACCTTTAAGCATGTCGGAGAGCGACTTCAGCGGTCGGTTATTGGGACCCGTGACCGGTCGTCCTCGACGGCCGTTGTCGATCAGAGCGTCGACCGCCTCTTGCAGCATCCGCTTCTCGTTTTTGACAATGATCTCGGGAGCTCCCAAGTCTAGCAGTCGTTTGAGACGGTTGTTACGGTTGATAACACGGCGGTAGAGGTCGTTGAGGTCAGAGGTGGCGAAGCGTCCACCATCTAGCTGGACCATGGGACGCAGCTCGGGCGGAATGACCGGAATCACATCAAGCACCATCCACTCGGGCAGATTGCCTGAGGTCCGGAAGGCGTTGACGACCTCGAGCCGTTTGATGGCTTTGGTCCGCTTCTGGCCGGTCGTGGTTCGGATGCCCTCGCTGAGCTCTTCGTAGAGTTCCTCGACATCAATCTCTTGAAGCATCTCTTTGATCGCTTCGGCGCCCATGCCGGCCCGGAAACTCGGACCGTGCTTCTCGCGCGCTTCGCGGTATTCCATCTCGGTGAGCAAGCCACGCTTGGCCAGGGGCGTGTCACCGGGATCGATCACAACATAGCTGGCGAAGTAGATCACCTTCTCCAACATTCGGGGGGACATGTTGAGCAGCAGGCCCAAACGGCTGGGAACCCCTTTGAAATACCAGATATGAGTAACCGGCGAGGCCACTTCGATATGACCCATCCGCTCCCGGCGGACTTTGGAGCGAGTCACCTCGACCCCGCATTTGTCGCAGATCACGCCTTTGTAGCGGATACGCTTATACTTTCCGCAGGCGCACTCCCAATCTTTGACCGGTCCGAAAATTCTTTCACAGAACAGCCCGTCGCGCTCAGGCTTCAACGTTCTGTAGTTGATGGTCTCAGGCTTTTTAACCTCGCCGTAGGACCATTCTCTGACTTGCCGGGGTGAAGCAAGCTTGATCTCTAGAGCGTCGAAATTGTTGACATCCATCTTTTTTCATTACCTCCGGGTCGCCGGCATGCCAATGGCGACCGAATCGCCATAGTGCTCTAAAGCACCTGCAGATTCCTTCTTGTAGCCGGACTATTTATAGACCAACTTGCAAAACCCTGTAAACCCCGCCATTTCTCGCTTCGGCTCTTGGGACGTGCCCATTGTCAACACGCCTAGAAGATATGGTAAGATGGGGCCGATGCATCGACGTTATTTAGAAATCGGTTTTCTCATCCTGCTCGCCGCCCTGGGGGCTTGGTTCTGGGCCCAACCTTCCAAGATCACGATCAACGGCGTGGCTTTGGGGTTGACCTCGGACCAGCTACCCTTCGATTCGGAAAGTCGATCGGGGCTCTATTTCCAAAACGGCAAAACAATCCGTGTTGAGTTCGATGAGCGCCGAACTGTTCGAATGGTCGATGGATTCCAGCTTGAGGTCAACGGACAACCGATAGCCGCCGGGGAAATTCTCAACACGCTCGGCCCCCCTGCCCACTCGACCGACGCTGAGCTCAAAGCTCCCTCAGACAGCCGCGTTCGCACCACCTGGAAGTATCCGCAGCACCGGCTCATCATCTTCTTTGAGTCCGAGTCGGTCCGATTTCGTCTCTTCACACCGCGCAGCTAATTTTCTTTCGAAAACAGGCACATTCGTTCGACAGACAGAAGGATTGAAGCAGGCTCAATTTTCGAGGTGTGCATGAATCGAATTGTTTTTGTTTTCTTTCTCTGTCTGACAGGCCTGGCAAGCGCTGGCCCGATCCCCTTCCACGACGACCCTCAGATAACCCATTTCGTTCAACCAGCCGACCTCCGCTCCGACTGGGGCTACGGACCCCGTGAAAACTGGTATAACGGCCTGATTATCCAAGCCGTTGAAGACCAGTGGGCCGACCGGGAAAGACCCCTCTCTCCGAAAGTCTTCAAGGCCCTGGTGGCTGTAGAGAGCGCTTTCCAGTCTCGAGCCGTCAGTCGGACTGGAGCGGGAGGTTTGGTGCAGCTGACCAAAGATACCGCCAGACGATTCGCCCTTTCACTTTACCCCGTCGACCAACGCATGGACCCGCAAGTGGCTCTCCCTACCGGCGTCGCTGTTTTGGCCGAGAAGCACCGTGTTATCCTCGAGCCTGACAACTACTACGGGATCGTGTTGGGCAATAATCAGCGCCAGTGCCCCTTCGGCTTGAAGGTTCACCAGGCTTGGACCAAGCTTGGCTATCCCGACCACGACGACCAGACCCGCTTAGACCTGGCTGCCTTCAACGGAGGGGGCGGCACCGTGATGCGCGCTATGGCGAGAGCCTATGACGCGGGCTACGACCCTCGCGACTGGGATCAGCTGGTGGGTGCGAGCATGACCAGTTCCCCGCTCTACTACGCCTGCCGTCAGATCTACGGCCACGGCGCGGCTCGGAAGTATCGAGAAATGGCCGACTACCCGACCAAGATCCTTCGGCTCGCTGATAGCCTGTAAGGGATTCGGCCTCCGAGAGCGAAGCCTGGAGTATGGCCATACCTCCCTTTCCTGTTGGCTCTCCCCTGATAGCCCAGACCCCCTCAACTCGTTCCGTCAAACCAGCTGAGGGCGACTTTCGGATCGAAACCGACGAACCGGTCAACACTCGCGAACAGTTCGACCAGGCTACCCGCGAGTTCGGAGAAGCTCTCAGGCGGCTGCCGGAGCGCCATAAAAAAAAGATTCGCACCATCCATCAGTCCGTTCAACAATTCGTGGCCGCTGAACGAAAGGCTGGTCGCCAAGCCGACAAACTTTCAACCTTTGTGGAGCGGGTCATGGACTATTCTCATCAGCAACTCGATGAAATCGAAGAGACGGACCCCGATCTGGTGAATTTCAAAGCTCAGCACGAGGAACTCAGCCGGGTTTTCAACGAGGGAGCTGAACTGGTAGACGCCTACCACGCCTACGTTAAAGACCCCCAAGCCCGTTGACTCACTATCCGGGCGACGGCGTCATCATCAGTCGCGAGCAGGTGACGGCCCACATTCTTGGGCTCCCTCTCCCTGTCATCCTTCAACCTCCAAGCTTGGCTAAGTAGCCATACATGAGCAGGAATATGGAAAGGACGAGGACTCCTACCGAGGAGGCCACCCCCGCCAACAGGATCGGTTCGAGCAAAGCCCCCAAGGTCTCGATACGGTGGCCGAGTTCCGAACTGTAGTAGCCCGAAACACGTTCGAACATGTCGGCCAACCGTGAAGTTTCTTCGCCAGCGCGAACCATCTGGGTCACGGGCGTGGGATAGAGGTCGGGTCGCTGCATCATCGTGACATAAATATGCTCGCCGTCCTGGACCGCTTTGATCAGGCGGACAGAGTCGCCGGTGAGGAGGGGATTTCCGCTGGCTCTAGCGCTGAGCCTCATAGTCTTGACCAGACTCATTCCCGTATCGAGCATCGCCCCGGCCGCAGCAGTATAGCGAGCCACTGAGGCGGTCTGCAACAGCCCGCCGAGAACGGGCACCCGCATCAGGATCGAAAAAAGCAACTGCCCAGCCTCCCGGTTCCGATAGGAATCTTTCAGCCAGCCGTAGAGTGCGGCCAGATAAGCTACCCCGACTAGCCACACCCCTGGGTTTTGAAGACTGGTGGCGACTCCAAAGACAAGGCGGGTCACCAGGGGCAGCTCGACCTCCATCTGAGCCAGCACGTCGATAAAGCCAGGAATCACCGTGTAGAACAACGCCAAAGCCAAGCCTATCGAGAAAACGAAAACCGTCGTCGGGTAGGTGAGCGCGCCCTTGACC
>CAYRFU010000002.1:8499-32930 GCA_964423525.1 uncultured Burkholderiales bacterium | reverse complement strand
CCGCCGATAGAGATCGAGATCGCTCTCAAGCCAATCTCCCAGCCGATGTAAGACGCCATCGAGCTGCCCTATTTCTTCACCGATGGCCACCATCGATACATACACCTGGGTAAAGATGCGGGGAAACCTCGATAACGCTTTGGAGAATCGATGACCCTGGCTGACCTGCTCGGCTAACGAGACCACCACCTCGCCACTCCAGTTGAGTCGAGAGAGTATCGAGGGCGTGAACCAGCGGCACACCGGTGGTCAGCATAGCTGCTAGCTGGCGATTGAAAAGGACGACCAGATGAGCAGGACACTTGGCCACCTCCATCCAGTCATCGCGACCGACCAAAGAGACGGAATCGGCCTTCTCCCGGGGCCTGAGCTCGAGAACCCGTTCGGGATGGAGATACTTGTCGGCCACGAATTCGGTAGTGACCGATTCCTCCGTCGGGGGCGCCTCTTCATCCAGACACTCCAGCAGGAGGATTTGCCAGTCGTTTCGCTCTAGTCGATGGCGGGCATTGGCCGTTGAGCCGGCTTCGAGCCTCCCATCTTTGACCCGGCCTCCCTCGTCAATACACTGGTAGGAAAAGAGCACTGAAGGATCAGTTCTCCGCTGGCGACGAGATTCCGTCTGTTTCCAGGGCAGATCAACCTGGCGGTGGAAGTTCCAGGTATGGAGGCGAAGGGGAATCTCCCTCCGGCCGTTTCTATTAAGCCCGTGACCTGGTTCGGCTGGCTTCTATCTTTAGTCTTAGTCCTTTTGACCCTGGGAGCGGGCCCCTGGCCAGAGCTGAATTTTGAAGTGCCCATCATACTGGCCCTAGTCTTACTATTGGAGTCCCAGGCCACCCCCGTCCCCCCGTTAGGGATCTTGAGCGGGGCGACGGCTTGTTACCTGGCCGCCGTCTTTCGGCCAGAGTTAGGGCCCAAGGTCGCTATAGTCCTGGTCCTGGCTGGTCTGGCCTACCGCAGGGCCACGGTCAAAGTCGAACGGCGCTTTCGCCAAGCTGAAGGCGTCGCCGATCTGGTTGGCCTGACCAGCGCCTGTGCTCTCCTCCAACTCTCGCAATCGGATTCGGTCGTGGCTGCGGCTCTAGCGGTAGCAGCGGCAGTCGGAATTAGCTGGGCTTTCCTGGCCGCCTTGGCCAACGGGCTAGAACCGAGTGAAAGGCTGCTGGCCCAAAAGGTTCATCAGGAGCTAGCTTTACTGAGAGTCGGTCTAGCCAGCGCTTCTCTTTTGGCTCTGTCAGAGGTCCCACTGTGGCACCTGGCCTGGGGAGCTCCCCTGTTGATGGCGAGTCAAAGGCAGGCCCGCAACGTCCTCTACAGGGTGCAAACGGTGGAGGCTCATTCGGCTATCGAGAAGCTGAAAGATTCGAAACGCTCCCTCGAGCAAGCTCAAACCAATATCTCGACCACCCGAGATGTCCTGCGGCGCACCGCTCAACAGCGAGACCTACTGGAAGGCTTTGCTCGCCAACTGGCTGCCGACCCCAGTCCAGAGGAAGTCGGGGAGGCACTAGTGGCCACCATCGAGGCTCGCATCCCTTTTCGCAGCCTCGTTCTCTTTCGGGACAGCTCGGCCCATCTCGAGCCTTTCATCTATCGAAGTCCTGAAGAAGAGAGGCTCCGCAACGTTAGCCTTCTGAATCTTCGAGAACCGCTCGTGGAGCTAGCCTGGAAAGACCAAAAAATTCGGGTATCTCGGCCCGATCAGGCTCAGGTCCTTACCACCAGCGGTTGGCAAGGTTGGGCCGAATGGGACCCCGCCACCCAGGTCGTAGGCTGGGACCCGGACTGGTCCCCCGACGGGAGTTCTATAGCCTTTGTCGGACGGAACTCCGGTGGAGGGCCCGCTTTGTTCGTCATGAAAGCGGACGGAACCGACCATGAGGAAGTCGCCCCTGGAGGCAGCCTCTATCGTTCGCCACGTTTCTCGCCGGACAGCTCGATGTTGGTGTTTGTATCCGACCAGGGGTCGGGGCCTGAGGTCTACACCGTGGAGTTGAGCAACCTGACCGTGGCCACCCAGAGGACTACCGACGGGACGGTGAAGCGTGAGTGCACCTGGTCCCCGCGCTACGACGCGACCTCAGGAGGAGATATTCTCTACACGGAGGTATCCGGTTTTAACACTCTCAGAATGGTTAAGGCCGAGATGCTTCCGGGAGATGTTGCCGGTCCACCACGAGATAGCGGAATTCCCGGCCTAACCGAGAACTTGGGGGCTCATCCTGATTGGGGTCTTTGAACTGTGGCGAGAATTCTGGTTCTTGAAGACGATATGGACATGCGAGAACTGGTGGCCGAATGCTTGGAAGACCTCGGCCACGACGTCTATGAGGCCGAGTCGAGTCAGCAAGCCCTGGCGATGGCCCAGATCCATCGCCTGGACCTGGCTGTCACCGATGTCCGGATGCGTCTGCGCGATGGTATCGAAACGGTCAGGTTGCTCAAAGAAGAGCAGCCCCAGTTGCGCACCAATGTCATCACCGGCTACGCCAGTGACGATGCTCCCAGCCGAGCCATCCAGATCGAGGCCGACGACTACATTTATAAGCCCTTTAAGCTCAAAGACCTGACCCGGTCGGTCAACCGGGTTCTCAAGAAAGACGAAGAACGAACCCTCTACCAAAAGATGGCCGAGACCTTTCGAGCTGGCTATCGTCCCTTCCAGGAAAAAGCTACGACGGTTCTTCTAGAGAAAGAGATGGCTGCCCTGGACTCGATCCGAAACCGGGCTTTGAAAGCCTTCTATGTCGCCGTGCGAGCCGAGATGTTGGAAGGAGACCGGGCTTTTGTGATCTGGCAGAGAGTCAGTCTGACCGAAGCTCAAAGAGAGCAACTCAAAAGAGAGTCTTTGCCTTTGGCCGACCTCAAAGAATTAGCCGCCCAGTATCGTTCTTTGTCAGACCTTCTGGCCGCTGTAGGGCGGGCTAACAGTGTGACGCTGCGACCCAGAAACGACCCTGACGGCTTGACTGAGGAGCAATTCCAGCCGCTCTATGAGAACATTCGTTCGGGCAACATCTCCAGCGAACAATTGAAGCTGGCCGAGTTTTTACGCCGCTTGGAGCCCTCGGTCCTCAAGCAATCCGAACAGCTGCAGCAGCTCTACCAACAAGTCTGGTGTTCCTCTTAGGCGCCTGTTCGAACGCGAGCCAGAGTCAATCCGTCTGCCACAGGGAGGGTCGAGAGGCTCACCCGAGAGTCTTGAGCTAAAAACTGGTTGAGACGCCGGATCTCCACTGTGTCGGGATCATTCACCTGAGCGTCGACCACCCGACCGGACCACAAGACATTATCGATCAAAATCAACCCACCTGGGACCACCAACTTGAGCCCGAGTTCATAGTAATGACGATAGTTGGCTTTGTCAGCGTCGATAAACATCAGGTCGAAGGAACGTCCCTGGGTAAGGAGTTCCACGAGAGTCTCTCTGGCGGGTCCTAGCCGGAGCTCGATACGTTCGGATAGGCCGGCCCGCTGCCAATAGCGTTTTGCTATCCCCGTCCATTGTTCATTCAGGTCACAGGCTACCACCCTTCCGGTTTCCGGCAAAGCCTGGGCCATCGCTAGAGTACTGTAGCCAGTGAAGGTTCCTACCTCAAGAATGCTCTGGCATCCTAGAAGCTCGACCAGAAGGGCCATGAACTGACCTTGTTCGGGCGCTATCTGCATGACCGATTCAGCCAATCGAGAGGTCTCGTGACGCAGTTCAGCCAGCAACGGAGTCTCGCGGACCCCATTCTCCAACAGATAGCCATAAAGCGACGGGGATAGACCGAGACTCTTCATTTCCCGTAAACCTCCTGATGGAGAGTTAGGCCTTCGTCCTCGAGCACCGGTCCGATCACTTCCACCTGGTGACTGGCCCAGCGGTAGAGATCTCGACTAGCATAGTCAAAACCGTGACCGGCTAAGCGAGTCAGACGACTGGCTGAAACCCCGTAGACGAGTCGGGGGATACGGGCCCAAAAAATCGCCCCGGCACACATTGGACAAGGCTCAGTGCTGGTGTAGAGCGTCGAACTCGAGAGCAGGGCTGGACCCAGTTCGCGAGTCGCTTGACTGACCAGATTCAACTCAGCGTGTTGGGTGCAGTCGTGTTCTTCGTTGACCGTGTTTTCCGCTTCCAGCAAAATGGTGCCGTTCCTGACTAGAAGTGCCCCAAAAGGGTGGTTGCCTCGTTTGACGGCCTGGCGGGCCAACTCGAAGGCTCTCTTGATAAACTTCTCGTGAATCATACCATCCACCAATAGTTCAAAAATTCCCGCTCTAACACTTCGCGAGTGCGCCGGTAGAGACCCTCAGCCTCGCGAGGGGTGCGATGAATACAGGTGGCTCCCACGACGCCTAGCTCAGACAATCCGCCTAGCATATGAAAGACGACTCCTACGTGGTCAGAGGACGAGTAATGGATCCCAGTGGCGGTGGCGATATCAACCAGGTCCTCCGGCAGCATCCCTTTCAGGCGGCCTCCGCCAAGCTTGTCGGAACTGATGTAATAGCGAGGCTCTCCCATGCGAGCGATATAGACACCCGTGCCTTTGTCATAGGTCCCCCCAGTCAAAAGCTGCAAAGTGCGCAGGGGAAGAGCGGTGTTGCCCTTGCGAAGATTCAGGTCAAGGGCTACCAGGTCAGGTCCGTCTTCGGCCTCGACCACCTGGCAACCGATCTCGATGCGACCCACCACCCCGCGTTTGGCCAGGTGCTCGCCCACTTTTTCGCCGTAAGCGTGGAGCTGAGGAAGCCCGTCAGGGTAGGCGGGGAAACGGCAGCCGATGTAGCTCTGCTCATCTTTGCCACCCATCAGCTCATCATGGGTGGAGACAATTTCGACCTCGCCGAGCGGACTGAGGCGCACCTGGACGCTACACGGCGTTCCCGGCACCAATCCCTCAACCACTCCCCCGTAGCGATAGAGGCGAGAAACGAACGATTCCCAAGTGACGTCGGGACCAGGTAGGCGAGTGTCGCTGGCCAATCGGGCTCGGATCTGGTCAGGCTTCTGGCCCGCCACCAAAGGGAGGACCGCATTTCCCATTCCTGAGAAGGTATAATTTTGTTTGATGACCGCCTGGTCCCAACCAAGCTCCGTGAGTCGGCCCACCGCTTCCACCAGTTGATCCTCATCACTCACATCTTCAAACCCTTCCGGCAGGGCGATGTTGAGGTCTCGAAAGAGGCGGCGAGAACAACTCTTGGAACCGAATTCCTGGAAGTCGGGGTGAGGTCCCATCAAAGGCAAGCCGAGTTGGACAGCCACTTCCCTCTCGAAGTCACTGGTGGTGTAGCAGTTGATATAACCGTCTTCAGTCACGATGGCCTGCTGGATCCGCTTCATCAGCGCCGGTCGAGCCAATAGCTTCGCGGCCAAAGGCTTACGGGAGAAATCGTAGGTGGCAAAGAGTTTGACTCGTTGGCGAGCATGAGTGAACGGCAGGCCGGGAAGAAGATGGAGGTGATAGTCCACCAAAGCTGGAGCGATCTGGTGGGAGGTCACCATCACCAGGCGAATATTGGGACTTCGGAGCAGATTGAAGAGATAAAAGATCCTCTCCTCGTAGTAGCTCAAATTGACCGAGGTCGAAATCCCGGCGTAATCGAGAGAGATAGAGGGCAGGGCTAGAACCGTGTAGGGGTGAGTCGAATCCGCCTGGAGCCGCTTCCAAAGCTCGGTCAGCCGACGCTGGAGCTTGTCGAACTCTTGCCGGACATCCATAAGGGGTTGATTCTGAGTTGAAACCGCCTCAACCTTCGCGTCAGTGACAAAAAGAAGACCCCAGCGGGAGGTGTGAGGGTTATCCGCCAAGGTCGCAGTCTAGGGAACTTCTGCTTCCTTAGCCTACCACGGGGCTGCTGCTACCGGCAGACACAGACCTACCAGCACCAGCTAGTAGTTTCCGCTCAGGCCCGAAGATTCCAACCGGCTGTCTCGACGAACGAATTCTCGCCGGCGCGATCAATGTGGTAGGATTCAACACCGATGCGGGTCGGATCGGTCAGATCAAATTTGAGCCTATCCACAGCCTCTGGCCCAAAGTGGGTCACTTCAAGAAAATCGGGTTTCCTGGTCACCACCGTGGTGTTGCCTTGATAACAATGCTTCTCCATGAAACCGTTCCGGGAAGTGCCGCGGTATTCGATGGTCTCGGTGTTACCACCGGGGAACCCTCGATAGTGGCCTTTTCGATAATCGAAATCCCCTGGTCGTTCATCCAGTTCGTCCCGGACTACACGGAGGTCCTCGACAGCGCCGCGAAGCAAAGCCTGCGATTCTTCTGGCTCAAGAGGTCGTTGGACCGCCCCCCTCCATCCGACAGTCTGATGTTCTCTAAACGCGGTGCAAGCGCCACGAGTGAGCGAGACGTATTCCATACTGAGAGTCAATCATAGCCAACTTAAAATTCCTTGAAAACATCGGGCAAACTCCAACCTTCGAGGACCGATGCAGGGAGTTGAATCAAAATCGGTTTTGACCGACTTGAGAGAAAGCGGCATACCCTGTCGAGTTCCCCTGGGTCGAGGGCAGTGCACCCCACCGTAGGAGCCCCCGCCGACCTCCAGCGATGGATAAAAATGCAAGAGCCCGCACCCGGCACCCGTTCAGGATTGTGAGCCACTACCAAACCCAGTCGATAGAGCGGGATTCGCATCTGCTCGGAGGAATGCCAATCCCTAGCCACCTCTTGATCGGAGACGATCTGGTTGTAGTGGAGGGAGCGATGATCATCAACGCACTCCTGCTCATCGAGTTCTACCCAGGGTAGACCGGGCTCCCAATCTCCTCGCTCGAAGCCAAAGAGATGAGTGATGGAAAACATACCCGCAGGAGCCCGTCCGTCTCCCTCTTTCTTGACAGGGCCAGGGGCGGGACGGTGAAGGCCTAGCCCCCATCCGAGGCCCGACTTGCCCACGGTGACAGGAACAGTTTGACCCACCCGACGCCACTTTTCTTGCCGTTCGAAAAGGCTCAATCGACCGGTGGGGGCCTGCCAGCTTTCGGTCACCACCAGCACCACCTGCCGGGTGTCGGGGGGCAAAATCGGTTGAGCTCCTTCCAGGGTCGTGAGAAAGAGCACCAAAAACCAGTATCTCATGGCCTAAGAGATTTGATTCGTCAGGCTCGATTGCCTACTGGTCGAGAAGAAACTGAACCAGGTCACCATGGGTCGCCCGGGGAGACTGGGGCTCCATCCAGGACGCGACCGCCACCACCAACAGCTGCAGTCCGAACCTTCCCCGCCTCGCCACCTCGGCCAGGAGGGGATGGTCGACGTTCAGGGCGAGGCCGTCGCGGCGAGGATGAAAAAGCTCTCGACCCGACCCGAAAGGTGCCAAAGTTAAGCGGTGTTCCGGCAAGATCTGTTTAAGGGCTGAAGCCAGCGCCTGAAACATCGTTTCCAGGTCCTGGTGGGCGACGGTCTGTTTTTCTTGATAGTCAGGCTGCGTGACCAGGGACCGTTGACTCAGTTTGGCGAGCAGGCTTTCTTCTCCGAGAACCCTCAAAGCCCGACTGCGCAGCTCGGGGGTCTGGGGAAGATGGACCGACAACCACTCCAAGAGACCCTGGCGATGAACCTCGATCAGCCTCTGGACGGGACCAAAATCTCGCAGTTGAGAGTAATCCTCGGTGACCTCAAAGGGCCCGTCGACAATCACCATCAATCCCGCCTCAGAAAGAGTTCGCTCTGGCATCGGGATTCCGTCCACGCTGATCAGACATCGTCCCGGCCGTTGATCTGCCAACAACCCTATCTCCCCCATCACACCGCTTCCCTCGAGCGGTTGTCGGGCGAGCCAACGGCCTCCCGTCACCATCTCTTCAAGCCGAAAACTGGTACGCCGTTTGACTCCCTGGCGATAGATGGCCTGAATCTTGACTAGAAACTCCCTGGGAAGAGGTTTGAGCTCAGCAACCAGCTCACGGGCCAGCTCTCTCTCCGCTTCGTCAAGGACGAGCAGTTGACTCCAACCTAGGCCGGAAGCCACTGAACGGGCGGCCTCCGCCCGCCTGGGATTGACCAGATCGTGAGGCAGGTAGTAGATCGGCTCGGCCAGACTCCCTATCGAGACCAGGCCCCAACTGACCACGTCGCGGAGCAACGGGGCTCTGGTCAACTTTTGACCCAATCGAGAGCTGCCTGCTCGGGACAGCACCTCCAAAAGAAAGAGACGGTGGTGTCCCGCCTCGGCCAAATCTTCCACCAGGGCCAGGGCTTTCCGTTGCACCTGTTCGACCACCGCTTCCACTAGACGAGGGGAAGTGGCCGCCCGGTCGTGATTGACCACAGCCCGAAAAGAGACCGGTCCTTCCAGGCGCCGGGTCTCGAAGCTTCGATAATGAGCCAGAACCTCCACCACCGAGGGCTCCCGCCCTCCCACCAATCCGACCTCGCCAGCCAGACCGTCAAGCTGCCCTCGCGCAAGATAGACCCCCTCAGGAAGGATCGCCTCTCTCTGGCTTAGACTAGGCCTCTGCAATAGAAAAGCACGATCGAGTAACGCCAGGTCTAACATCTCGAGCACAGCCCTGAGCGCTTGGACCTCCTCAGAGCGTAAGCGCAAGATGATCTCTTCCGGGCTTGGATCCCGCTCCAGATCGGTGAGAGTATAGCCGACGATGCCGGCGGTGCGAGTCTCGGGCATCAGCTCTTCCAAGCTCCGAGTAGCACCGAACAGATCGAAAAAGACAGGAAGACGACAGAAGGCCCGAAAACACGGCTCACTGGCCACCTCTTCGGGTGTCTGGTAAAACCGCCTGAGTTCTGAGAGCATCTGAGCCCTCACGAAACGAACCGCCCGCAAGTGACCTGGCCTGTCTTGATGTTCCAGTTCGGCCTTCATCTCCTGACACAAAGAGCGAGCCTGCTGCTCCACCACAGCCATCACTTCTTCGAAGATCGGGTCGGCTACCACTCCATCCCAACGAGAATTGGGTCGAAGTCTCGGACAAGAGACGATGGCCAGAACCGGCCCGAAACCGAGATCGCGCTCCAGCACCTGAATGAGGCGCCCAAAAAGGAGAAGGCGAATCTGAAGACCTTCCGTATCCGCTTCGCGGGGCACTCCGACCTCGCCCTGGATGTCCTGGAGATGAAAAGGCCTCTTCCAGATCATACCGCCCGGTAACACGGCCGGAGCAATCGTTCGGTTAAAGAAGTCCGGTCGAGCCCGCCGGTATTTCAGGAGATCGTCGTAATGGTGTAAGGAGTAAGGCCCAAGAAAGCGTGCCAGAGCTTTGCGCTCGTGAGCGAAGACAGCCAGAGTCACGGGACTAGGCAAATCCCCCCCTCTCAACCCGGCCTGAGACAGCTCGTGAGAGACGACCCCGATATAGCCTCGCTGCTCGAGGTCCTTGAACAGATCGGCGAGACTGAGCATGGCACCATGCACGGTTCGAAGCGTGTCCACGTGAGTCAGGATCCCGATAGGTGGGTCATCTCCCTGGTAGCGGCCACACCAGCCCAAAAAATTGAGAAGATGCTGACGGGCCAGGCTGTCGGAGCGCTCCCACTCGCTTTCTTCAACCAGGTGGAGGCGGGTGTAGAACTCGGGCAGGTCGGCTGCAACCTGAGCCACGATCCTGTCCCGCAACAGCTGATTGGTGGTCTCTTCGAGCGGGTGGTCGAGTTTAAAGCCAGGACATTCCACTTCGACCATCAGGCCGGGCGGAAGGCCCGGTTCTTCCCAGGAAAGACCTACGCGCCCCTGACTCACAACCCCGACCCTGGATGGTGAAGCCGGGTCCCATTCCTTCACCTGTCCCTCCAGTCGAGTGAGCGTCCAGGGAGGCAAAACGGTCCTGGACGGTTGGGACGAGGCGGATCTTGGGGGTGAGGGGGGAGCCTCTAGCAGCCGCTCAAAATAATCCCGCCGCTCTGGAAAGACCGAGGCCAGAGCCTCTAGCTCTGACTCGTCGGTCAAAAGCACCTGAAGGTCGTCGATCCTCTGGCGCGAGAGTGATTGGGTGGTGTAAGGCAAAAAACCGTGGGCCCGGTATTGATTGACCAGGGGGAGTAAAGCAGTCGGTTCCCCGTCGGCGAGGCGGAAAAGAGGCGCCTCCAAGAAGCCACCAAGGCCTTCGGAGGCCTCCGGTCGGTCTACTTTCACGGCCACCGGCAGACACCTCAGGATCATCTCGCGGGCTAGTTGTCGCTCTTGTTCAGGGACTCGGTCCAGGTCGGTTGCCACGGTGGCCACTAGCTTGAGGGCCTCCTGCCCCAACAAGTCTAGCAACTGATCCTTTTCAGAGCCAGCCACGAGGTCGGTCTGGCTAAAATTCTTAGGAAGGGAGTCGGTGGCCACCACAGCTACCAAGCCCGGATAACCTATCGGAATGTGATGCCGGAAAGACACCCCCGAAACGACAAACGTCAAATCGGCTCGCGGGTCCGGATTCAAGGTCACCGCCACCAGGGCAGTGAACTTCCCGGGAGACGCCCCGGCCCGCCGAAAATGGGCCTGAGGAAGGTCCACCGTCAGCGGGTGGTCCTTACTCACCAATCCGCCCAGAGCTAAACAATCGTCAGGAAGAGGCTGACTTCGAGCCAGAGTTTCCCCGGCCACTTCAAGGGTGAGCGGGGCGAGGGAACAGCGCTCTTGCAGGAAGTCTCTTTCCTCGTTGAGGGGCTGGAAGGTCTTGAGAAGTCCCTTCAATCCCCGAGCTTTACGGGTCACCCGGAAACGGTTGGTGAAATGAGGGTCGCTCCAGGGGCGGTGATCGAGTTCATTGACCTGGAGTTGGCCCTGGGAGAATCGAAGCTCCCCCCCTCGAAAGCCGTCGAAAGACTGAAAGAGCAGTCCTTCAAAGTCTTCCCCCAGAAGGGTATTGACGGCCACGGCGAGTTCCCGTTGGCGAGACGCCAGCCCCGTTGTCAGAAGGGAAGAGAACAGACGTCGCAGGTCGTCAGCGCTACTGGCTAAACCATCGTAGGAGACGGTGATGGCGTGACCGCGGCCGTCGACCTGAAAACGGGTCGCTTGGCCGAGGACCGCTGCTGTCACCAGAGCCTGGAGGTAGGTTTGGCGCCCCTCGAGCTGGTAGCGCCGCATTTTCGCTAGCGCTTGGTTGAGGTCGACGGTGAAGACGCCGCCCGAATCCACCGCCCCCTCGGCCATCAACTGGTCTAGCAGCTGACCCAGGCCACTGTCCATTTAGGAGACTTAGTCGGAAGTGACGACCTGAGCGTCGTGGTCGGGTTCGTAGATTTCGACTTCAGCGCCCAGGTCTTCGCGCATGACCTGCTTGAGCCGGTCACCGGAAGTTTTGAGCACTTTCAGCCAGCCATGGTTCCAGTCGCGCACTCCAGCCAGCCAGGCCGAACAGTTGCGGCAGGGCCAGGCTTCGGCCCCTCGTCCCTCAAGGTGCATCTTGCGATACCAGTTGAACATCTCGCCTTGCCAGACGTCTTTGACCGAGTGGTCCCAAAGGTTGGGGAATTTGTCGGCTGTATTGAAAGAAACGTCCTGACCGCAGAGGGCGACTCGGCCCAGGGTGTCGACATTCATCCGCTCGAAGGGCCACACGCATGGCTCCTTCTTCTCGGTGGGGAGTTCTGCGTAAAGATGCTTGTCGAGGGAGTGGTCGAGGTTGATGTTGGTATTATCGTCCCAACTGAGGAACTTGCGGGTGATGACGTCATCGACCCCTACTTCCTCGAGGTAGAATTTCACGTAGTCATCGAGTCTTCCCTCGATGATGTCCTGACGGATCATCGAGACCACCACCCGGGTCGGTGACTGATACTTCTTGCGAAGTTCCAAGGCCGCTTTGATGTTGCTGACGTGGTTATTGAACCATTTCTCCGGGTCGCGCGGCGGACCACCTCGGGGGGGGCGCACCTGGGCGTAGAACTCGGCGTCTCCGGCATCCATCGAGAATTCGATCAGATCGATTTCGGCTTTGATCAGCCTCTCAAGGCGTTTCCGAAACTTGGGCAGAGGCCCAAACAGACTTCCGTTGGTGTTTAACCAGACCCGAGCGCCCTTCTCTTTGGCGAACTCGATCATCTCGGTCATCTTGGGGTGAAGCATCGGTTCTCCGCCGCCGGTGCAGCGCAACCAGGCGCCGTAGGGCCCCGCCTCTTCAGCGATACGGTTCCACAGTTCGACCGGGAAACGATCTCCCCCCCGCTCACGGTAGAAGCTTCGGATGTCCGAGTTCCCATCGGTATAGGGACACATCGGGCAACCAAAGTTGCAAGGATAAACGGTGGAGATGACTAGCATCATCGGAAACTCCACTGCGCCGCGACGCAGCCCATATTGGTTTTCTTCGTGGATGACTTCCATATCGAACCTCGGGTCTCTTTAAGGCTTGGTATTCCACAGGGCGAAGGAAATCAAACCTGGCCAGCTTGAAAGGCGAACTGTGGAAAGCCTGGCCAACAAAGCGCGCTTTGTCTGGGGCGTCGTCCTTTTGATCCTCGTCCTTTTCATCTGGCTTCCTTGTCCTGTGCCATACCTATGGGTGGCCAGCGTGGGCGCACCTGAGCTGGGGGTTTATTTCGTTTTTGCCGCCATTCCTCTTTTACTAGGGCGAAGCCCTGTAGTGACGCGGATTCTGGGCGTGGTGGTAGTGACCTTGGCCCTCTCGCCCTGGGTGGTAGCCTTCCTTCAAGCGCAACGACTCCCCGATCAGCTGGCTCGCGCCTTCGAGACCAGGCTGAATCGCCATCCTCTGCGGGGCCTCCCCCTCTACCCTGAGGTCCGCCTGAAAGAGGGTGAAACTACGACCACCTATATTCCCGGCTCGAGGGCCCCTTCACGCTCTCTCCAGCTAGTCGTCATCCACGGTGGAGGTTGGCGGGCGGGGGAACGCCACCAGCACGACCGCACCAATCGCTACTATGCCTCCCTAGGCTATCGGGTCACTTCTCTCGATTACCGGTTGGCGCCCCAAGACCCTTATCCCGCCGCTTACCAGGATGTGGTGGCTGAATGCCGCAAACTGGAGGGCCCTCCCCTCGTTCTACTGGGCCGCTCGGCGGGAGGCCACCTGGCCCTTTTAGCTAGTTACCGAGAAACCGAACTGCCGATAGCCGGCGTGGTGGGAATCTATGCTCCGGTGGACCTGATCTACAGTTTTCATCACCCCAGTCGGCCTTCGGCCTATGACAGCGATAGCGTTCTCAGAGGCTTCCTGGGTGGCGGTCTACCGGAACAGAAGGCCACCTATCAAGAGGCCTCGCCTCTTCAATACGTCGGCTCCGGGTCGGTTCCGACCCTGATCGTTCACGGGCAGCGCGACGACCTGGTCTGGCCTGCCCACGCCGAGATGTTGGCCCAGGAGCTTGGCCGCCACCAAGTTCCTCATTTCGTGCTCCGGCTGGCCTGGATGAACCACGGCGGTGATTTCATAGAGAACGGTCCATCGGCTCGATTGATCGCCTACTCGGTGGAGAGTTTCCTCAAGTCGTTGGTCCGTTCTCCATCGGAACGACCCCCGCCCCGGGTGTATCCCACCGTGAAAGCGGGAAACATAAAGAAAGAATGAGTTCTGCAGCGGATCGTAGGAATTTTCGTCGCCTGGTCATCGGCTTCTTGATCATGTGCACTTTGAGCGGATTTATGCACGTCTACCTGGTGGGACGGGGCGTCATCAAGCCTTATCGAATGAAGCCCAACTACCAGGTCGAAGAGAAACAGACCAATCCTGAATTCTTGAAGCAAGGCGAGGCGGTGGTTGGGGTCATCAGCGCCGTCAGCTACGACAAGTTCTATGTCAAACTCGAATCCAAGAACCAGCAGTTTTTACGGGGTCAGCTGACACCGCCCGAGGTGGGTACTCGAGTGAAGGTCATCTTCGCTCAGGGAACTCCTCCCGTGGCCCTCAAGGTTGAACCCGTCGAAGGACAAGACGGATAGTCTCGGTCATCATCCCAACCTGTGACCGACCGGACAGAACTCGCCAAGCTGTCGAATCGGTCCTGACCCAGGACGCCCTCCATGAACTGATCGTGGTGGATGACGGCTCCACCCTAGAGACCGAAGCCCTGGAGAGATTTGTGACCCAGCGGGGCCATCGATTTTATCGCCAGCCCCGCCAAGGGCCCGGAGCGGCCCGCAACTTCGGGGTTTCTCAAGCCCAGGGCGCAAGAATCGCCTTTCTCGACTCCGATGACTGGTGGCTTGGAGGCAAACTGGCCAGCCAGACTTGTCTGGAAGGACCCAGTCAAGTTCGGGAAATCTGGTATCGTCACCAGAAACGGGTCAATCCTCCGCGACGATTCGAGATGGTGGCTGGAGACATCTTTGCCCAAAGTTGCCACTCGGTCTGTGTCAGCTGCTCCTCGATCGTCCTACCTCGCCAGCTCTTTTGGGACCTGGGTGGCTTTGACGAGAAGTTATTCGTTTGCGAGGATTACGATTTCGGCTTGCGACTGGCCAACCAATTTCCTATGCAAGTCGTCGAAGAGCGTCTAGTTGTTCGCAACGGTGGTCATCAAGATCAACTTTCCCAACGCTTCCCTGCCCTCGACCGATATCGCCTCTATGCCCTTGTCAAGCTGATGACCCGGGAAAGGCTAAGTCTGGAGCGCTTCGACCTGGCCCTGGCCGAAGCCAAACGAAAGGCGAAGATTCTGATTCGAGGCGCCGCCAAACGAGGTGGCCACCGAGACTTCGACAGGGCTTTAGAGCTTCTTGATGAGGAGGACTTGACCAGCGCCTTTGACCTCTGCTCGACCTGGCTTAGCTTCAGCGAAACCCGAAAGGGTCAGCCGACGGGCTACGGTAGGCTGCAGCCCCCCTGGTCTCGACAAATTGGGGGGCCTGAGTGGGCACCAGATGGTGACCGTTGAGGCCTAGAACACGCAGATGAATCAATCGGGTCAAGGCCAGTTTGTGGTCCACCTGAAAATGCTTGCCCAGGGCGGAGATCCGTTCCCAGACGGCTGACTGGGGCAAACCGTCCTCCATCAGCCAGAGCAAATCGGAATGGCTCTTAAGAGGTTCTTCTGGAAGACAAAATACGGCAGCGTAGGCCCAGACTTTCTTAGGCTGGTCGGAGCCGCACTGCTGACGCCCAAGTTCCAGAGCCAAAAGCGTGTTGCGCTGATAAAGTTCAGGTAAACCGAGCCTTTCCACCGGCTGGAGTTCGCCTGGCAACTGGGGCTCACACCCCATCAGGTCCAACACAGTTTCGAGGGCCAGGGCGGGTGTGGCCACCACACTTCTAGTGAGATGAGGCAACTGAGCGAGCAGATGGTCTCGGTCAGAGACACACCATCGCAAAAACGATCTATCCAAGCCAAACCCTCATTGCGCTAGTCGCGTTGAAACATAATGTCTGATCGGCACCCGGTCGAGGTGGGCCTCCAGACTCTCTCTCAGTTCTCCTACTTGGGCCCGTAACCATTCTAAATGGTCTTGATATCTTTCATCCTCCACCAAACCAAAGCCGGTCAGGTCTTTGGTCAAATGTTCGGCCGAGAAGACCCCCACCAGACCGAGGCATCCGAGGTCATAGCGTTTCTGACAAATAGTAACCCCGTCATCGACGTAGGTGATCCGGGCGCCCGGCTTCAAATCTGCTTCAATGGCCAACCAGGCTCGACACCGCTGGCCCACTGTGGCCCGGGTCTCAAAATAGGTTGCGTCACTCGGCGGGATAGCCAAACTGGCTCGTTCCCCGGGAGCGGCCCCGTAATGCACCTCCACCAGGTGGTGCTTCTTGTGAACGGCGCCTTCAATGTAGTATTGATGTTTCTTCATCAGGTAAATCCAGGGGGCTCTCGTTTCGCCGGGAGAAGAATCCTGATGGGAGACATAGCCGGGAAATCGAGGTTTTCCGAAGTGAGTGGCCTGAACGGGTCGACCGTTGATGCGAAACTTCAGCGGCAGATAAACGCATCGATCATAGATGGCCGATTCCTCGCGATATTTCACCTTCGGGCTACGGGTGAGCAGGTCAAAAACATCCGAGTAAGCTAGATGATACCATTGTCCCACGACCTCACCAACTGGTCGGGCTAGACGGAACCGGACGGCCCATTCCGGGGACTGGGAAAGCTTTTCAGTCAGCCAGGAGCCCGCCCCCCATCGATGGCAGTAACCGGCCTGCCCATCCCACGATTCGATGGAAAGAGCCCTCGGTGCCACGGCTAGGGAGCCCACCACTCCGGCGGCGAGATGGTGAAGGTCACGAACCTTTCGGCTCCCGCTCGAGTCAAACAGGAAGCTCAACAGGCCAGGCACTGAGTCTGTCTCTAGTGGTCGACCATCGTGGCCCAAAGCCACCCCCATAGGAGTGCAGCTCGCTTCGATCGTTTGGGCCCCTGCTGCCACTGCCGACTGTATGACTTTCAGAATGTAAAAGTCGTCTTTCGGGAAGCGAAAGCCCTTAAATTTCTCCAGAGCCTTTTCGGGCGCCAGGGAAAAGACTCCTGAGGACTCTTCTCGGCCCTGGCTTCGCAACGACTTCAGCATCTGATCCAAAGTTGTCTGGGAAGGGTGGTTCACCCCTATCAACTTCCACGCACCAACCAGGGAGAACCTCCCTAGCGCAGAAGTCAGAGGGGTCTTCATGAGCGATCAAGACCGTTCCACAATCCGGACCGACCAGGCTGCCTTCGCCCCCAACCGGCAGTGGCTCCGAACCGGCTACGACCTGCTCGTTATCGGTCCCGATGGAGAACGACGGGTCCCTCTGTGCTACTCCCATATGACTTTAGGGTCGCCTGGCAGGAAGGTCAACGATGTCGTTTTGGATGGCCCGAGGGTCGCCAACCGACAAGGCTTATTAAAGTTGATTCAGGGACAGGTCTACTTTAACAACATCCACCCCCAGTTTGAAACTCGAGTCAATGGCGAGGCAGCTACCTTCCGCCAGCTCCAACCTCAGGACGAGATCGTGTTCGGCAACTTTACTGTTCGCCTAGAGCGTCTCCGAGAGAACGTGGCTTTTCTGGAAGGCTATACCGACCCCCATCGCCGCCAGCACTGGACCCTGGCCACCGACCACACCACCATCGGGCGAGCCGGGAAACGGCAAAACGTGATCACGCTGGACGACCCCACCGTTTCCCGAGTGCACGCCACCATAGAGGTCCAAGAGGACGTTTTTGTACTGAGGCCCGAGTCCGATAACCCCTCCTGGGTCAATGCCGAGGAGGTTGAGAATTTACGAATCCTCAAAGATGAAGACCTGATTCAAGTGGGTCAGCAGTTGTTGCGTTTTCGCACCTACAAAGCGACCACCCGGCCGCGAGCTCTGATCCCTAAAGAGGCCACCATATTGTTCTCGGATATTTGGGACTACACCAGGCTGGCCGAAAGCCGTCCCCTCGAGGAGACCATCAGCCAGTTGAACGAAGTGTATAAGAGCCTCGGCAAAGTCATTGTTGACCACCAGGGCATTCTGATGACCTACCTGGGTGACGCCATGATGGCCGTTTTCGGAGCTCAGCCGGAGAGGGCCGACAAACATCACGCCATCCATGCGGTAGAAGCCGGCCTCGAGATGTTGGAACGCCTGACCGATCTCAACCAAGCCTGGTCCTCCTCCGAACAACCGAGCCTTCGAATCGGCATCGGTATCGCCAGCGGGGAGGTGATGGTAGGCGATGTTGGGGTGACCGGGCACCGAGAGTTTGCGGCCATGGGTGACACCACCAACGTGGCCTCAAGAATCGAGAAGCTGACCCGAGAGTTTGACGCTCAGATCTTGATCGCCAGTTCCACCGAAGCTCGACTCGAGGGCCGTTTCCACACTCAGAGCTTGGGCACCACCGAGATCAAAGGACGGCGCCGACCGGTGGAAGTGTTCGAGGTGATGGGCCGCTCAGAGTAGTTCTTCAAGACGGCTAGTGGCCTGCTCGAGCGACTGAGGCGTCGTCAACAGAGGAGCAAACAGGTCACCCACCTCCTGCAGACGAGAGGGGGCCGACTTCAGGTGGAACTGATCGGGAGGGACGCCTTCTTCGACCTCGTCCCAAGCCAGCGGCATCGAGACCAGAGCGCCCGGCACGGCCCGAACCACGTAAACTCCGGCGGTCGTGCCCCCCTCGCGATTCTGGGGATAATCGACGAAGATATTCCCTTTGGCTCTCTTGCCGGGAGATTTCGACAGAGTAAAAAGGTCGGCGCGGCGCTGGGCAGCGACCTGGACGATCACTTGAACAAACAGCCGGGTCTGCTCGTAGCGGTGGCCTCGAGCCACCGGGACATAGAGATGAAGGCCGCGCGAACCGCTGGTTTTGCACCACGCCTTGAGTCCCACCGCTTCGAGAAGTTGGCGCAGTAGCAGAGCACCAGCATAGAGGTCTTTAAGACTACATTCGATCGGATCGAGGTCGAATAGACAGAAATCGGGCTCGTCTAGATGGGGGATCCGACTCAGAGTCGGGTTCTGGTCAATGCAAGCGAGGTTAGCCAAATAGAGGAGCGAGGCTCTGTCGTTACAAACAATCCCCTCCACCGGAGTTCCGTCCGATTTGGTCAGGTCGACCGTTTCGACCCACTCTGCGAATCCCTCACTCGGCCTCTTCTGGAAGAAAAAGGGACCCTCGATACCGTCGGGATAACGCTTCAGAGAGAGTGGGCGTCCGGCCAGATGGGGCAGAATCGCGTCCGAAACGGCATCGTAGTAGTCGATCAGGTCGCGCTTAGTGTAACCACATCCGGGAAAAAGAACTTTCTCAGGGTTACTGATCTTGAGAGTGCGCCCCTCGACCTCCCGATACTCCGGTTGACCTTTGGCCACCATTTGGTTGGGCGCCTGACGGGCCTGACACTGGTCCGGGTCAAGGTCGGGTCGAAGCCGAAGAAAGACAGGAAAGCGGACCACTCCGCTGTCGTTCCAGGACGAATACTTGACCTCACAAACCAGTTCCGGACGAACCCAGGTCACCGGGTCGTCGAGTTTGGGCACCTGATCGAAAGGGCACGCTTTGACCGCCCGTGCCTCAAGCAGGTCTCCCACTTCTTGTAACAGGGCTGAAGAAAACCCCGACCCGGCATTACCGACGTGGGCCAGACGCCCTTCCCGAAACCGGCCTAGAACCAAAGACCCCAGCCGTTCACGACCGCCTTTTGGGGCGGTGAAACCGCACACAACGCAGTCGAGGGTCTGGCTTACTTTGATCTTGAGCCAATCATCACTGCGGCCGAAGTGATAGAGGCTCCCCTTTCGCTTGGCCACGATCCCTTCAAGACCTCGCTGACGCACCACCTCAAAGAGAGCCCGCCCCTGACCCTCGACCGTATCGGAAAGGCGAACGACGCTATCGACGCGGACAATCTCGGCCAACAGCTTCAGACGCGCCTTGAAAGGAACTCGACTCAAGTCGTAGCCGTCCAAATAGATCAGGTCAAAGAGGTAATAGACAGCGGGACGAGTGCGAGAGAGTTGGGCCACCGTGGCTTGACCCTGAGAATGCATCCGAGGCAACAGCTTTTGAAAATCTGGAACCCCCTCTTCGTCAAGCGACACGATCTCCCCGTCGAGAATATAGCTTTGAGCCGCCACCTGCTGGCGCAGACGCTGAAGTTCAGGGAACTGGACCGTCAGCGAGGTCCCTTTTCGGGACAGAAGCCTTAATTGACCTTGTTGGCCATAGGCCAGAGCGCGAAATCCGTCCCACTTCATCTCGAAGGTCCAGTCAGGATGGTCGAAGGGATCGGCATCCTTCGCCAACATCGGACTCACCATCTCCGGTAACTCACTCGCCTTTCCCCCCTCGGGAGGGGACTGCAGATGGCGGCCGGGACCGTCCTCACCCGCTTCAACCTCGGCCTGAGTTCGTCCACTGACAACGCTCCAAGCGCACCTTTCTGGGTCCCAGGATGGGTCACAGAAGGGATCAGTCTTTTTGATCCAGAGCCAGTTCTGTTGGGTTCTGACCAGCGCGTATTCGCCTTGAAGCTTTCGACCCCGGAAAAACAGTTTCAGGTCGCCGCGATCCAGTTGAACACCAAAATCTCCCTCGCCGCGCAAGCAAAAGGTTCCCAGGTCGAAAACCAGCATCGAGCCGGCCCCATAACTCCCCTCGGGGATCACGCCTTCCCACTTGAGATACTCGAGGGGATGGTCCTCGGTGGCCACCGCCATCCGTTTCTCCATCGGCGCCAGGGAGGGTCCTTTGGGAATGGCCCAAGACTTCAGTACCCCATCGTATTCCAGGCGCAGATCGTAATGGAGCCGGCGAGCCTGGTGGCGCTGCAAGCAGAATCGATTCGTTCCCGGCGTCGGTTGAGCCGACGGAAGAGGCTCGCCAGTCTGCTCGAAATCTCGCTTGGAGAGATACTGTTCTAGCGACATCCAGGCCGCAGAGGGATTACCTGGCCACGAAGATGATGATTCTCAAGCAAAGAGCGTACTTTATCAGCCCAGGGCCCAGTCGGGTCAAGCTGGAGATATTTCTTCCACAGAGGATAGGCCTGGGCTCCAAGGTTCTGCTTTTCTAGCAGTAAAGCCAGATTGAAGTATGCGTCTTTGAAACCCGGGTCGGTCAGCAAGACCCTCTCCAACTCTTGACGCGCCGACTGGTGGTCTCCCGTTTCATCCAGAGCGTTGGCTAAATTAAAGCGAAGACTCGGGCTCCGGGGAGCCAGCCAGAGAGCTTGGCGAAAGACCCTGACCGCTTCTTCGGCTCGGCCGGCCTCCAACAACAGGATCCCGAGCTGGTTGTAGGATTCCACCTCTCGGGGCTGATGGGCGACGGCTTCCTTCAAGGCCTCGATCGCGGCCCCGTAGTCGCCTCGTTCTCGGGCCGCGCGGGCCAACTCAGTCCAATCTCTAGTGAAAGGCAGACGGACGGGTCGGCTCGCCGGGGCGGGTTTCTCGAATTCTAAAATCATTTGACCAGTCACAACATCGAAAGGTTGCCCGTCTTCGAAGACAACCAAACAGTCTCCGATCACCTCGAGTCGTTTTTCGTCCATCCGGGCCTTCATCTCGGGAGTGGCCAAGACTTTGGCTTTAGCCCCTTGACGGGTCAACTTTTCGATGGCCCGCAGGCGGATCAGTTCGGTCAAGTCGTAGCTGACTTTGCCGTCTTCCAGGGACGGCTCGGCCAGACCAAGCTTCTCCCAATAGCGCAGCTTGCCCTGACTCAGGCCCAAGATCTTGCCTGTCTTTTTGCGGGAGAACCTCTCCAAGGTCACTGAGCCTTTTTAAGAGCGGCCTCTTCGCTCTCGTCGGCCACCTCAGCAGCCGGTTTCTTAGCCGGCAACTCAAGGCTCGCTTTGAGTGCGGCCATCAGGTCTCGAGCAGGAGGAGCAGCAGGCGTCGCCAGAGGTTGAACCTCCCGACCCTGAGCTTTATCTTCGACCAATTTGAGCAACGACTCTCGGTAGGTATCTCTATATTTAGCCGGTTCGAATTCGGTGGCCAGCTGCTTGATGAACATTCTTCCTAGTTCGAGTTCCTGAGGCTCGAGATTGACGTTGTCTTTTCCACTTAGCCCCTCGTGATCGCGGACTTCATCAGAATAGAAGAGGGTGTGGAGCATCACCCCTCCGCTTGAGGGCCGAATGATCACGATGTGTTCACGACCCGAGCGGAGCATTTTGGCGATGGCACCGTAGCCTTCCTCTTCCATAGCCTGGGCCAGCAGAAAGTAAGGCTTCTCACCGGCTTCTCCATCAGGGGAAAGATAGTAGGAAGACTCAAAAAAGACCGGATCGACCTCTTCTAACTTTACAAACTCGATCACTTCCATGGTCTTGGAGGTGGCCGGAGTGATCTTTTTGATGTCGTCATCGGTGATCAAGACATAGCTGCCATCTTCCATTTCGGCCCCTTTGGCCAGGTCTTTGCGCGAAACGACCTTTTCTGAAACCGGGTCGTAGAGCTGCTGTTTCACCCGCGACATCGTGTCCGGGTTGACCATATTAAAGGAGACCTTCTTAGGCCGGGCCGCCACCGTCAGCCTGACCGGCACCGAAATCAGGCCGAAGGTCAAGTGTCCTTTCCAAACTGTAGAAGCCATAGTCCACCTCCGTCAGCGCAAATTATTCAATTCCTGGCCAGCAGGTTCCTGTTCGACTGGAGATCGAACACCCAGGCGGGCTGATAGCGCTTCTCAAAATGGTTGTAGAGGCTTGCATTGTAAAAGGTGGTGCCGTATCGCTCAAGACTGCCATAGGCCTCGTGGATGTGACCGAAAATGTGGGCCTGGGGCCGGACCTCTTGAACCCGCTTGGCCAGTTCTTCGCAGCCGACCCTTCGTCCGTCGTGAGTGAGGTCCAGGATGCCCTGGGGCGGGCCGTGAGTGACCAGGATATCAGTATCGTTGGGAATCTGAGCCCACTTCTCGGCCAACGGGCTCCCCCTTCGCAGATTGAAGGCCCAATCGAAAAACCACGGCTGCCAGGGGGATCCGTAAATTTTGAGCCCTTCGACAACGACCTGCCTGTCTTTGAGATAATGGCAGGCGGTCAGGAGCTTCTCGGCTTCTGGAGCCTGCCGCTCAAGAGCAAAGTCGTGATTGCCGGCGATCACCACTTTGTGAGGATGAGGAAGCTTTTCCAGAAAGGCGTTAAAACGCTCCATCTCGATCAGGGTCCCGCTATTGGAAAGGTCGCCCCCGTGAATCAAGAGGTCCCCTTCAGGGATCGAAACTCGGTCGTGATAACCGTGAGTATCGCTGATGGCTACAATTCGCACTAAGTAAAAAGCGCTCCCAGATAACCCGCCCCCAAGAGGGCGACCCCGGGCCAGCCCACCCCATTGAGACAAGAAACCAGGCCAGCAATCTGGAGGCCCTGGGAAGCTAACCCGACGCAAGTTCGAAGGGCCGATTGTTCTCCGGCTGTGCCGTAATTGACATGCTCCAACATCTCTACAGTGGAGTCTAGCAGCGCCACCCCGGCTAGAGTCAACCCGAGCGGTCCGAAGGCCGCTCCGCTGGCGGCCATAATTCCCGTGGAGAAGCGACCTATGGTGGCGGTCAGGTCGAGCCCCGTGCGCATGGCTGCCCAACTAGCTTCGGGTGGAGACCCGACGTAGTGGTCGTCGTCTCGGCGCGGGTTGCCGTCGGTGACCAGAGTTTCGGCCATTTTCTCCAGAGCTTCGGGGTGATGGGGAAAGCGGCCGTGGTGACTGAGAAAGCCATCCAACTCGAAATGGTAGGCGTGAGGCAAAGCCGCACTCCACTGGGGCACCGAGGCATCGCCCCAATGTTGCCTGCCGGGGACGGCCATCGGGATTCTGAGACCCGCGATCTTCACCGTGTGTTCGGCCAGGGGCATCTTTTTCCCCATCAGGATAGTGGTGGAATGCACGGCCTTCTCTTCTTTGAGAAACCCCTCCCGCGTGTTCATTTCGGCCAATCTGGGGTTCCAGTGGAAGGGACCTAAGCGAATATCCGTTCGCATATCTTCGAAGGTGTCTAAAGTGTCCTCGCAGACCGGGAAGAAGGTCAACCTTTCCACTCCCAGGCCGAGGCCCACGATCAGTTTCGAGGCGATACTAGAGAGGTCCCCGCCGACCGGCATGCCCCGATTGGGTGGGACCATCTGCACGAAGTTTCGAATCCCGTCTCCACCGTCCTGCAGGTAGCGACGGGTTTCGATGCACCCCTTACACTCGGCCACCACGTCGACCGACTCGGCCCCGGTGATCCTCTTGAGGGCCTCGACCGCCTCGCCGATCTCGACCGAGTTGGTCTCGATCCCCCCAAACTCGCGGGTAAACTGGAGGGAGAAGACGTCGCCACCGTGTGCTTCGTAGGTCTCCTCGAGCTTGTCGAGCTGGTCTACACGGAGAGCTCCGCCATAGGTGTTATGGTCGCCGTGACACAGATAGTGCAAGACGGCGGGCAGACCCCAGGAGCGGCTATTGCCACCCGGGACCACCAGAACAGGCCGGCCTAATTTGGGCACCGGCGGGTCAGGCAAAGTTAAGGCCCGAGACTTGGGAAGATAGGGCCTCTTAACCGACCCGGAACTCAGGACTTGCAACGACTTCTCTTTCCGGTTGGACACGCAGATTCTAGGTCCCAACCCTGAAAACGCTCTAAAAAGGAGGATCTGTGCCTGACTGCCAAAGCTTAGAGATGGCCCAGGGGTGTGGATGTCTCGGAGGAATATTGCGACTACTCGGTCTCGCCGGTGAGGCCGACTTGGCCGTCAAGCCAGCAGCGGACCTGACACCCTATGAACGGAACAAGCAGCAGTTCTACCAGCGTCACGAACAAGAACAACAGTCCGGCACCGCTCCCTGTCCATCCTGTCGCAAACAGATGAGGTGTTCTCAATGGGAGAACGTGGAACTCCACGACTGCGACAAATGCCGCGGTCTCTGGGTCAACGAAGACCGCCTTACCGACCTCTTCCGGGCTGAACCACCCGAGTCTTTGATCAACCCCAAAGTGAAGAGAATCTCTTTTTACAAGTCTCCTTCGGGAAGCCGCAAATGCCCAAAGTGCCGTCAGCTTCTGATGGTGAAGCCGCTCGATTCGGTGGTGGTGGAACGATGCGCGGCTTGTCAA
>CAYRFU010000002.1:6811-8489 GCA_964423525.1 uncultured Burkholderiales bacterium | reverse complement strand
TGTCAAGGAGCTTGGCTCGACCACGGCGAGTTTCATACTCTGCGGGCCTTATGGCTCAAAGACTACGATCCGGCTACCGATGTCGACCCCCTTTGTCGCTACTGTGACCTCACCAACTCGCCTGAACGTCGCCGATGCCAAGCCTGCGGAGCTCCTCTGCCCCCCCGAAAATAGAAACCAGAAGGGCGAGCAGGTTACCACGAGAATAGGCCGCCCATGGCGGAAACCCAGGTTCAAGAAATCCAGGAAGTCCTAAAGAAAGCCGGCGCTTGCTTTCGGGCCCTCCAATCCGAGTTAGGCAAAGTGATCGTCGGTCAGACGGAAGTGATCGAACGGGTCATGGTGGGCCTTTTGGCAGGGGGTCACGTGCTGCTCGAAGGGGTGCCCGGTTTGGCTAAAACGCTAACCTTTCGAACTCTTGCCGACACTTTGTCGGCCGAGTTTCAACGAATCCAGTTCACCCCCGACCTGTTACCAGCCGACCTGCTCGGCACCACCATCTACAACCCCAAGTCAGGCGAATTCTCGGTCAAGAAAGGTCCGATCTTCGCCAACCTGGTGTTGGCCGATGAAATCAATCGAGCCCCGGCCAAGGTTCAGAGTGCTCTGCTCGAGGCGATGCAAGAGCAGCAAGTCACCATCGGCGAGTCGACCTTCCCGCTCCCCCAACCCTTTCTCGTCATGGCCACCCAAAACCCGATCGAGCAAGAGGGTACCTATCCCCTTCCTGAGGCCCAGGTCGACCGCTTTATGCTGAAGGTTCAAGTGGACTATCCGAGCCGTGACGAAGAGTTCCAGATCATCGAACGGATGACGGGCAGGAAGCCGCCAGAGGCTGGGCCTGTGCTCCAAACAGAGGAACTGATGGACCTTCGGCGCCTGGTGCCCAAAATCTATCTCGATGACAAGGTCAAAAACTATATTCTCGACCTGGTTTTCGCCACCCGGAAACCGAAAGATTTCGACATGCCGAGGTTGACCCCCCTCATCTCCTGCGGGGCTTCTCCCCGAGCCAGCATCTACCTAGCCAAGGCTTCCCGGGCCTACGCTTTGCTCCAAGGTCGAGCCTACGCGACCCCCGACGACGTCAAGTCGATCGGGCTAGATGTGCTGCGCCACCGCGTCATGCCAAGCTATGAGGCTGAAGCTGAAGAGATGGATTCCGAGGCCATCCTGGCCCAGATTTTTGACAAGATTGAGGTTCCCTGATGGACCAGAGTTCGGAGGAGATTCGTAAGAAAATCCGCCGAATCGAGATCACCACCAGCCGTCTCGTCGAACAAATGTTCGCAGGCCAGTACGAGAGCCTGTTCAAAGGTCGTGGAATAGAGTTCGCCGAGTTCCGGGAGTATCTCCCTGGCGACGATATTCGCAACATCGACTGGAACGTCACAGCTCGTTTCGGCAAGCCCTACCTCAAGCGCAACGAAGAAGAGCGAGAACTTTCCATGATGTTGGTGGTCGACAACAGCGGCTCCTTGAATTTCGGAAGCGACCAACACAGCAAAAGGGAGCTGGCCGGTGAGATTGGCGCCATCCTGGCTTTCTCGGCCCTGGTCAATAATGATAAAGTGGGGTTGATGCTCTTTTCTAACGAAGTGGACGAATACATTCCACCGGGGAAAGGCAAGCGGCACGTGCTGAGACTGATCCGCGAGATCCTCTCTCCCCCCGCCGA
>CAYRFU010000002.1:0-6801 GCA_964423525.1 uncultured Burkholderiales bacterium | reverse complement strand
GCCAGGGCTTGTTCCAAATCGGTTCCCCGCCGAGGGCAAGGGAACCGATTTGGAACAAGCCCTGGCCCGCCTGAATCGACTCCACAAACGACGGGCTTTGGTGTTCGTCTTGAGCGATTTTCTCGGTTCACCTTTCACCGATCTGGATAAAGAAAAGAGAAGGGCAACCAAGATGCTGCGGGTCACGGCCCGCCGGCACGATGTGTCGGCTTTTCGACTGTTCGACCCACGCGAACAGGAGATGCCGCCTGTCGGCAGAGTTCGCCTTAAGGATCTAGAAACAGGAAAAATGGTTCTTCTGGACACCTCAAGCGCAACTTTTCAAGCCGAATTTGGTCAGATGATCAAACGTCGTCAGTTGGGCCTCAAAAAGATTTTCGACGCGGCGCGAGTGGATTATGCAGAGTATTCCACGGCCGAAAAGCCAGTCCAGACGCTGGTTCGATTTTTCGCTAAGAAGAAGAAACGACGATGGTCTCGCTAAGACATAAAGCGCTGCTGTTCTTGCTGTTGAGTTCGGTTGTTGGGGCCGCCGATTTCGAAGTGGAGACCGAACTCGCCCCTCGCACCGCTCCTTTCGGCACCACTCTCAAGCTCACCGTCGATCTTTCCTGGAAAGATCCAGCCCAGTATACGCCGGTCAAACCGGAGACTCTCGAGTTCGAAGATTTTGAGGTCCGAGACGCGGTCTTCACTCCGCTCCCTGAGCAAGGCGGGCGTCAGCGAGGACGCTACACCTTCCGTCTGGCCCGCTATGAGCCCGGGGAGGCGACGGTGCCCTCGGTGGGGTTTACCTATCAACAAGGCGGGGCCGATGTCACCACCTGGAGTGAGGAGGTTTCCGTCAAACTGACCGGGGCAAAACGGCTCGATAGCGATAAGGAAGGGGTCATTCGTGACCTCAAGGCGTTTGAGCCCCTACCTCTCCCCCTCTGGGTCTACCTGCTTGGCTTGCTGCTGGGGGCTGCCCTTGTCGCTCTAGTTTGGAAGACTCTTGCCTGGCTGCTTCGACCGAGACCCAAAGCTTCGCCCCCTCCTGTATCGAGTCACCTCAAAGCTCTGGCTCGCCTCAAGGAATTGGAGGAAGAAAGGCTCTTCGAGCAAGACCGAGGCCAGGAGTTTGCCGACCGTCTGTCGGCCATCTTGCGCTCCTATCTGGCCGAGCGCTACCGCCTCCCCGTGCTAGAAAGAACAACCTCGGAACTGGTCAGCATCCTGAAGGAAGCTGCCTTCACCGATGGTCTCCGGCGCGAGGTCCGCTCCATTCTGGGGTTGGCCGACCTGGTTAAATTTGCCCGCCGGGAGCCCACCTTCGAAGAAGGCCAGGCCAGCCTCGCCCAGACCCGGGCGCTGGTGGAGACCACCGCCCCCAAAGAGGAGGACGAGCGTGATTCTGGCTAGTCCCTCCTACCTGCTGCTGCTGCTCTTTCTACCCGCTTTCTTTTACCGCCAGCTTTCCCAGACGAAGCGACGCCAGCCTGGTGTGGGATTTTCCGATCTTTCCCTGGTAGAATGGTCCTCTGCGGCACGACCGATCTGGGAAGGTCGGATTCCCGTGGCTCTCACGGCTGTAGGGATGACCCTTCTGGTCTTCGGTCTGACCCGTCCCCAGTTCGGATTGACAGGACAGAACATCTCGGCAGCCGGCATCGATATCATGATGTGCATCGACACCTCCACCTCGATGAATGCTCGCGACCTGGTCCCGAACCGTCTGGAGGCGGCTAAAGAGGTCAGCAAGGCCTTCGTCAACTCACGCCCAGACGATCGGATCGGAGTGGTGGTCTACGCCGCGGTAGCCTTCACCCAGTGTCCTCTCACCATCGACCATTCCACCGTCGACCTTCTTCTCGACAATATCGCCTCAGGCATTACCCGCACTGACGGCACGGCTATCGGCACCGCCCTGGCCACCTGCGTTAACCGGCTAAAGGATATCCCCGGCCAGAGTAAAGTCGTGATCCTGTTGACGGACGGGCGCAATAATGCCGGCGAGCTGGACCCCCTTGCCGGGGCGGAGCTAGCCAAAGAATTCGGCATTCGGATCTATACCATCGGGGTGGGCACTCGAGGCCAGGCTCCGGCGGGACGAGACCCTTTCGGGATAGCCCAGCAGCTTCGGGTCGATATTGACGACGAAACCCTGACCAAAATCGCCGACATCACCGGCGGTCGCTACTTCCGAGCTACAGACAACCAGAGTCTGGCCCAAATTTACCGAGAGATCGACAAACTAGAGAAGACCGAGAAACCGAAAGAGGTCGTCACTCGCTACCGAGAGCTCTACCCCTACGTCGTGCTCCCCGGAGCTTTGCTGTTAGCTTTGTCGATGCTGCTTTCGAGAACCCTCTACCGGGAGGTGCCATGAATTTCTCCCAACCCCTGGTCTTGCTGGCTTTGATTCTGGTAGCTTTCATGGCCGTTTTTCTTTACTTGCGGGAGCGAGAACGGGAAGCCCTGGTGGCCCGCTTTGTCAACTTTCCCATGTTAGCCCGCCTGGCCGAGCAGTATAACCGACGGGCGGTCTATTTGAGCCTGGTTTGTCAGATTCTCGGACTGGCTTTGTTGATCGTGGCTTTGGCCGGGCCCCAGTGGGGAGCCAGTCTGGTGAAAGTGGAGCGCCAGTCCCTCGACATCTTCTTTGCCGTGGACTGCTCTCGCAGCATGGCCGCCCAAGATCTCAAGCCCGAGCGAATGGAGGCTGCCAAGCGGGAGCTGACTCAGTTGACCGAACACCTGCAGGGAAATCGGCTTGGCCTGATCGGGTTCGCCGGTTCGGCTTTCGTGTTTTGCCCTTTGACCCTGGACGTTGGGGCCACCCAACTGTTTTTGCGCCAACTCGATCAAGATGCCGTTCAAGTACCCGGCACGGCCATCGGCGACGCCATTCGACTAGCCATCGAGTCCTTTCCCGAGAAAGGTCAACAAGCTCGCGTGCTGATTGTGATCACTGACGGGGAGGACCATCATAGCGAACCCCTCAAGGCGGCTGAAGAAGCCTCCCGTAAAGGGATCACCATCTACACGGTGGGCGTTGGTTCTCAAGACGGAGCTCCCGTTCCCAATCAGTGGGGGGGCTACATCCGCGACGACCAGAACGAGCCGGTCATCTCCAAGCTCGACGAGGCCACCCTTCAGGAAGTTGCCTCCAAAACGGGTGGGCTTTTCGCTCGAGCCGACGGACGGATAGACCCGTTGAAGCCGATTCTCAAAGCCATCGAGAATTCCGAGCGACAAGCTCTCGAGAGTCAGATGAAGCTGCGTTACCAGGAGCGTTTTCAGATTTTCCTGGGCCTGGCTCTGGGGCTCTTCGCCCTGGCTTTCTGGCTGGAAGGCCGAAAGGCGGTCACAACATGAGAGTGTGGATGGCCCTGCTCTTACTGGCCCTCTCGGGACCCGCCCTCGCCTACTACCCCTACGACATGTGGCAGGGCGATCAAGCCATAAAAGAAGGGCGCCCGGCCCAGGCTGAAGGGTTTTACCGTAGAGCTCTGACCCAGAAGCCAGACGACCCGACCGCCCTCTACAACTTGGGCATCAGCCTTTATCGCCAGGGGCAGTATAAAGGCGCCGCTGAGATTTTCAATAAACTCGTCGAAAGCAAGGATCCCGACTTTTTGGGTCGTGCCGCCTACAATCGGGGCAACGCGCTTTTTCAGCAAGAGGACCTGGAAGGGGCTTTGGAGGCCTACAAGACTGCCCTCCGCTGGAATGAGCTCGATGACGACGCTCGCTACAATATCGAAGTCATTCTGGAAAAACAGAAGCAAGACCAGAAACCTGACCAGCAGAAGAAAGAGCAAGACAAAGAGAAAGAACAGCAGGACCAGAAGAAAAAAGACGACCCCAAAAAGCCCGACGACCAGAAAAAGGACCCGCAAAAGCAGAAGAAAGACCAGCCTCAGAAGCCCCAACAACCGAAGATGAATCGCCAGGACGCTGAAAGGCTCCTCCGCTACTTCCAAGACAAAGAAGATAAGAACGCACCGCGCCTTCGTACTAGAAAAGGCCAACCTCTGCGAGGAACGGAGACCTGGTGAGAAGCTGCCTGGTGCTGATGATGTTGATGCTGTTGCCGGCACTGGCCCAACGACCCAACCTGGAGGCCGAGTTGGATCGCTCCCCAATCCAACTTGGGGAAAGTACTCTGCTGACCGTGACCGTAAGCGGCGGAGTCGGTCTGAGCCAACCTTCTACCCCCGTCGTCGACGGCGCCACCGTGAGACTCTCAGGAACGATGTCCAACCTTGTTCAGAGGGGCTATACGGTGGAACAAAGCACCACCTTCACCTACCTGATAACCCCAACCCGCGACGGAACTTTGATCATCCCTCCCGTTGAGGTCGTTGCCGGCGGAAGGCGGTTACGAAGTCAAGCCCAGCGCTTGGAGGTCTTGGGTTCTCCCAGGCCTTCTCGCCCTGCTAGGAGCTTCGAGACCCGACCGGGGATGTTCGTTGAGGCCGAAGTCCAGCCGAAAGTCGTCTTCCAAGGTCAACCGATTTTTCACGAGTTCGGGTTCTATCGCCGCATCGACCTTCGCTCGAACCCGAGCCTGACGGCCACCAATAGTTCCGGCTTTTTGACGCTACCTTTTCCCCAGAAGCAATCGACTGAGATCCTGGGCCGCTATACCTACTACGTCACCAAGCTGAAGACCGCCTACTTCCCTCTGGCCCCGGGTGACTACGAGATTCCAGCAGTTCAGTTAACGGCTCAGAGGCTGTTTCAGTTTTCCCCGGATGTCTTGGTGTCCAGAGCCTTTCCGGTCAAAGTTCGACCTCTTCCCACCCAGGGGAAAACCGACGATTTCAGCGGAGCCGTAGGCCGCTTCCGGTTCCGCTGCAAGTTGGACAGCCACCAGGCCAAAGTGGGAGAACCACTGACTTTAGAGCGGGTCATCGAAGGTGATGGCCACGTCGACCTCATTCCCGACCTACCTCTCCCCCCTCTTCCCGGCTTCAAAGTCTACGACACCGAAGCCAGTGGCCATACTCGAGCCACCAACGGTGGCCAGGTCGATTCCGAAAAGACTTTTCGCACCGTCTTGATCCCCACCGAGCCAGGCGTTCAGGTCTTGTCTAGCTTGAAGTTCAGTTTTTTCGACCCGGACCGCGGCGCCTATGAGACGTTGACCGCTCAGGACCTCAAGCTGACCGTCACGGGCCAGGCTCTTACCTCAGAGGAGAAGCCACCCCAACAGGACTCAGCCGAGCCAACTGCCCCCCTAGCGGAGCCCGTGCTGAGACCTCTCAAAGAAGCGCCACCAAGACAGTCTTGGGACCTGCTTCAGAGCCCAGCCTTTGGGATGGTTCAACTCGTTCCTTTAGGGGCCCTAGTGGTCTTGGTGGTGCTTCCCTGGCTTCGAGGTCGTCTCACCGGTGCTTGGGAACGATTCCGTCCCCGGGGCCGCAAAAACCTGGTCAAAGAGATCGAATCGGCTTCCACCGAAGACCTCGCACGCCTGTTTCACCAAGCTCTCAGTCAAGCGGTCGGTAGGCCCACCGGAGGTCTCCCCCATCGCAAGCTCGCTCGCCTTCTCGACCAGTCGAATCTCCCAGAAGAGACGGTGGACAACATTCTCGCCTGGCTCCAGCAGGCTGACGAAGCCCGCTTCGGCGGGCGCTCACTCGAAGGAAATTTGAAACACCAGGCTATTGAGTTAGTGAAGGCGATCCGATGAGGTCTCTCCTTATCCTTCTCTTGTTGATGACGCCGTCGGGATGGGCTCAGTCCGACTTGGAGCTCTATCAGTCGGCCAACGAGGCTTACTTAAAAGGCGCCTACTCCAAGGCGGCCGACGGCTACCGTCAATACCTGGAGAGCCACGGACCCTCGGGAGTGGTCTATTACAACCTGGGCAACGCTTACTATCAGCTGGAAGACTGGGGTCGAGCCCGAGTGGCCTTTGAAAAGGCCCGTCGACTCAGACCTCGAGACTCAGACCTAGAATATAATTTGGCTTTGCTGGCCACCGAACTTAAGGACCAACAGCCCCAAGAGCCGACCCTCCCTCGTCTGGCTCTGTCTTTTACTCGCAACGAACTGGCCCTGGCGGGTGCCCTCGGTTACTGGCTGGCTTGCGGCCTAGGGCTCGCCTACACTCGCCAGAAACGGGAACCTTTGGCCTGGGGCGCCATCTTTGCCGCTCTTTTTATGGTCGGCTGCTTCTCTCTTTTGGCGGTGCGCGAGCTGGGAGCGGTGTCTCGTCAAGCGGTTGTGATCCCCTCCATGGTGCAGGTCAAGAACGGGCCCGGACGAGATTTCACCAACAGCCTGCAGCTCCACACCGGGACTCAGGTGGAGGTGTTGCGAGAGAAAGGCGACTGGTTGGAAGTTCTGGCCCTGGCTCGGGTCCAGGGATGGGTCCGGCGAGAGGAGCTTATGCGGCTCTAGCGGGCTAGATGTTCCAAAAGGGTTAACAGTGTCAGTCGAGATGTTAACTCTAATAAGCTTCCACCAGACTTCGCGTCTAGCTCTTGTCAAAGTCATGAGCGATCGAATAGGGTGCACGCGACCTCAATCAACCCGTCGGTGATCCACCGACAGTGAAGGACACCACTATGAATTTGATCGCAGCGCGGTCCATCCTCTCGCTCCCTCAGCACCCCTCTCAGGCCCCTCAGCCCCCTCAGCCCCCCCAAGTCTCCTCCCAGACCCAACCGGAGGATCCCTGCGACACAGCCGCTATCACGGCCGGAGCCGCTTTCGGAGCCGCCACCGGCGCAGGAGCGTCGGCCGGGGTGACCCTGGTGGCCAGCGCCCTGTTTGCACTCCCGGGAGGAGCCCTAGTAGCGCTCCCTG
>CAYRFU010000001.1:38960-64455 GCA_964423525.1 uncultured Burkholderiales bacterium | reverse complement strand
CCGCCGCAGCCGCCAGCGCCACCTCCGGGAAGACCACCCGCCTGGCAGGGGCATTGCCCGCCACCACCCTGGGCGTTTTGTAGTATAGCGCAAAGAATCTTCTTGATCATTTGGCCTGGACCGCCCCGACCGGGCCCACCACCGAGACCAGGCAGACCTCCTCCTAATCCTTGAGCTCCGCGCATGTTAAAATTACCAGCAATTTCCATTGAAACCTACTCCCTCTTTCTTTCTGTGTTTTGCTTTCGCTTGGTTCGATTATACGGTTTGAAGGAGCGAGATTAGGGTCCTCAAATGTGAACTGGGTGTTAACTGTGTAAACTTTTTACTGGGATTCTGTTCAGGGCGGCTCAGGCGAAATTTTTGGCGCTGGACACGGCCAGGTCGGCCAGCAGGCTGGTGAGATTGACCCCAGCTTCGAAGACGGCTTTCCAGCCCTGGTTGAGGTCGGACATCCGCAAGCTTAAATGTGCCTCTCGCATTCTTGTGATGCCGGCGACGCCGTCGTCGAGCACCGCCAGGATAGCTTCACCGAGATCGCTGACGCCTTCCATTCTTAACATCTCCGAGGCCATCGATTTTTGGCTTTGGAGGGAATTTTCTAGCCCTTCCAGGGGTTCCCACAAAGCTTCCAGGCTTTTCTGGCCAGTGAGCACATCCTGGTAGGCTTGATGAGCCAGGGCGTGTTGGGGAGAAAGCGTGGCCGAGCTTGCGCCCTGCTCCTGGAGAAATTCGTGGTCGGGAATCAAAAGAGTTAGCTCACAGTCGCATCGCTGCTCGCCCGTGGCCGAGCAACGGGGACACATCGGTTCGGCTTTGTTCCTCCACTCAGTCATCCGGCGATGGTTAAGATAGAACTCTTCGGTGGCTTCTTGCAGGAGGGAAAAGGCTTGCCGAAACCGCTCGCCATCCTCTAGCTCGGCTAGCATCTGCTCGAGAGCTTCGGCAATAGCGCGGTAACATTCGTGGGCTGTCTCGACGATGTCGCAAAGGTCGTGGTCGATATCGGGATTGGTTTCAAGATTTTGCCGTTCGGCTTCGGCCGCTTGTTCGACTCTTCCCAGCATGGTGTCGAGGGCGATTCTGAGGTGCTCGGTAGCGACGGTGCCGCTCAGCCAGCGTCGCGTGTAAGAGTTGAGCCCGCGGAAGCTGCTGAGGTTTTCAGAAACAGCCTCCTCCGTCGAATAGGCATCTTGTAGAGCCGAGTAGAGCGGGTTCACGCTCTTTTCTTCCGGCCGCTGCCGGTGGGATCCTTTGGGCCAGAAAAGGTATCGGCCCCGCGGGGAACGGGGCCGATGGGGATTGATGGTTGATGGGAGGTATTGTTCTGACACTCACTCTAACCGGGTGAGCTGAGCGAAAGTTTCCCCTCGTTGATAAAAAAATCTCGAATCTCTTCAAGTCCCTCCAGGTGGCCGCTGACGGAATCGAAACCGGCTCCCATAGTATTGAAGCGTAGGTGGGTAACCCCCAAATCGTGCCAGCTCGCCCAGGTCTTCTTCCAGCCGGAACGCCCTTCTCGATAGAGAGTGCGAACATCGATGCCGAAGGGTCGCTGGCGTCCTGCCTTCTCGAGTTCTTGGCGCAGACGCTCGATCAGCTCCCTTTCTTTACCAGCGGGAAGGGTGGCCGGCATCCAGCCGTCTCCGAAGCGGGCCGCTCTTCGGAGCACCGCCGGCGCGTAGCCTCCAACCCAGACCGGGAGTCGATGGGTAGGTCGAGGGTTCAGGCCGGCGCGCTGGATGCGATGGAATCGCCCTTCAAACTCTACCAGCGGCTGACTCCACAGTTTTTCCATTAACTCCAACTGCTCGTCCATCCGCTGGCCTCGATTGGTGAAGTCAAAGCCGAGGGCTTCCATCTCGGGACGGTTCCAGCCTCCACCGACTCCGAGTCGAAAGCGACCCTTCGAGAGCATCCAGAGTTGGGCCGCTTGCTTGGCCACCAAAGCGGTATTTCTTTGAGGTAAGATCAGAATGCCGGTCACGAATTCCAAATCGGTGGTCTGGCCGGCCAAAAAACTGAAAGTCGTCAGAGGCTCGTGGAAACCATCGCGATAGCTAAAAATGAACTTCTGTTCGGGATGGTCGACCGGGTCTAGGCCGACGATATGATCGTAGGCGAGGAGGTAGTCGAAGCCAAGTTTCTCAACCCCCTGAGCGAAGGCGGTCAGGTCGTTCGGGCTGTCGCCGATCTCGTTTTGGGGCAGAACGGCGCCCAGTTTCATTGGGGCTTCCTGCGGTCGGCGATACGGCTGAGAATCGACCAGCGGACGGGGTCAAGTTTCTTGAGGCAGTCCAGGCAGATCGGTTCCAGTTCAGGACCTTCTAAGACGATCAGGCCCTTTCGCTGGCAGCGGGGGCACTCCCGGTGCTCGAGATTCATTCGGTGACCTTTTCTTCTAACTGGGCCTTAAGGCGAACGGGACCTGAGAATTCAGGAACCATACCTTTGATATCGCCGAAAATCTCAGCCAACTTTTCCATGTCGGCCTGGATGTCACCGGTGGTTTCGAAGCGGTCGAGAAGGATCAGCTTCTTGTTGACCCCATCGACCCCGGCCAAGATCAGCGGGACTTTGGCTCCCTGGGCGATGTGATAGAAACCGCTCTTCCAATGCTCGACGTATTTCCTCGTGCCTTCAGGCAGGATGCCGATCACGATATCGTCGTTTTCCTGAAAGGCCTCGATGGTTCGTTCCACCATATTCAGGCGACGGCTGCGGTCGATCGGCATCGCTCCCATGCTGATAAAGAAAGGCTTCAAAGGCCCTTTGAAGATTTGGTCTTTGACGAAGTATTTCAAAGGCAGATCGAAGTAACTCATCAGCGCCCAGGTCAAAATGAAGTCCCAGTTGGAGGTGTGGGGGGCTCCCAGCAGGATGAATTTTCGGTCCTTCGGCCGCTCTCCGTGAAATGTCCATCCTTTGAGACGCATGACCCAATAGGCGAGTTTGTAGAGTATCTTTGCCAGCATTTACGACCTTTCGTGAAGAAAGAAGGGATACTCTGACTCTTCCCTGGGCCCGCCCCAGGAAAACCTGACTGACCATCGCTCGCTCACGGTCCAACCCGGAAGGGGTTGACTGACCGTGATGAGACGGGCCTCTGGCGGGCTCTCATGAAACTTGTTGGCGATGGCCTGCATCAGCTCCGGCGTGAAGCGGGTGGCGGCTAGGTAGATCAAGCTGTGGCTTTGGAAATCGGTGACTTCTATCGCCTGACATTCGAAGGTGACCTCGACTCCCAGGTGCTCGGCCGCCTCGCGAGCGACTGCTATCAGAATTGGGTTGAGGTCGACTCCTTGGGCTTTGGCCGTCTTGTCCTTCAGGAGCAGCACGACCCTCCCGCAGCCGCAGCCCAGGTCGAGGAACCGATCTTCCCTTCGGGCTCGGGCTAAGATGGTTTCGAGGGCCGAATCTGGCGTGTCTCCGTAAGCGAAGTTGTCGAGTTTTTCCAGATACGGTTCTTGGGCTCGAATCCAGCCTGGGATCAGCTCTCTTTGTAGCCCCCGGTGGGCCAGGTGGCGGCCGTCGATCTGCTCATAGTATCGCTTGATCGCTTCTTTAAGTCTGAGTGACAAGTGGACCAAGGGCCAGTTCATCGTTATTTCGATAGAGGAGCGAGGCTGCGCCAAGTCTCGGTCCGGGGTAATAGTCTATGCTGATGCTATCTCTCAGCGCGATGGATCGATCGAAGGCCATGGCTGAGTTTTCCGGCTCTGTGCCTCCGCTCCCTGTGGAGCCGAGTCGAGGCGAAGCGACGAAGAGAACAGACTTTCTGGTTTACAGAATTCAATATAATTGTTAAAATAATTCAAGCATCATCTGGGCGAAAGCCAAACCCATTCCTCCTTTGAAAAGGGCCCCCCTGGTTTTGGGGGGCTCTCCTTTTTTCATCTTTGAGTGTGGCATCCGTTCGGATACAGAACGGGAGAAACCAGCGAGTTGAGAGGAGGCGGGGGGGGATGCGTGTAATCTTGCGCCGAACTGTTACTACGGAGGTCCGAGCTTATGAAGTTTGATTCACCAGCACAGGAAGAGTGCTACAAGAAGATTCTTCCCTGGATGCAGGAAATGTTTACCGACTTCGTTGGCAAGCGTATGGAGGTTCCTGAATTTGGCGTTCGCGTAGGCTCGGCTTTTGCGCAGACGGCTATCTACCCGATGGGAGAGGATGACTCAGTCATTTCGACTCGGGCCTACGTTGTCACCGGAGCAGAACTGACAGCCGACTTGATGCACTTTCTGTTGCGCGAAAATGACCGTATGACTTTCGGCGCCTTCGGGGTTGATGAAGATGGAGATGTGTTCTTCGAGCACACCATCGTCGGCTCAACCTGCGACCAACCGGAGTTGAAGACGTCTGTGAGTTCGGTGGTCCTTATCGCGGATGAATACGACGACTTAATCGTAGAAAAATGGGGTGGTCAACGGGCTATTGATCGTCTTCGCTCCCAGGAAGAGTCGGAATCGGTTTCTCTCAGTTAACCTCTCCACTGATTGAAAAAAGCCGCTCGACGAGCGGCTTTTTTTAGTCTTCGGACTTCTTGGTGGCGAAGAGTTTCTTCCACCAGGGTTCCATCAGGCGTTCTCTCAGTTCTTTGACCTCGTGCTCGAGTTCCATCGCCCGGAAGGTGGAGTCGATCACTTGGGTTCTCATCTCTTCCAGGTTGTGTTCAGCCTCAACGGCACGAACGGTGGCGGAGACGGCATCTTGCTCGGCATCTTCGGCTCGTTGTTTGAGGTCGTTTTCGCGACTGGTTGAGTCGTTGAGAAGTTTCCTGGTGGTAGCGAGTTCGGATTCAAGGTAACCGAGGCGAACCATAGCCGCTTCGTGTCTTTGGAGAGGCACGATCGGTCCCGAAAGAGCTGTCTCTTCGTCGTCGTCATCGTCGAACTCAACACTCGTATGGATGGCCTGCATCTCCATCGACTGCTTTAGGAGACGGTTTCTTTTATCGCCGTCAAGCCTTTCGAGTTCGGATTCAGGGATTCGGACTTCTCCTGACTGAGTGGGAATCGTTCGGAGACGACCTTGTCTGATCAGTCTTCGGATGCGGCGCGGACTGGTACTGGCCAGGTCAGCGAAAGCCCGGATGGAAAGTGGACGGTTGGATTGGCTTTGGGTGTCAGCGAGACCCACGGGAGAACCCCCTAAATTCTTGAACTTCCTTCAAAGTTCCAGCACGGCTCAGGCGTTCCTGCTGAAGTCGCTAACTTTGTGGCGCTCTTCTCTTGACTGTAAAGTTTTCGACATGGTAATCTTGCGCTTGTTGAGGGCCGTTAGCTCAGTGGTAGAGTAGCCGACTCTTAATCGGCCGGTCCGGGGTTCGAATCCCTGACGGCGCACGTCTCTTGATGCCTTCTGGTGTGGGCTTTTAGGTCATTTGCCAGAACAGGGACGAGTCAAGAGGAGCCCAAGGGTCATCAAGAAGGCCCCAGTCAAGAAGCTCAAGCCCATCGTTTGCGCGAGTTCGGGAGCGGACCAACCCAGGTCTTGGGCTTTGCCGACCAGGACGCTCGAGATAGAAATCGTCAGAGTCAGAGTGGCGTATTCAAGAGAGAAAATCCGTCCCCGAATGTGATCAGGTAAAGTGAGTTGGAGCAAGCTCGTGCTAAAGACCCACTGGGTGGCGCCACCAAGATGAGCCAGCACGACGCATCCAAGCGCGAGAAGGAAAGAATCGGTGTAACCCAAGAGGGAATAGCCGCAAGCGCCCAGCAAAAATCCCGGCACGAGGGCGCGTCGTAAGAAGGCGGTAGAGGTGCCTCCAACGCCGTAGGCAAGAAAGGGGCCAAAGCCAGCCCCCACCCCTCTCGCGGCATAGAACAGGCCGATACTGATGGCCCCGTCCAGCCCCATCGGAAAGACGGATTCGCCATAGAAGGTCAAAACCAGTGCGATTCCCCCGCCCAGGCCCCAACACGCCTTGGAACCGGCATAGACGGCCACTTCGCGATGCCGCCAGAGGTAGACAAATCCTTCCTTCCAGCCAGTTCGCTTGGTGGAAAGTCCGCGCTCGGTTACGTCCAGGCTGGCGATCAGGCCAGCCGAGGCCAGAAAGGAGATGGAGTTGAGGATAAATCCCCAGGTCAGGCCGAGAAGGCCTGATACCAGGCCGCCAAGAGCAGCCCCGAGAGCCAACATCGTCGACCAGGTAGCCCCGGCGATGGCGTTGGCGGGAACCATCTCTTCCCGACTGACAACATCGGGCAAGATGGCCGAGCGAGCCGGTTCGAAGAACCCCTGACAGATCACCATGAGTACGGTGATAGCGTAGAGCCAGGCGATCCTGTCAGGGCGGTCCACCCAGAGAAAGCCCAACACGAGAACGGCCCGTAGCAGGTCCGACACCAGCATCAGCCGTTTTCGACTAAACCGGTCGAGCAGCGGTCCTGAAAAAAAACCGGTCACGGTAGCGGGTAGAAATTGGGCTGCCACCAGCAAGCCCAGGGCTTCTCCAGAGCCGGTCAGTTTCAGCACCAGGGTGTAAAGAGCTATGGAGTTGAACCAATCCCCCAACTGGCTCACCACCTGGCCTAACCAGAGGCGGCGAAACTTCGAGTTTGTGCGTAAAACCCCCAGATACGGGATGCGGCTCACAATCCTCCTACAGGAACGGACCTCGGGGAGGCTCAGGCTCAGGGAGCAGCGCTACCGGCTGAACCGTTCCTTCGAAGATGGCCAGTTCCGGCTCATCCTGGCCGAGGCCCAGCAGAACGGCCCCCTCCACTCGGTCGGAGGCTGTTAGAGTCAACTGGGAAACTCCGGGCGGGAGCGAAAAGTTGTGGGTCAAAGGAACATCGCTAACCTGATGAGAGGTGGCGAAACCGTCGCCGTCTGAGTTCGTGATCACGAGACAATCATCGGTGCTCCTCTCGAGTTGCAGGTCGGGGTGATCATCTTGGTCACTAAAAATGACCCGGTCCTGGAAGGGGTCGGTGACCACCTCGGTCATCCTCTGCTGACCATGCTCTCCAGCTTCGCTCTGGCCGACAAAGCTAGTGGAGCGCGAGGCGCCGCCAGCCAATCCTCCGGGAGCTTCCTGGCCCCGTTGGAGATAGATGCGAGTTACATCAGGTTTCATAGTTCTCTCCTCTTGCCTGGACAGGCTACTTTGCAGGAATGAAAAAAGTCAGAAAGAGATTGAAGGCCAGTCAGGAAGCGCCACCGGTGAGCACAATGTCAGAAGTTGAATTGCATAGCTTGGGTCGTCTCGGTTATCGCCATTTGAAGTGCTACGACCATTTGAGCTGCCCGGCAGCCTGGGGGCTCGAGCAGTGTTATCCAGGACTCCTCGGACTCTCGGCTCAGGCGAATCTGGTGGTAGCGCGAAACTTGGCCAACACGGTGCGTGAGGGGCTGCTGGCTCTGGATTTGGAAGAGTCGGTTCGGAGGCGGGTGGAAAGCTGGTCTCCGGAGGACCTCCATGAGCTGTTTTTGGGAACTGAGGAGATTCTGGACGGTCTGCTTGAGGAAGACCTCCCCCCCTGGCACGACGAGGATTTGACGGCTGAACTGGAGCGTTGGTTGGAGAATAGCCCGTTCGAGGGGAGTTTCGATGAGAAATCTTCAAGAAGAGACCCATGGATACTCTGACGAAACCTCAAACCACCCTCCGAGTGGAGTTGCGCCACGATCAGGCCAAAGCTCCCCATAAAGCCAATCCAACGGATGCCTGTTTCGATCTTTATAGCCCGATAGCTACAACCATTCCGGCCTGGCAAACAGCGGCCGTGGATATGGGCTTCGGAATGCAGTTGGAAGCCGGTTGGGAGGCCCAGATTCGCGGTCGGAGCGGGCTGGCTAAGCGTGGCATCGTCGCCCACCCTGGCACCATCGATCACCTTTATCGGCAGAACCTCCACGTTTTGATCCACAATCTCTCCGGTCACGACTACGAGATCGAGGTGGGAGACAGGGTCGCGCAGATGACGCTGGCGCAGGTGCCTTCTGTAACGGTCGAACTCGGGTCCATCGCGGCTACTCGGCGCGGAGGCTTCGGTTCGACCGGCCGCTGAACGCACAGGCGCTACCGGGGTGGGTGTCGAAGTTCTTAAGAATGGAGCTAGAGCCGTCTTTAAAGAACCTCGCCGAAGCCTTTGGCTTTCAAGTCCCTACATGTATGGGGGAGTTGCTCGACGCGGCCATTAAGGCGAATCCTAAAGCTCCTCACCTGGCCTTCGCTTCCTTCGGGCTGGAGCTAGGGGGACCGCTTTTCCCCTTCGTGGGTGGCTCGCCGGTTTCGATGCGGTCGCCGCAAATGCCGCCAGAATTTTTCCCTTTCGCGGTTCGTTCGGGGGCCCAACCCCATTACTTTGGCTTCGTCGCCGATGACCCCGAAGTGTATCAAGGGGAAGAGCTCTTTGTGGCTCGACTGTCGGTGGAGGAACCTCACCACTGTGGCGTGGTTGCCGATAGCTTGAAGAGTTTTTTTGGATGGCTCTCGGACGAGACGGGTCAGCCCTCGGCTGTTTTGAGTGAGCTAGGGTGGCAGGGCGGAGGGGGTGAGCAAGAAGCTCTCGTCGAGAAGAGGCGGTCTTTGGCCAGCTATTGGACCGCCGACCAGCTCGGTCTGGTCACCCCGGAGGAGCCCGCTCCCCTTAGTTTGATGCACTACGAATTTCGCAGACTTTTGATCGAGGGACGAGACTACGACAAAGTGCGAGAGGCAGGTCGCTCGGCTATCAAAGTCGGCTCACCAGGAGCAGCCGTAGCGCTGGCGCGCGATCTCAACTGGTGGTTGGGTGAACGAAGTCACTGGTTTCAACTCGCTCTTGAACTCTTTGAAGAAGCCTACTCGGTCTTAGAAAGGCCCTTATTGACGCGGGTCGCCCGGCGCGAATGGGCCCGCCATTTCGGTCGCCGCCGAACCTGACCGTTCTCCTGCTATCACCACGTTGTCGAGTTCAACCCCGTAGCCGTTGCGAGTGGAGTCGGAACGGAAGCGAAAACGAACTTTGACCTCCTGGTCCTCGTAGTCGGACAGGTCGACCTGGAAGGTCTTCCAATCAACTTCCCCGTCAAGTCGAGCCACCTCGCGCCAGCGGGTGCGCCACCAGCGTCGTCCATAGACCTCGACGTGGCAGGCGTCGTAGCCCTGTTCGATGTCAAAGCGGGCGTCAAAGAGGAGCTTGGCGTCCTTCCAGTCTTTGAGGTCGATAGGAGGGGAGGTTAGCGTGTCGTCTCGGTCTGGGCCGTAGTCTTCGTCCGGGCTATCGGACCAGACCAATCCGCGACCCACCGACTCGATCCGCCCCCAGTCGCCCGTAGGCTGCCAGACTGAAGTGTCACTATCAAAGTTGTCCTCAAAGACGACCGGCGTGGCCGGAAGGCGGCCCGAAGTTTGAGCCGGCTCGGAACGGTTGCCAGCGTTGTCGACCACCTGAATGGCGAAGAAGAGATCTCTCTGCTGCCCTGAGGGCGGGAGTTCCAGGCGGACCGATTCGTTACGACCAGGAGAAGCGGGGGAAGGAGAGGCTACCGGAATGGCGTCTTCAAAAGCGATCTCCCCGGGAGCAGGTTCGGCTCCGGTGGCGATCGGTAGGGGTGAGTAGCGAAGGTCGTAGCGAACGGCTTGGCCCTCGTGGCCGTCATCGCCTGTGGCTGTCCAAGCCAACTCCACCGAGGTGCCGTCAGCGTTGACGACCTCAAAGTCAGGCGGAGTGGCTGGCGCTTCGGAGTCTTCTTCCAAGGCCTTAGCGGCGTTCAGGCGACCGCCAGAGATCAAGCGGTCAGAGTAACGAGCAAGAGGGTCGACTCCGTGCATGATACGGGTCTTGATGTCGGCGTTGCTCGCTTCAGGATAACGGCTTGCGATCAGGGCCGCGACTCCGGTCACGTGGGGGGCAGCCATCGAGGTCCCGCTCATGGTGGCGAAGCCCCCATCGTTACTGGTGGAATAGATCTCTACTCCAGGCGCGGCCAGGTGAACGGTAGTGCCGCCGCGGTTGGAGTTATTAGAGAGGCGGTCGTTGCGGTCCGTGGCAGCCACCGAGACCAGGTTGTCCATCCGGAAATTGGCCGGATAGATGGGGTCGTGATCGTTGTTGTTGCCTCCATCCCCAGCGGCGCAAATATGGAGGGCAGGGGAAGAGCGCATGACGTCTTCCAGGGCCTGGTTGAAGCGCTTGCCTGTCCACGAGCTATTGGTGACCCGAGCGCCCTTTTCGGTGGCGTAAAGGAAGGCTTCCACAGCGTCGGCGACCGAGCCGCCCTGGCCCGAGTTGAGAAATTTGAGTCCCATGACTCGGCCTTCCCAGTTGATTCCGGTGATACCGCCGCCGTTGTTGCCTGTGGCGGCAATGATGCCGGCCACGTGGCTGCCGTGCCCGTTGTCGTCCCTAGGGTCGCCGGTGGAGGCGATAAAGTTGGCCCCATGGATGTCGTCGATCAAGCCGTTCTGGTCATTATCGAGGCCGTCGTCTGCGACTTCGTCTGGGTTGGTCCAGAGGTTGTCGACCAAATCGGGGTGCTCGGTGTCGATGCCAGTGTCAAGGATGGCAACCACTGGCCCGTCTTGTCGGTCTCCCACGTGGATAGCCCAGGCTTCGGGAGCGCTGATGTCCACTCCCCGCGTGCCTCCGTCTTGGCCGCTGTTTTTGAGGCTCCACTGGCTGACCTGATAGTCGTTGGGGTAGCGCTCACCGGCCGGATGCAGTAGGTCGTTAGCTTCAGCGTAAGCGACCCGGCCGTCCATCGAGAGGGCGGCCATCGCTTGAGGAGTGGTCATCTCGGGAGAAAGCTTCAGCAGGACCAGGCTGCCGTCGAACTGCTCGGCCATCGCTTCAGGGATGCGATACTGCTTAATGATGCTAGCTTGATAGTCGTCGGCTAGCAGGCCTAGCTCCTGAGCCGTGACAGCGCCATCGAGCTTGACCAGGACTTGGTTGGGGATATACTCCCCTGGTTGGAGCTTTTCTGCCCAAGAAGCAGCCTGGCGAGTCGTGCGAGCCAACACCTCTTGAAGGTCGACCCGACTCGCTTCCAGCCTTTCCTGGGAATCAGTCCTGGCGGGGCTTGAGGCCCGCGTGACGGCGGGCGGCCTGAAGTTTCCGATTCTCAAAGAGGATGACTCCTTTCTGAGAGAATCTACCGGTTCAGTCCGCTAGGAAGGTTAACTGATTGTTGCCTACTACCAGATCCCGAGAAACATCTTGGCTTCTTCGGAGGCGTGTACGCTGGGGTCCCAACGAGGTTTCCAGACCAGGTGAACCTCGCAGTCTTTGACCCCTTCCAGTCGTTTGACGGTGATCCAGACGGCGCTTTTGATCTCAGGGCCAGCCGGGCAGCCAGGGCTGGTCAAAGTCATATTGACATCAACCACTCCCGTTTCTTCGTTGGGGAGGACGTCGTAAATCAAACCGAGGTCGACGATGTTGATACCGATCTCGGGGTCGATCACCTCTTTGATCGCTTCTCGGATCTCTTCTGCTTTAGGGAGAGTTGCTTCAGCCATGGTGTTCCTTTCTGTTAGGCACAGGTCTCTTTGGGTAGAGCCTGGAGGAGTGTGTTCCAGGCTAATAAAGCGCACTTGATGCGCACGGGATACTTGCGAACGCCGTCGAGAGCTTCTAGATCCTCGATGTCCATCTCGGGTTCCCCGAGCTCTCCACGAGTCATCATCCGCCCCTTGAAACAGGAGCAAAGTTTGTGGGCGTAATCGACCGACTTTCCGCACAAAAGGCAGGTGAGCATCGAGGCGGAGGCAAGCGAGATAGAGCAACCGTGGCCTCCGAAACCGATATCTTTGATGACCCCATCCTCGATCATCAACTCGAGTTCGACCTCATCCCCACAGGTGGGGTTGAAGCCCTCTTCGCAGTGGGTCGGGTTGGGAAGCTTTTTTCGGTGAGACGGTCGAGCATAGTGCTCGAGGATGATCTCGCGGTAGAGGTCATCGTTGAGCAGTTCGTTTTCTTGAGCTTTATAGGACACTGGAAAACACCTCGCTGGCTTTTTCCAGGGCGATGGCCAGACGGTCGACATCGGCCCTGTCGTTGTAGAGATAGAAGCTGGCTCGGGTGGTGCCGTTCATCCCGAACTGACGCATCAGGGGTTGGCAACAGTGATGACCTGCTCGCACGCAGACCCCTTCTCGGTCAAGGATGGTGGCCAGGTCGTGGGGATGGATGCCACGGTAGCCGAGCGAGAGCACGCCGCTTTGGCGGGAGCTGTCACAAGGCCCCATCAATTCTACCCCTTCCAGCTTACCCAGGGTGGCCAGGGCGTAATCAAGCAGTTCCACCTCGTGCCGGCGAACCGCCTTCATCGTGAATCGGTTCAGGTAGTCAACAGCCGCTCCCAAGCCGATCGCTCCGGCGATGTTGGGCGTGCCCGCCTCGAATTTGAAGGGGAGATCGTTCCAACGGGTCCTCTCTCTTTTGACCTGGAGGATCATCGAGCCCCCGGTGCGGTAGGGATGCATCTGTTCCAGCAGCTCTTGGCGACCCCACAAGACCCCGATGCCCGTTGGTCCGAGCATTTTGTGGCCGGAAAAGGCCAGAAAGTCGCAACCTAGCTCGGTCACGTCGCAGTCAAGATGAGGGACCCCCTGGGCTCCATCGACTACCACCAGGGCTCCCGCTTTCTTAGCCTTGGAGGCGATCTCGGCTACTGGATTGATGGTCCCAAAGACGTTCGAGACCCAGGTGAGAGCCACCACCTTCGGTTGGCGGGTTAGGATAGTGTCAAGATTGTCGAGATCGAGGGTGCCGTCCTCTTGAACCTCAATCCAGACCAGCTCGGCTCCCTTGCGAAGAGCTAGCTGTTGCCAGGGGACGAGGTTGGAATGGTGTTCCATGGCCGTCAAAACGACCACATCGCCAGCCTCGACGTGAGCTTTGCCCCAGGTGTGAGTCACAAGATTCAAAGAATCGGTGGTCCCCGAAGTGAAGATGCACTCGTTGACTTGAGCCCCAATGAAGTCGGCCACCTTGGCCCGAGCTTGCTCGTAGCGGTCGGTGGCGCGAGCCGACATCGCATAAACCCCCCGGTGAATATTGGCCGAGTAGTCGCGGTAGTATTCCGTGAGGGCCTCGATCACCGGCAGCGGCGTCAGGGAGGTGGCGCCGCTATCGAGATAGACACAGGAGTCGGTTATGGGGAAGTCGTTCTTCATTAGTCGATGGTGACGAAGACCTCGCCGTTCTCGATCTTCAGCTCGAAGGTCTCAATCGGATAAACGGCAGGCATTTGGGTTACGGAACCGTCTCGCACATCAAATCGGGCCCCGTGTCGAGGGCACTCGATCTCGCAGCCATCCAGCTCCTGTTCGCCCAGGGGGGCGTCATCGTGAGTGCAGCGGTCTTCGACGGCGTAGAGAGAGCCCTCTACGTTGCAGATGGCCACTCTCTCGCCGTCGATTTTGACCACTCGAACCGTTCCTTCTGGAAAGTCCTCGAGCTTACCGATCTTCATACCTGGTCGAGGACCTTCTCCATCCGCTCGGCGAGCAGTCCTTCCAGAAACTCCACCACCGGCTCTTGGCTGTTACGGTGGATCACTTCTTGGAAGAAGCCGGTGACCAGGAGACGTTCTGCTTCCTCAGCCGTCAGGCCACGGCTTTGGAGATAGAACTTCTGGGCTTCGTCGTAGGTGGTGAAGGTGGCTCCGTGGGTGCAGCGCACATCGTTGGCCTCGATCTCGAGCTTCGGCATGGAATCGGCCCGAGCATCGGGGCTGAGAATCAGGTTGCGATTCTGCTGGTAGCCATCGATTCTCTGGGAGTCCGGTTCACACAAGACGTTGCCCGAGAACACTGAGCGAGCTTTGCCGGTCAGGGCCACGTGGCAGAGCACGTCTGAGACATTGTCTCCCACTCGGTGGTTCTGCTGGATGTCGATGTCGTAATGTTGACGGCCGCCAGCCAGGACGATACCGAGGACCTCCGATTTGCAGCCCTGACCGATGAGATCAGACTCAACAAAGACTTTGGCCAGCTTGCCTCCGATGCCGACGAACAGCACCTGGAGGTTGGAGTCTTTCTCGAGGCGGGCGTGAATGGTCGGTACGGCCGAGGTCTTCTTGCCCCACTCGTGGATCATCACATAGGTCAGGGTCGAACCCTCAGCCACGTGAATTTCCACCGTCGGTGCCGCCAGCAGCGGCTGGTCGTCATCAGTCTGGAAGGTCTCGATCACCGAAGCTTTGGAGAAACGCTCGGTGACGAGTAGGCTGCGGGGCGCGGCCGCCGACTTCTCACCAGCCGGAAAGCGGTGAGAGACGGTCAGGGCTCCTTCCCCAGTGGACTGCTCTTTGCCGATATGAAAGAAGCTTCCGCCTACCCAGAAGGCGCTATTGAGAGCGGCAAAGTGGTTCCCTTTGGCAGGAGCGATCTGGTAGAGATGCTCTTTGACCAAGTCCGGGTGTTCTTGGACCGCTTGCTCAAGTGTAGTGAAGACGACCTCTTCTTTCTCGACCTCCCCGATCGCCCCGAATTCGGTGGTCGGTGAGGCGACCTGGTGATCTTCTGGTTTGACCCGGTCCGGGTCGGTCCGTCGCCAGGCCTCATCCTGACGGGTGGGAAATCGCTCGGCCTGAAAGGCTTCGAAGGCCTGGCCCCGACCGGTTTTCAACCAGTCGGGAGCCTGGTTCGAAAGGGCTTGGAGGCCATCAGCATCTAGTTTTGCTTGGGTAATCGTCGTGCTCATGAATCCTCCTAGCCGATCGAGCCTTCCATTTCGAGTTGGATGAGCCGGTTCAGCTCTACAGCGTATTCCATCGGAAGCTCTTTGGTGAAAGGCTCGAAGAAGCCGTTCACAATCATCGAGATGGCGTCATTCTCCGACAAGCCGCGGCTCATCAAATAGAAGAGCTGTTCGTCGCCGACTTTGGAGACGGTCGCTTCGTGCCCGATATGAGTCTTCTTGTTCTCGACTTCCATGTAGGGGTAGGTATCCGAACGCGACTCCTCGTCAAGTAGCAGGGCGTCACAGCGGACGTTGCATTTGACGTTTTCAGCGTTGGGATACACCTTGACCAGACCTCGATAGGAGGTGCGGCCCCCGTCTTTGGAGATCGATTTCGAGAGCACTGTGGATGCGGTGTTGGGAGCGGCGTGAACCATCTTGGCCCCCGCATCCTGGTGCTGACCTTTACCGGCGTAGGCGATCGAGAGGACTTCACCGCGAGCCCCTTCGCCCATCAAATGGACGGCAGGATACTTCATCGTGACTTTAGAGCCCAGGTTTCCGTCGATCCACTCGACCGTCGCGTTCTTTTGAGCCACGGCCCGCTTGGTCACCAGGTTGTAGACGTTGTTGGACCAGTTCTGAATGGTGGTGTAGCGGATGGTCGATCCTTCCAGTGCGAGAAGCTCAACCACAGCTGAGTGGAGCGAGTCTGAAGCGTAAATAGGGGCGGTGCAGCCTTCAATGTAGTGGATTTTGGCGCCCGGTTCGGTGATGATCAAGGTCCGTTCGAACTGACCCATGTTTTCAGTGTTGATGCGGAAATACGCTTGCAGCGGAATCTCGACCTCAACGCCTTTGGGCACCCAGATGAACGAGCCGCCGCTCCAGACAGCGGTGTTCAAGGCTGAGAACTTGTTGTCGTTGTAGGGGATAATGGTTCCGAAATACTTCTTGACGATTTCGGGGTGCTCGCGCAAGCCGCTGTCCATATCCAGGAAGAGGACGCCCTCTTTCTCAAGGTCCTCACGGATAGAGTGATAGACAACTTCAGATTCATACTGAGCCGAGACACCAGCCAGGAATTTGCGTTCCGCTTCCGGGATACCTAGCTTTTCGAAAGTGTTCTTGATGTACTCTGGGACGTCGTCCCAGCTCTTCTCAGTCTTTTCCGACGGCTTCACGTAGTAGTGAATGTTGCCGAAGTCGATCTCGCCCAGGTCGCTTCCCCAGGCCGGCATCGGCCGGGAATGGAAATGCTCCAGGGCCTTGAGCCGAATGTCGAGCATCCACTGAGGCTCGTTCTTCTGGCCCGAGATCTGTTCCACGATCTCCTTGGTCAAGCCCTTGCTGGACTTGTAGACGTAATCTTCCTCATCGTGGAAGCCGTACTTGTAATCTTTTCCGATCTGTTCGAGTAGAAAGGTATCTGACATTTGGTTCCTCCTTTAGGCCCCCGCGGCAACGGCCTCGGCTTCGACACCGTAGGCTTTCAGTAGTTCGTCGTAGCCTTTTTCTTCAAGTTCGTGAGCCAGTTCCGGACCGCCGCTTCGGACAATGCGGCCGGCCACCAGCACGTGGATGTGGTCAGGCTTAATGTGGTTTAGTAGGCGCTGATAGTGGGTGATGAGGAGAACTCCCATGTCGGGGCCAGCTTGCTGGTTAACGCCTTCCGCCACAATGCGGAGGGCGTCGATGTCGAGGCCGGAATCGGTCTCGTCGAGCAGAGCTAGCTTCGGCTGAAGAAGAGCCATTTGCAGGATCTCACAGCGCTTCTTCTCGCCACCGGAAAAGCCGTCGTTGACGTAACGGCGGGCAAAGCCAGGGTCAATTCCGAGTTCTTTCATTTTCTGGTTGAGTTCTTTGCGGAAGGGCAAGAGTTTGACGTTGTCAGCGCCTCGCACAGCTTTCACCGAGGCCAGCAGGAAGTTCCCCAGGCTGACTCCGGGAATGGAGGTCGGATATTGGAAAGCCAGAAAAATGCCGGCTTTGGCCCTTTCGTCCGCTTCCATTTCGGTGAGGTCTTCGCCCTCATAGACAACAGTGCCGCTAGTAACTTCGTAGGCCGGATGACCCATCAGGACGTTGGAGAGAGTCGACTTGCCAGACCCGTTGGGGCCCATCAGAGCGTGAATTTCTCCTTTGTTGATCGTCAGGTCGAGGCCGCGAAGAATCGGCTTTCCTTCGATCTCAACGTGTAGATCTTTGATTTGTAATAAGGGCTTTTTCGCCATTTTACACCTCTCGTTGTGTTAGACTCCCGTTCGGAGTCGGGATTAACTGTGATACTGGAATCAAATCTCCCGCCTGGTGGTTGAGGTCAGACAGATTGGTGCTGCCTAACACTTCCATCAGGCTGTTTTCAAGTTCAAAGCAGAAGTGGCGACTGTGGCAGTCTCCCTCGGTTCGGCAGTTGCTCGAGCGAAGTTCGGGGTGGCTGCAGAGAATGGGGGGGAGCTCCCCTTCGACGCTTTTCACGATGTCGGCCACGGTGATCTGTTGGGGTTCACGGGCCAGTCGATAGCCACCCTTCGGTCCCCGGGTGGAGTCTACCAGACCGGTCTGACGCATGGCATTCAGAATCTGCTCGAGGTAGCGTCGAGGAATATTGTTGTCTTGGGACAGCTGAGCGGTGGCCACGGGTGGGCCACCGTGACATTCGGCCAGAGCCAGACAGGCTCTCAATCCATAGCTGCTTCGTGTCGAAAGTTTGAACAAGTCTACCTATCCAGTCGTCGCTCGTGGTCTGAGTTTATTAATTCCTACTATTTTTGTCAAGATTGTCATTCCCTTCTGTTTTTCCCTTTTCAAGGGATCTTTAACCGGAATTCGACTATTTTACTAGGGTTTACGGCCGTACGGGTTTTGTCTAATGGTGATGGGATGTTGGTCGGAGGGAGAATTGGAGTCTCTTCGCAAATACTTTCTCCTATGCCGGATCTGCAGCGGCCGGTGCTGGCCGTGGTCGGACATATCGTAGACCCAGAAGATCCCGAGTTTCGCTCGTTGGAGCTGGCCCAACGCTGCTTCGAGCGTCGTGTGAACCAGCGCAACGCCCGGGAAGAAGACGTGATCCATGCCCTGATCTGGCTGGCCGGCACCCGGGTGGTGCTGCACAATGTCAAAGGAGCGCTGCATACCCTGGGTCACCTTCGAGCTCGGTCTCGAGGCCAGTTCAAAGAGATGGAGACGCTGGCAGGCTTCCTCGAAGTTCGTCTCGCTCTCGAGATGAAAGAGTATTCTAAAGCTCACGAGCAGCTCGAAAAGCTATCCCCGATATCCGATGATCCTAGGACTCAGGCTCGCTTGACGGCCATCAGTCAAACGTATCGAGGGCGGATCCTCTCCGCCAATGGGCAGGTGAAGGTGGCTCAGGCAGAGTTTAACAAAGCTCTTGAGGCTTTGAGGATCGGGTCCGCTCAGATGGAAGATCTGGCCATCACGGCTGAGATCTACAACGAGCAAGGTCACTCGTTTTATCGAGACGGCAAGCCGGAGGAGGGCTCAAAAGCCTACTCTCAAGCAGAAACAGTGGCCACCCACATCGGTTTCAAGCTGGCCGAAGCCCGCTCGCTGAGAGGTCGAGGGATCATCCTTAGTTTTCGAAAAGAGAATGAAGAGGCGATCGGGATCTTGCGCAAAGCTCTCGACGTCTATCAAAGCTTCGATGCTCCCTACGGCGTCTTGCGGACCTGTATCAGTCTGGGCCGGAGTCATTACGCTCTGGCTGATTATCGTCAGGCCCTTTTCTATTTCGAGGAAGCGCGGGTTCAGTGTGGCAAAGGCCGTTACCCCAACGAAGAGGCTGAGGTCAACGCCCGTATCGGAGATATTATGTTGGCCGAGGGTCGTTACGATGAGGCGGCCGAGTTTTACGAACAAGATCTCCAGATTGTCACGGTTCAGGGAACCGATCGGGCACGGGGTCACGCTTTGCGCAACGTCGGTAGGATCCAACGGCTGTTAGGGAATTTTCTTCGAGCCGAAGCTTGCTTGGAGGAGTCCTATCAAATTTTTACCCGCCTGGACGACCGGCGGGGAACTGTTCAGACTTTGCAGCAGATGGTTCAATGTTTCTTGGAGGAAGGGAAAACGGCCATGGCCAGGCGAGCCCTCGATGCTCTCAAGGACCAGGCCAATCGTCTCGGCCGGCCTCACGAGGTCGGAATCTCCAACATGCTGGAAGGTCTTGTCTTGCGTCATGAAGGATGTTCCAGTGAGGCCCGAGGCCAGTTGGAGAAAAGCCTGCGGGTCTTCTCAGCTGACCCCGGTTTTTACACCGTCATGTGCCGTATGGAACTGGCTCAAGCTCTTCACGACCTGGGCCACAAAGAGAGTTCGCTTCATCAGTTCAAGCAGGCCATTCAGACCTCTCGTAAGCTCCGTCTTCACGATATGGAAAAGAAGGCGCTCGACCTCTTGGCCAAAGTCGACCGTTCCGAGTGGGCCCGGATTCTCCACGGAGGGGGTGGCCTGCCAGTCAAAGAGCGCAAGGCTAACCGGGTCTACCTGTCGGTGGTCACTCTCGAACTCCGCCACTTCTCCAAAGCCTGGTCTCAAGAGCCAGAGGCTCAAGTCGAGATCCTCAATAAGATCTATGACCATCTGGCTTCGGTGGTTCTTCAGGAAAAGGGGATTCTGGGCAAGATTGTAGGGGAGAGGATTCAAGTCATTTTTGGCCTCGAAAGCACCTGTGACCCCGCTCAGGCTCTAGCCTGTGCCGAGGCTTGCCTGGAGAATTTTCAGCGTTTTCGGCGCACTCTCGACCAGGGAGGCGAGGTTGAGCTGGCGGCCTCGATTGCGACCGGTGAGGCCGTTGAGGGTATGTTTGGACCCTCCGACCGTCTCGAATTTTCGGTTTTCGGCGAGGCTGTAGCTCTGAGTCCTAATCTTTTAGTGGCTGCTAAAGGTGGCGAGCTCGTCGTGTGTCCCCATACCTACAGGGCGGTTAGTCATAACATTGCCCACTCGGTCCCTCGCGACCTCTCCGTTCCCGCTTTTGAGAAGGTTGTCGTGTATCAAGTGGCCTCCAACCGAAGTGTCATTCACCAGGGAGGACTGGCTACCGACGGCGGTTTGGCTAGTTGATGAGGCCTCCTCTCTATCGGTCGGTGCCCTGCCAGGCCGACCCGAGCCGCCGCCTGGTTAAGGCAGCTCAATCTGGTGGATCATCTTAAGGCCCGCCCTCTCCAATCGAAATGAGAGTGTTTGACTGTTACGAACGACCCGGTAGATTTGGCTGAGGGATTCTGGGCCGGTGGCCGGTATTTCGTTGACTGCTAGAATGATATCCCCATCGCGTAAACCCATTCTGTGAAAAGGGTGGCCTTTTTTGAAGCTCAGGCGCATTCCCACGATTGTTCCATCCCGTTCCACCGACTTTAGACGGGAGCCGCCGGGGTGGTCGATAAGGCTCCTCAACTCTTCTTGACTAGGAAGTGTCGTAAGTTCTGGTTCCAGCTCTTCTTCAGGCTGGGTCTGAAAAGGCTCCGACAAGCCTAGTTGAAATTCCTGATCCCCTTTGCGGAGGGTTGCAGATTCGCCTGTGACTGCTATCAGTTGGTAGCCCTCAAGGGATTCGCCCAGGGCCAGGAGTCGGTCTTGGCCTTGATAATTCAGGATGACGAGGGAGGTTTTTTTGGCCAACGAGAGTTCCTTTCAAGATAACCCTGAGAGGTTCTGGCAACTCTTTGTTCGACTCTTGGTCCCGTGTTAAAAGCTCTTGAATCTCCTCTTCTGCCACCTCGGCTTGAGCTGTGTCGGGCCTTGGAGAGGTGGCTACAGGGGGCGGTGCCGATTGAAGTCGACTGAATACCAGAGTGGCGGTAAACTCCGCGAAGCAAAGGGCGAGAACCCCGATGAGGAAGGCTGTCAGGTAAGAGCGCATGGGTCCTTAAGGTGCCAAGGTGACGTTGACGGGAATGACGCGGCCTCCGCGCTCCACCTGGAAGCTGAGGTTGGGCGTGTTTCGGATGACTCGGTAGGCGTTGCTGAGCGCTTCGGCGCCGTTCAAAGGAGAGTCGTTGAGAGAAGTGACGATGTCACCATTGCGGATTCCCAAGCGGTAAAGAGGATGGCTGGCGTCTTTAATCTTAACTTCCATCCCTACGATTTCGTTCTCACGCTTGACCGGCTTGAGTCGGACGGTGCCCGAGAATTTGCCGCTGTCGATCAGCTGGCGTAGCTCAGCCTGGGAGGGGGGAGCTGTGTTGGCGGCCAGGACAGGTTCGGCGACAGCAGGTTGAGGTTGAGCCTGAGCCTGAACAGGGACGGGAGCAGCGGCGGCGGTGGTGGTGTTGGGGGAGGACATCTGAAGGACGGTGCTCTGGCTGCCTCGGCGGAGTTCGGCCGAGTAGGGGCCTACCGCTACCACCGTGAAACCAGCCAGGGTCTCACCGACGCCCACCAGCTTCGTCTCTCCGTTCATCTCAATCATGGCTAGCGAAAGTCCCTGGCCAGCCATCGTGCCTTTGAGGGTCATGGGCGGTGGTGGGGTTTGAGCGGTAGCTGCAGTTGGCTGACCGGGCTGGGCGGGGACCCCGGGCTGGGATGAGATGGCGATTTCCTCAGGAGCGGATAGGGCTAGTAACTCTCCCAAGCCCGTGGGTGGAGCCACGGCCGGGGGAGGTACTTCCGGAACGTGGGGGATCTGAACCTCGATCGGTCGCGGTTGAATTTGAAGCCTTTCTTCTGCCAGGGTGGCCGTCAGGTCGGCAGCAAAGAAAGCCAGGGCGGCTACCAGAGCAAACCCCGCCGCTTTCTTAAGGGCTGGCAGAATGGGTGGCGTCATTCTCTTACTCTTATGGAGGCCAGCACGGCATCCTGCCCCGTCATGTCGATATGGAAACGAGTGATCACGTCTGAGAAACTCTCCCCTTTGTCGAGGTGGACCAAAACCTGGTCGAGCTCGAGCTCTGAATTGCGAGCCAGAGCCAGGGCGATACCGGTTTCAGCCAGCTCAAGGTTGCGTTCGTTCAGCATAGCCACTTCTGATTGGGAAGCCTTGTAACACGAGTAGAGAAGGGGGGCCAGGGCTCGGCGTTCTCCAGGGGTAAGCCTTTCCAGGTCGTAGTGGAGCGAAAGTTGGCGCGGGAAACGAGTTCGCCGACGGGCGGTCAAGACAGTGTTCTTGGAGGAGCCCGTCAACAGGGGATAGACGCCCGACAGGGGACCCTGGGTCAAGACGTCGGGACGGAGGCCGAAGGCCAGCGTCACTTCATTCCAAGGAAGGTCCTGGCCCACTCGGGCGGCCAGCATCGATTCCATAGGTAGAGGCTTGTGGTGGGCCAGCACTCCGGCCATCACCCAGTCGGCTGTGATCAGGCCGCGACCGGCACTTTTGGTCAACATCTCGTCGGGAACTCCGAACGGATCGTCGAGAACGGCCCGGATATCTTTCACTTCCTTTTCTGAGAGGTCGAATCTCTTGACCAGGACTTCTGAGGGGACGGTCGGCTCGAAGGCGCTAATCTTGAGATCGTGAACCAGGCCCGGGTAGACGTCAGGTAAAAAATGGAGGACATCGGGGGGAGCGTCGTTTCTTCCGAACCAGAGAACCGCTTTGACGGCTTCCGGGAGGTGGTCGGGATCGATACGAATTTCTTCGGCGATTTCGCGCCAACGTTTGCCGCCCCGCAGGCGTCGTAACTCCAACACCTCGTTGAGAGAGGCTCCCTCTCCCATCAGGGCCAGGGCCACGATCGTCTCAGCGTAAGAGTAACCCGCGAAGAGCATCTCTTGAGGGACCCGTTCCGGCACCTGATAGGCCTTGGCCATCCAGCTGGCGGCCAAGCGAGCGTCAGCTGCTGCTCGGGCTTTGCGGTCACCGAAGTCGGTTTGAGCCCACGCCCATGTCGTGAATAACAGAACCCAGAGAACAATCGCCGGTCTCATCATCGGGGAGGGTTCCCTGGCAGCTGTCAGGTTCCTTCGCGGGGCTTGAAACAGAGGGCCAAGAGACTGTTTGCAGAAACGGATATTGATGAAATTTCAAGATCAGAGGGCCGGTTTTAGTTTGCTTGAGATCCTGGTCGCGGTCTCGATTGCCGCTCTCGCCCTGGGCGTGTTGCTGCGTTCGGTCAGCCTTCATATGCTGAGCATCAGCAGGGCCACTGAGCGCTATCAAGCTATGGCCTATGCGGCCGAGTTGATCGAGCGCAAGCTGGCGCTGGGGGTGGTAGAGGAGGATACTTCAGACGACGAGATCGACGGCTATCTCTACACACTCGATGCCAAAGTGGTGACGGCTGACCCTCGGGTTCAGCAGGTTCAAGTGGTCGTTCGGGGGGGTCGGGGGTCGGTCGCTAGTTTGTCCGCCTACCGACTGCGGATCAAACGGAGTCGGCAGTGAATCGGCGCGGCCTCACCCTTTTTGAGGTCCTGGTGGTGCTGGGGCTTGTGGTGCTGGTTTACTCCTTGATGGGTTACACCACTCTCCAGTTGGCTCGCTTCACGCGCCAGGCCCAGGAGGCGGCTGCTCGCAAAGCTCGTCTCATCGGGGTGGCCGATCAGCTCCGTTGGCAGCTGCGTTCGCTTTTCCGGAGGGACGAGGTTCAGTGTCTGGTCGGCGTGCGCACCGGAGAGTCGGGGCGTGACGAGCTGCGTTTTGTCACCAGTAAAGCGCAGAAGGCCAAAGGAGTGGTGGAGGTGGGTTACCGCATTGCTGAGGTGGAAGGGGAATTGGGCCTTCTCTACCGAGAATTCCCTTACCGCAGTCAGGAAGGTCTGCGCCCCTCCAGCGACCAGCAGTTGGCCCCCTGGAAACCGCTCCACCCTGCCATCGCACGATTCGAGCTTGAATACTCGCGCGACGGGTTGGTCTGGCAAACCGAGTGGCAGGATGAAGATCCTCCTTACGCCGTGCGGGTCACCCTGACCGAGCAGCAGGGCGAAGTTGTCAGCTTTGTCGCCATTCCCGGGATGGTCTCCAAGCGATGGTGATTCTTGTTGTCTTGGGCATGATTTTGGTGGCCCTTTCCTTTTCGACTCAGATGGCCGACGTGGCCACCCAGTTGGAGCGAAACCAACGCTTCATCGCTAGCCGTGAAGCGAACTACCAGGTGGCTCGCTCGGCCTTTGAGCTGGCCTTGCAGTTGGTTCAAGCCGACGATGACGATGTCGATGGTCCCGGAGACCTGTGGGCTACGGGGCCCCAGTCGCTCGATTGGGAAGGTCACGCTCTGCGTATCGAGATTCAGGACGAGGAGCGACGCATCCCCATTATTCGTCTGGTTCCCCAAGAGGGCGATGCTAGCCAGCAGTTTGAAGCGACCGAGGCGGAGACGGCGCTGAGGGGTCTGGTGGAGCGCTTCTTGGAGCGGGCCGGTCAACCGGCCGACCGAGCTGTCCCGTCTTTGATCGATTGGATGGATGCCGATACTGTGCCCCTTCCAGGCGGGACTGAACGGGGATTTAATGAGATTCCTGTCAAGAACGCCCCTATCGATAGCTTCCACGAGTTTCAATACATTCAGGGCCTGGGTCAGCCCAATCTTCCCCTTCCCCTACCTTTAGCGGGCGAACTAGCGGGCAACGTAGGGAGTGCACAAGACAGTCAAGATCCCAGTTCCAACGTGAAGGCCCAGAGTCAGTGGTCGGATTGGTTTAGCCTTTTCGGGGAAGGAAAGATCAACCTGAATACCGCACCGAGGGAGATACTCTTGGCTCTCGACGAGGGGATAACCGATTCGATTGTGGTCGAGATTATCCGTCGACGAGACGAGGAGGCGCTTGAAGGGGAGAACGACCTGCTGGAGATTCCCGGGGTAGACGAAGACCTGGCATTCCGACTGGGACGCCTGGTCGACTACAAGAGTTCTGTCTTCCGCATTCGGGTGGCAGTCGAGAACGGGCCCGGTCGTTTGAAGCTCGAAGCCGTGGTGCTCAGAGGGGACTCTCCCGAGGTGCTGCTGTGGGAAGTCAACTAGAATGTTTCGTTTCACTGGTATAGACGAGGGAGCCCGCGGTAGTCGTGAGGTGACGGTCGGACTGTTCGGGGCTAGCGCTACCCTCGGGGGAGGGGGCAAGCCTAGACGAGCCGTCTCTTCGGCCGATTTGACTTTTCGCCGAGTCGGTCTGCCGGTGGCCAGCAAAGAGGTTCGTCGCCAGGTGGTCCAGGAAGAACTGTCTTACTCTTTGCCCTTTCCCCTGGAAGAGACCGCCTGGGACTGGCTGGAGGACGGCAACGAGGCCTGGGCTGTGGTGGCCCGCAAAGAGAGCCTCGGGAGCGTCCTGGAAGAGAAAGGGGTCCTCCTCGATGCCGAGCCTCTCTGTTACCTTCGAGCCGCCCAGGTGGCCGAGATCGACTCCGCCCTGGTGGTCGATTTCGGAGCCAGGAGAACGACCTTTTGTGCTATCGGCGGTGGTGGTGTCGATTGGGTGAGGGTGCTGCTGCGGGGAGGCGACGCTCTGACTAGGCGCCTAGTCCGGACGGCTGGTGACGAGCAGGCGGCCGAGAATCTGAAGTGTTCCCAGGGCACCGACCTTCGCGAGGTGGGGTTATTCCTTTCAGACCTTTTAGAAGAGGCTTTCATCCCCGAGCCTTTTCCTTACCGCTATCTTCTGGTCTGTGGTGGCGGTTCGGCTATGCCGGGGTTACTGGAATTCTTGCGGAAACAGTTTCCTGATGCCGACATCCTGCCTTTTCCCGTCCCGACCACTCTCTCCCATGAGCGACACGTGGTAGCCTACGGAGCGGCTTTGGGAGGGCGTCCCGGGGCCCTCAGGCTTTCTCTTCAAGAACGGGTCCATGAGGTTTACCGAGGTCCTGGCCTGGGATGGTTGTTGTGGGCCCCTCTGCTGCTAGGTCTGATCGGGGCCAATTTGGAGGTGCGCCACCGAGCTTTGGCTGAGCAGAGAGTGGCGG
>CAYRFU010000001.1:0-38950 GCA_964423525.1 uncultured Burkholderiales bacterium | reverse complement strand
GGTTCGAGAGGTGGTCGAGCAAGCCGCTCGACCGGTGGTGGGAGATGTGGCCGTTCTGGAGGGGAGCGAGATCATTCAGCAACTGGAAGAGCATGTCGAGGCTCGTCGCCGCGTGCTGTCCGCTTCCCCAACCACTCTGATGAAGGCTCTGGGCAGGACGGCCGCCGCTTTCAAGCAGAACGAGGGCTCCGATCTGCGGTCGGTGACCTTCGACGATGAAGTGGTAAAATTTGAGGGCAAGGTCACCGGTTTGGCCCAGACCGAGAATATCAAGAGTAGCCTGGCCGAGATCTTCACCGGTGTCGAGCAAGTCAAAACCCGCCCTGGAGCGGACCAGACGTTTCTTTTCACCATCGAAGGAAGGATGCCCCAGCCTTAGAGATGGCTACCGAACGCTCTCTCAATCCCGCCGTGATAGCCGGTGTTGTGATCGTGCTGGTGTTGGTCTTTGTCTACGGTTACGCCGTGCCCCGCCACCGAAGCAATCAGGCTCTGGCCCAGGAGATTCAGCAGCTTGAGCAGGTGCGAGGTCAACTGTTGGCTCTTTTACCCGAGGTCGAGAAACTCCATCAGAAGGTGCCTGACCCGCCCTCATCTGACGACCGGCCCGACCTGCGGTCCTGGATCGCCCAAAACGCTTTGATCGGACTGGAGAAGAATTTGATCAGTAACGATAGCTACGCCCAGGGGGCGGGGGCCTCGGTCAAGCTTCGCAAGCTCAGTCCAGCTCAAACAGTTCGGTTTTTCGGAGAGTTGACCAGAGTGAACTTGATGCTAGAACGTCTGGACCTCAACGACTGGGACGGCGACGGCCGGTGGGATATCGAGCTGATGGTTCGAGTCCCCGGTGAAGCGGAATGAGAATCGTCGGCCATATCGTGTTGGGCTTGCTGCTCTACAGTGTGTTCCTGGCTATCCGTTTTCCTTACGACACTTTGGTGAAAAAATCAGTTAGGACCCTGGAACGGGCAACCAAAGCCTCGGTCACTTACACTCCGGTCTCGGCCGGTCCCTTCGGAGTCCGAGTCAAAGACGTTCGGATCGTGATGTCTTCGGGTTTGAATCTCCAGATGGCTGAAGCTCGAATCGCTCCCACTCGGGACGGCATTCGGGCCAACCTCAAGCAGGAAGAAGGGTCGGCTGAGTTGCTGTTCGACGGTCGTCAGGTGAAACTCGCCCTGGAAGATCTGGAGGTCGATACGGCCTCCTCCCAGTTCGGGGTTTCGCGTTTTCGAGGCACTATCACCCTCGATCTCACCAATCGCACCGGAAGTGGGGAGCTCCATCTCTCCATGCCGAATTTTCGTCCTCCCCCTCCCCTGCCCGAGGCCTCGGTTGAGCTGGGGGGTCCATTCGAGATCCAGAATGTCGGCACACCCGAGCTACCCCGGAGCCTAGTCTTGATCGACCTCAAGATGATCGGTGGTGAGGGCCGGTATTCGGCCTCAGGCAACGTCAATATTGAGACCCCCCCAGCGGGCGGGTCACCCCTTTTAAACGGAAGCCTTCCGTTTGAGTCGCCCCGAGGTCGGGGGACATTGAGACTTGGAGGTACATGGGAGAATCCCAGCTGGGCGGTTATCCCGAGGTGATATGAAAAGATTCCCTGTTGTGATACTGATTGCCATCTGCGTGCTGCAAGCCTGGGGCCAGCCTCCCGCGCCTCCCAAGTCCTCTCCTCGATTGCTTGAGGGTGGACGAGCGGAATCGCTTCGGAGCGGCCGCATCCTTCTTAATTACGAGGATGTGGATATCCGTTTGATGGGTCGTTTGATGGCGGAGCTGACGGGACGAAACATCGTCTTCGATCAGAATGTTCAAGGGCGTCTGACGGTCCTGTCCTCTCGGGAAGTGACCCCTAATGAAGCCTGGGAGATCTTTCGAGTCGCCTTGAGCCGCTACGGTTTCGGCACCGTGGAAAGGAGTGGGTTCACTCAGGTCGTGCCTCTCAAAGATACACGCACCAACTCCAAAGTGCTGGTCAATCCTCGTACGGCCCCGACCGAAGGGATGTCGATGGCGGTTCTGCTGTTTAAGGATGCCGACGTGAACATCCTCCAGAACAGCATCCGACCTCTGCTCTCCGAGGTTGGCGTGGTTCAGCCCTACCAGCCCGGGAAAGCCCTGATCGTGGCCGACAAGTCGGAGGTGGTGGCTCGTATCTCTTCGGTGGCTCGCTATCTCGACGTAGCCCACCCCGGCTTCGCCACTTCGGTCGTTTTTCCCAAATACGCCCAAGCTGAAGAGGTGGCACCGACTCTCGACCAGCTTCTGAATCGACCTGGTATGACCAACGAAGGTCGTTACCAGATCAAAGCTTTTCCGGCGGCTAATGCGGTCTTGATTCAAGGTTCGAACGAGCAGATCAAAGAAGTGAAAGGCCTGTTGGCGCGTCTTGATGTTCCCTCGGCGGCACCAGAAGACGTCCAGGAGCCGAAATTCTACGTTTATCCCCTCCAGCATGCGCAGGCCGAGGACGTGGCCACCATCCTGTCTGAGATGCTCTCCGAGAAGGCGGCCCTCCAGCAGCAGCGTCTCCAGCAGAACCCCCAGGCTCTAAGGCAGGCCACGGCCAGCGCCAACGATGCCGGCAACCCGGCTGGTGCCCAGCAACCGGGAGCTCCCGCTCAGAACCAGTCCGGCGAGAAGCTTCCTTTCGTGTCGGCCAAGGTCGCCTCCGATCCCGAGACCAACTCTCTGGTCCTCTATGTGTCCCCCTCGGAGTACAAAGAGGTGGTGGCGCTGGTCCAACAACTTGATGCGCCTCGGCGTCAGATTTTGGTCACCGCAGTGGTGGCTGAGGTGACTCTCAGCGAGATCCTCGAGCGAGGGGCAGCCTTCCAGGTTTTGACCGACGGAGGTATCATTTCGACCTTCAATGGCGGCCTGACGGAGGAAGGTCTCCTCTCGTTTTTGGCCTCAGGTCAGTTCGTGGCCGGTAGCGTTGGGGCGGGCACTCGAACCATCGAAGTCAACGGTCGCGATGTCGAGGTGCCTGAGCTTTTCGCCTTCCTGACCGGTCAAAATACCAACTCCGACTTCAACCTGATCTCAGCCCCGCGGGTCATGACCGAAGATCACAAGGAAGCTGAGATCAACGTTGGAAACGTGGTGCCGTTCGCCACCGGGGCTCAGTTCAATAACTTCGGGCAGCCGACCGTGACCTACGACTATCGAGACGTTGGGATCAACCTGAAAGTGACTCCCCATGTCAGCCAGTCCGAGAAAATTCGTCTCGAACTCGAACAAGAGGTTCAAGAGGTGACTGACTTCCTGGAGCAGGATATTGGCGGGTTCGGCTACATTGTGCCCCTGATTTCCAACCGTACGGTCAAAACGACGGTCACAGTCAAAGACGGGCAGACCTTCCTGATCGGCGGCCTGATCTCGAAAAGAACCACCGAGACCATGCGAAAGGTTCCTCTCCTGGGGGACATTCCTCTGATTCAGCGTCTCTTTCGAGAGCTGCGCAAGGAAGAGGCAAAGACCACTCTTTTTATCTCGCTCACTCCTCATATCATCGAGCAGCCTGAGGACGTCCATCGCCTCGACGAGCCTTATCAGGAATTCCTGAAAGGCGACCGGGCTCCCCGTGACCATCAACACGAGATCCGCGAAACCCGAAAGAAAGAGGAGTTCGTTTCCCCTTACGACCGAGCCCCTTCCGACCCCCCTCGGCCCATTCGACAGGAGGAAATCCAGGAGTGACCACCACTATTCCCATCGAGTTCTGGCAGCGCCATCGCCTGGTTCCTCTGGAGGAACAAGAGGATCGTTTCAGCGTTGGCATCGCACCGGGTACTCCTCGCGAGATCCTTGAAGATATCCGCCTGACTCTTCAAAAGGATGTCCGTCCGGTCAAGATGACTCCGGAAGAGATCGACGATCGACTGCGCAGCTTGGTGATGGATGACGATTCCAACCTGGTCGAAGAGGATGAGTCGAGCGACCTCAACATCGATACGAGTCAAGACCTTTTAGGCGATGCGGCCGGGGCACCGGTGGTGCGTCTGATCAACGCTATGTTCCTGAAGGCCATGCAAACGCGAGCTTCCGATATTCACGTCGAACCGTTCGAGGAAGAAACGTTGGTGCGGATGAGGATCGATGGCGTGCTCCACGAGACCCACCGCATTCCCCGCTCGCGCCACAGTCAGATCGCAGCTCGGCTCAAAGTGATGTCCAAGCTCGACCTGGCCGAAGCTCGTCGTCCTCAGGATGGCCGTCTCCACGTTCACTCGGGGGAGCGCAAACTCGATGTCAGGATCTCGACAGTCCCGACTCTCCACGGTGAGCGGGTCGTGATGCGTCTCTTAGAGAAAGACTTGAAGCTGTTGACTCTCGAGCAGGTCGGAATGTTGGCTGACACCGAGTCCAAGATCAATCATCTTCTCGGCAATCCCTTCGGGTTGCTTTTGGTGACAGGGCCGACCGGTTCTGGGAAAACGACCACCCTTTACTCGGTGCTCGAGAAACTTCGCTCCGACACCTGCAATCTCATCACCATCGAAGACCCGGTCGAGTATCGCGTTCCAGGCGTGGGACAGATTCAAGTCAACGAGAAGGTGGGATTGACCTTCGCTTCAGGTTTGCGTTCGGTATTGCGCCAGGACCCCGATGTCCTGATGGTGGGTGAGATTCGTGATCCCGAGACGGCTGACATTGCGGTCCACGCCGCCTTGACCGGTCACATGGTTTTGTCGACTCTTCATACCAATGACGCCCCCTCAGCGGCCACTCGCCTCCTCGACTTGGGTGTCCCACCCTATCTGCTGTCTTCCTGTTTGATCGGCGTGTTGGCTCAGCGATTGGTGCGTCGGCTCTGTCCACACTGTAAGGAACCCTACACGCTGACCGAAGCCGAACTGAAGCGACTGGGCTTGAACTCGGCCCCTAAGACGGATTCGATTTTCGGTCCGATGGGTTGTGATGAGTGTCTGGGCACCGGCTACCGGGGTCGAACGGGCGTCTTTGAGCTCATGGTAGTGGACGGTGAGATGTCGAGTCGAATCGCTCGCGAGGAAGACTCTTTGAAATTGGGTCAGCTGGCCCGCAAAAAGGGTATGCGGTCTTTAATGGAAGACGCCGCCGCCAAGGTTCTTGCCGGTCAGACCAGTACCGAAGAAGCCCTTCGGGTCGCCAGGGCAGGCTAGGGATGCCTCTTTATCAGTATGTCGCGACTGACCATCGCGGCAAGCAGGTCAACGGCCTGGTCGACGCTGCCAGCCAATCGGTGGCCTATCAGAAGGTTAAGGCTCGGGGTCTTTTTCCTATCCAGGTTAACGTTGAGGTCTCAAACTCCAAGCAGGCCGCCGCTGGCGAGTCGTTAGCCTACTCCTTGCAACAGCTTTCCGCTCTCATCCGCTCGGGCATTCCTCTTGACGAGGCTCTCGAGTCTCTGGCTGAGTTTGACGAAGACCCTCGAATGCGCAGTGCTTTGCGTCGGGTTCGAGTTAAGCTTCGGGAGGGGGACTCGCTGACCGGCGCGATGGCTGAGGAGCAGGCCTTTCCTCCCATGTTGGTGAGAATGGTCCAGGCCGGAGAGGAGTCGGGTCAGCCGGCTGAGATCATTGGCCGTTATGCCGATTATCTTAAGCGTGACATTGAGCACCGCCAAGCTTTGGTAGGGGCCTTGAGTTACCCTATCGTTTTGATTACCCTCTCCATCGCTTTGTTGATGGGCTTGCTCTACTTTCTCACGCCCGTCCTGGAGGAGATGTATGGGGCCCTCGACATCGAACTCCCCTGGTTAACCAAGTGGATTGTCTGGATGGGGAATTCTCTCACGGGGTTTGGTCTGTTCGTGCTGATCGGCGGCGTGGCCACCCTTTTGCTCGGACTTCGGATGATGCCTCGAGTCACTCTCGACCGTTGGCGTCTTGGCCTTCCTCTGTTGGGGCCCATGTTGTCCTGTGGCCTGATGGAGCAGTGGGCTCGGACTTTGGGGATGCTCCACGCTGCCGGGGTGCCCCTGGTCAGGGCTATGCAGCTGTCCCGTGAGTCACTCGAGAACGAGGCCCTGAAACGGGAGCTTGCCGGAGCCGAGAAAGCGGTTGAACGCGGCGACGGATTGGCTGTCTCGATCGGTCGAATCTATCTGATTCCACCCCTGCTTCAGCAGTTCTTGAAGACGGGTGAGCGGACTGGAGAGCTTTCCCCTATGCTCGATTCGGCCGCCTCTTTCTATGAGAGAGAGCTAGAGCGTCGCCGGGCAATCTTGACCCGCTTCCTCGAGCCGGCTTTGATTCTCTTCATGGGAGTCATGGTGGGAACGTTGGTGCTCAGCGTCTTGTTACCCCTGGCCGACGTGTCCTCCAAGATGATGTCTTAGAGTTTTCACGGTTCTTTCAGTCAGGGTTAGTTGGTAGGATTGGCGATGTGAAGAACGCCGGGTTCGTCGCCCAGGGGTTGGCGGCTGGTTTCTACCAGGGTGCCGTTGGTGACGTCCAAGCTAAAGACGACGAGCTCTCCTTGTGGGCTCCCATCGGTGCAGACACAAAGAACTCGTTGGCTAGGATCGACCCCGATCCCTTGGAGCCCGTCGGTCGTAACATCGGCTAGCTCGGTGGGATTAGATAGCCCCCCAGTGGCAGGGTCGAGGTCGAAGCGAATAATCTTCCCCATGGTAGTGCAGGTGAAGATAAAGTTCCCAGCTATCACCAGGTCCTGGGCTGTCCCGTCCAGGGCAGCATCGATAGCGGCTGGCGACTCCACCGCAGGGCTCCCGCTTGCGTCGGTCGAGAAGACTTCGATGCCGAAAGGCGGGCTACCGAAGACACTATTCACATTGGAATACAGAAAGAGGTTGCTGGCCAGCACCACTGGCCGCACAAACCCGGGAAACCCGCCCTAGCTATAGGTGTCGGTCCCACCAATCCCACTGAGGGTGCCGTCTGTGTTCAGGTTGACCCTGGTAGAGGGTCCTTGGGGTCGGGGGTGCATTACCTCGGTCGACGACATAGAGGATCCCGGTCACGGTGAAGACTTGGACCGCTTGAGTGCGGTCGATGGTGAAAACCGAACGCGGAGCAATCGGAATCAACTCCTGAGGATTGAGGACGTCAATCATCAGGGTGTCGGGTTGGCTATCAGTCTGGAGGAGGGCTCGGGGGATGGCTGAGGTGTCGAGCCGCAGTGACAGGCTTCCACTCCCCCCGGGACCGGGTCCTACACTGGAGAGGCCAGTGGGTGCGGAGTCTCCTCCTCCGCAAGCCAAAAAGAGGAGCAGGAGACTGACGGACGTTACGACGTTCACGGTCTTTGTCACAATGGCCGCAGCTTCTCAAGTTGCAAGCCCCCCCCTCCCACGTGGCCTAAGAGGTGGGTTTTACAAATTCGTAAGGTTGTGGCAACATCGATCCGGTATTGTGGGGCTGATGAGTAAGACTCCCAACTGCTCTCACTGTGTGCATTATCACGTCACCTGGGATAACCGTTTTCCCCGGGGCTGTCGCTATTTCGGCTTCAAGACCCGCAATCAGCCCTCCCTCGATGTCTTGGTCACCACCGGTCAGAACTGCGTTTTCTTTGAACCCACCCAAAAGCACCGGGCAACTTACCAGGCGCTGCCAGTTTTGCCCCCCAACAGCTCCTTCACCATCCAGGGTTAGCCGGAGGAGTTCCCTTACTCTCATTGAAGTTTTTCCCTATGCAGTGCGGACGATGCGGAGGCGATCTTCACCGGGACAAGATGTACGATTTGCCTCGCTCTGTCGATGAATACTGCTGCCTCAATTGCGGTGAACGGTTTTGGCAAAAGTTGGAGGCGACAGTGCTAACCCAGGATTCAAAAGAGTCTAATCCGATCAAGGCTCGGGCCTCCGACTCGGCTGCTCGTCGAGCCCAGACCCTCCCTCCTGAAGAAGAGTTTACCTTCACCTGGGCCCAGACGGGTACTGGCTGGAATTAGAAGGTCTCATTGCGGGAACTGCTGATTCTCTGCCTTCTAGTCCTTCCCGTTTCCGCGAACATGGTTGGATCCCTGACGGTCGATGGCGAGGAGTTTCAGGGGTTGGTCATTGTGCCGCCTTTGATGGTCGAAGCGGTTCCGCTTTTGAACTTACTAAAGGTGGAGTATCAACGAGAAGCAGGAGCCATGATCGTAGGAGGCCGTCGCTTTGGTCTTGCCTCTAGCCCCAGAGGGCGCGGTTTTGATAGGCTTAGGGCCTCTGGCTGAGCATCTTGGCCTTAAGCTGACCGGATATGGTCGAGCCTACTCCCTCGAGACGCAGGGAAAAGTGGCTGGTCGCCCGAGAGAAGCGTCGTCTCAACCGATCCTCACTTTGGAAACGGTCAAACGGTCCGAGCCGCGGGACCAAAGCAAGGCTCTTCAAAATCAAGGGAGTCCGGCCCAAAAGGTCGATCTTACTTTCCTGGGCGACGGTTATCGTCAAAGCGATCGATACCTTTTGGAGAAAGACGTTCAGGCCATCCTTCGTCACTTGTGGACGGTGTCGCCCTTCAAAGAAAACAAGAAACGACGACGAGCCCTTCCCCTTCGGCTCCACCCACGCCACGCGCGGCCACTTTGTGAGAATTCGAAATCGATTTGCGGCTGAGGAGGCGGCCACGGCAGCTCCTGGACGGGATGTGACCATCGTGGTCAGCCGACTAGAAGGTCGAGCTCACGGTCGAGAGGGGATGGTGGTCTTAACCGCGAGTAGGCCCTACGCTCTGGCTCACGAACTCGGCTACGCTCTTGGTGGGTTGGGAGACGAATATGACGATACTAGCTACGGCTACGCTTCCGGGGGACCCCGAGCTGGCGCCGATCTGCCCTATCCCAACCTCACGACCTCTGAGTATATCGATCCCAGCAACCAGAAGACCATCGCTAAGACGGCTAAGTGGGGCCACTGTCTCAGCCTGGACGAGGCCTATCCGTTGGTCAGCGCCTACCAGGGTGGGGCGGGTATGAAGGTCGGTGTTTGGCGTCCCAGCTATCGTTGCGTGATGAGAAACGGGGATTTTGACGTCTTCTGCCCAGTCTGTCACGAAGTCCTGACCCGCAAGATCTACAAGATGAGTGGTCGACGCTTTCAGGAAAGCACCTACCGGACCCGCTACCCCCTTAGCCAGTGGCGCTGATCGGTTAGCACTGGTGTCTTTGCGGGGGGCGGTCCGAGAATACCGCAGCCGCTACGACGCCCGATCCTCTAGCCGACTTAACCGCGTCTCGTGGTCATCGATCTGCTCATTGTTCGCCAAACACCCCTCGCGAAAGGCCTTCATGTCGTGCTGCCAAGCCTCTTGAGCCATGGCAAAGTGGCGCAGAATTCTAACTTCCATCTGATTCATCTGCTCCAGGAAGAACGCCTGATTCTCAGCCAGGTCATCGATCCGGTCCTTAAGGCCTTTGACTTCCGTCTTCAACTCGTTTTGGCCCTCTTCCAGGTTGCTCACGCGGTCCTTAACGTCCTGGAGCAGCTCGGTCTGCTCTTGTTGGGTATCTTCATACCTTTGAAATCGGTCCTCCGCCATCATTGTAGGTCCTTTATCGAAATGACGCCCGTCCAAAGCAGACGCGATTCCATCTTCGCCGAGCCTGATAGAGCTCCCGTCGAGAGAATTGTTAACTTTAGCGGACTCACAAGGTTGAGTACTCAACTCCGGTCGGGTTGAGTTGGAGTTCCCTCCGCCGTCTAGCTTGAACCTCAAGGCGGTCGAGTTCGTCTGGAGGCCCTTCGCCAGTGGCGCTGAGCGACCCATGAATATCTTCTTTCCAATGGGGTAAGAACAGTTCGGGGCGTCAGCCAACCTAGAGATATTGGAGAAATTGGAATGGCCAAGAACGGCAAGAAGAAGGGGACGATCAAGGTAAAGAGTGGATTGGCTCAGATGCTCAAAGGGGGAGTGATCATGGATGTGACCACCCCCGAGCAGGCCGTCGTTGCTCAAGAGGCTGGGGCCGTCGCCGTGATGGCGCTCGAGCGTGTCCCCGCTGACATCCGTAAGGAAGGCGGCGTGGCCCGGATGGCAGATCCGGCCCTGGTGCAAACCATCATCGACGCCGTCACGATCCCGGTAATGGCCAAAGCTCGAATTGGCCACCTCGTCGAAGCGGAGATTCTGCAGGCTCTCGGAGCTGACTATATCGACGAGTCCGAAGTGTTGACTCCGGCTGACGAAGAGTTCCACATCGACAAACATGCCTTCGACGTACCCTTCGTCTGCGGCGCTCGTAACCTCGGAGAGGCTTTACGAAGAATCGGTGAAGGGGCTGCTATGATCCGCACCAAAGGGGAAGCCGGCACTGGTAACGTGGTAGAAGCAGTTCGTCACATGCGCTGCATCAACGCCGAAATTCGCAAGGTTCAACTCCTGCCAGAGGAAGAGCTGATGACCTTTGCTAAGGATATCGGTGCCCCCTACGAGCTGGTCAAGCAGGTCAAAGAGCTAGGACGCCTCCCGGTTGTCAATTTCGCCGCTGGCGGGATCGCCACCCCGGCCGATGCCGCGCTGATGATGCGCTTGGGTTGCGACGGGATTTTCGTCGGCTCGGGAGTCTTCAAGTCGAGCGACCCCGCGCGTTGCGCCCGCGCTATCGTCGATGCCACCGCCCACTACACCGACGCCGAGCAGCTAGTTGAGTTCTCGAAAGGGATCGGAGACCCGATGAAAGGTCTTGAGATTTCGTCCATCCCTGAGCGCGAGCTTCTGCAGGCCCGGGGCTGGTAATGAAGATCGGTGTGATGGCCCTTCAGGGGGCCGTCATCGAGCACCTCTCCGTCCTCGAAGCTTGTGGTTTTGAGGGGGTTGAGGTGCGCACTCTCGCTCATCTCCAGGAGGTGGGCGGTTTGATTTTGCCAGGTGGAGAATCCACCACCATCGGGAAGCTGCTGGACCGGTTTGGTCTGCTCAAAGCGATTCAGGAGAGAGCCCTGGCGGGGATGCCTTTGTGGGGTACTTGTGCCGGCATGATCTTGATGGCCACCCGGATCACCAACGGGCTGCCCGAGCAACACTCTCTGGCCCTGCTAGATATGGAAGTCGAACGCAACGCCTTTGGGCGTCAGGTTGACTCCTTCGAGGCCGGGGTCCAGGTCCGAGAGCTTGGGGACTTACCCTTTCCGGCCGTTTTTATCCGCGCGCCCCTAGCTCGTCATCCGGCCCCCGACATCGAGGTCTTGGGCACGGTCGAAGGTCAGATTGTGGCCGTAAGAAAAGGGCATCTGCTGGCCACCTCTTTCCACCCCGAGCTCAGCCGGGACCAGCGGTTTCATCGCTTTTTCGCCTCGCTGGTGGACAAATCCAGAACTCCGTTCCAGCTTCGTTCCGCCTAGCAACGGGTTTTCTGTGTGGCAAAGGGAGGTAGAAGAGTCAGGTGAGTGACGAAAAGAAAGAAACCTGGCTGACCGACCTGGCCGCCGACCTGAAAGTGGTTCGAGTCGGGGATGCGATCAAAGAAGGCTTGATAGCTCTAGACCCTAAGAAGCAGAGCGAGTACTGGAAGAAAGAAGTGCTCGAGTTCTACGGCTGGGAGAAAGAAGACGACCCGGAAGTTTACCACAAGATCTGCACGGGGTGTCACACCCAAGATTCCTTCTACGCCAACACAGAGTCGATCGTCTACCTGGCCGAGCCCACTGAAGAGGACGTTTGTTTCAATATCGGCTGCGGAGCGGGTCGAGTGGAGTTCCACCTCGCTCCCAAGGTAAAGAAGATCCACTCGGTGGACTTCTCCTCCACCATGGTCGACCTGGCTCGCCAGAAATGTCAGGAGTACGACAACGTGACCATCTCCCAAAACGATGGGGAAAGCCTGGCCCCGCTGGGTGATGGTCAGTTCGACTTGGGCTGGTGCGAGCTCGTCTTTCAGCACGTCCCGCGCTACGTTACCCAGGCCTACCTGGAAGAGGTGAAAAGGGTGTTGCGGCCTGGGGGGCGGTTCATTTGCAACATTCCCAAATTGGAGCGCTACGGTAACACCGTAACCTGCGGCGGGTTCACCAAGCGGCAGACGCTTAAGATGGTGGAACCGTTGTTTCCTAAGGTAGAGATTCTCAATCCTGACAACCCCTACCACCACGTTGTCTATTTGAGTCTGTAACAGACCGGTAACAACTCTTCGCCTGACGAAGCATAGATTCGTGAGGTGATCATCGGCTCTGTGGGGATAGCCCCACCCCCTGTTTCGTGGAAGGCTACTCGGCCTGCCGCTTGCGGCTGTCCCGATAGCTTTGTAGGCCCTCCCGGCCCGCCAGAACTTCAAGGCCAGCTAGAAGAGTTGGCCCGCTCCCGAGAGCGAGTTTACTATCCAGCTGAAGTCGATGAAGAGAGACGAAAGGCTTATTACGCCGAGATTGAGCCCACTTTTGAAAGCCTTCATCAAAAAGTGAGCCAGACCCACAACCAGCCGCGGCCCTATTCTCCTTCTCGCTATCTTTATGCGTGGGTGGACTTGCGTCCTGACGGTCAGCTTCAAGGCATCTACTCCGGCCAAACCATCCAGGCCGAGGAAGCGATTCGAGAAGACTACTGGTGCCTTCGGAGCCAGATTCTAGTGAACTTCCTCACCAGTCCGGAAATGGCTGCTGCTAGTCTAGCTACGATGGATGCTTACGAGGCTCTCAACTGTGAACAGGTGGTGCCTCGGTCTTGGTATGGCGGGCAAGAGCCGATGAGGGGAGACCTGCATCACCTTTTCACTTGCGAGTCTGGTCGCAAGAGTCCCCAAGGGAATCTGGGAGTGGGAGCGTTGGCCCGCGCCACCCTCTACTTCCTGCTACGGTATCCCCAGGCCATCGACGAATATGACCGGGAAGGGCTTGAGACTTTGCTAGACCGGCACCGAAGGTTTCCGCCCTCGCTCTATGAAAAACATCGGAACATGGCTATTGAGGAGATTCAGGGGAATCGCAATCCCCTCATCGACTACCCCGAGTGGGCTGACCAGATCGATTTTTGCAAAGCTTTATGCCGGTCATCACGCTGCTAACCGATTTCGGACTGAAAGACCCCTATGTGGGCATGATGAAAGGCGTCATCCTGGGGCTTTGCCCAAGCGCGCGTTTAGTCGACCTGACCCACCTGGTGAGACGACAAGATGTGGCCGAAGGGGCTTACCAATTGGCTCGAGGCTTTTCCTGTTTTCCGCGAGGTACCATTCATTTGGCGGTGGTGGATCCCGGCGTGGGAGGGGAGCGTCGGGCTGTCGTGGTTGAAGGGGATGGTCATTACTTCGTAGTGCCCGATAACGGCTTGATGACTCACTGTCTCTCCCGACTCAAGCGCTACCGAGCTTATGAATTGACAGAGGCCAGTTATCGGCTCCGTTCGGTCAGTCGGACTTTTCACGGGCGAGACATCTTTGCTCCCGCGGCCGGTCATCTTGCCGCCGGCGTCAAACCTTCGGCCTTTGGGCCGCCGACCGAGCGACTGCTGGAACTGGACTTCGCCCCCGTCGAGCCAGAAGGCCAAGACTTTCTAGCCACCGTCCTGGCCGTTGATCACTTCGGTAACCTGGTCACGAACTTTGCTCGGCCGGGTCGCTGGAAAGCCCGGGTCGGCGACCGGACCATCCCTATGGCCGACAGTTATAGCGAGGTGGAAAAAGGGGAACTCTTGACCATTTGGGGCTCTGACAACCTGCTCGAGGTTTCCTCCAATCAGGGCCATGCTGGGGACCTTTTAAGGTTGGTTCCTGGGGATAGAATCGTCCTGCAGGGGGAAAGCGAAATTTGAGGAAAGGCCCAAGGCTTTGAGAACACGCAAAGAGATCCTAGAGCAGTTCCCCGAACGAGATCTCGATGGCTGTTGGGAAATTAGCCCTCACGCCGACAGCCGGTGGCGCGCCGCCGTGCTAGAGGTCTTGCTCGATATTCGGGACGTCTTGAAGGCTGAAATCGCCCGCCAACAAAGCGAGACTTAATTGGAGCAGCATCGGGCTCCCTATCTGGAGGCTCTAACCGAGTGGGCGGGCCAGGGCAACCGGTCTTTCCATATGCCGGGTCACGGTCAGGGGCGGGCCGCACCTAGACCTCTCAAGAGCTTGTTCGGTTCGACCGTTTTCGCCTGCGACACCACTCAGGTTCTGGGGCTCGATGACTTCCATCACCCCCGTCAGGCCTGCCTTGAGGCTCAGCGTCTTGCCGCCCAGGCCTATGGCGTCGAACAAACATGTTTTATGGTGAACGGCTCTTCGGGGGGGAACCACTTGATGGCCCTGACGGCTTTGCGGGCGGGTGATGCTGTTCTGGTGCCGCGCAACGCTCATCGTTCGGTGCTGGGGGCTTTGATGCTGAGTGGAGCTGAACCGGTCGTCTATTCTTGTCCCTACGACCAGGCCATGGAAGCCTTTCATCCGCCTCGAATTGCCGATCTCGAGGAGGTTTACCAGAGCGGTCATAAGGCTCTCTGGCTCTCCACACCAACCTATTTTGGGGCGGCGGCCGATGTTGATGGCTTGATCGATTGGGCCCACCAAAGAGATTTGGTAGTGCTGACCGATGAAGCGTGGGGAGCCCATCTCGCTTTCCATCCTGAGCTGCCGCGCTCAGCTGTGGCGGCCGGTAGTGACCTGGTCGTTCAAAGTCCTCACAAGACGGCGTCAGGGTTGAGTCAGGCCGCCTGGCTCCACCGTCAGGGCAACCGGGTCGACCCGGCGCGGCTGGAGTTTTGGCTCCGGACTCTCATGTCGACCAGCCCGTCGACCCTGGTTCTGGCCTCTCTTGACGCGGCCCGCCGTCAGCTCGTTGAGGAAGGGGAAGCTTTGTGGGGGGACTGTCTGGCTTTGGCTCGGCAGGCCCGAGAAAGGCTCCAGCAGATACCAGGCGTGACTTGCTTCGGCCGTCCTCCGGCAGCCCATTGGGATGAAACTCGACTCATCATCCGTGTGCAAGGTTGGAGCGGCCATCGGCTGGAGGAACACCTGAGGCGTCAGGAAGCGATCCAGGTCGAGATGTCCGACTGCTCCCAAGTGGTGTTGATGATGTTGCCAGGCCATGAGCAACAAGACGTCGACGCTTTGGTTCAAGCCTTCAGAAGAATAGAGATCGGCCAGGAGAGGGATACCGGTTGCAGGAGTTTGCCACCCACGATGGCGTTCGTGATGTCTTTGCGTCAAGCTGTTTTGGCTGATTGGGAGATGGTTCCCGCCGAAGAGGCGGTGGGGAGGGTCTGTGCTGAGATGCTGACCCCTTATCCACCCGGAATCCCGGCTCTGTGTCCGGGGCAACTTGTCAGTTCCGAGTGGGTCGTCTATCTTAGGAAAGAGATCGACCTGGGCAGGCTTGTCGAGGGGGCTCACGACCCCTCGCTCGCCACCTTGAGAGTCGTTAAGTAGAGGTACTCTTGGAAGACAACGGCAACGACCTGGCTATCGATTCGGCACTGCGGATCACAGACAATCTGGATCGGCTCCTCGATATCTTCCCTAACTATATTCGAGCCGGGCTACTCCAGCATGAGGAGGACCTGCTCAACTTGATCGAAGTGGTTCTCGATCTGGGGCGACGTTGTGAAGCCCGGTTCCTAGATCGGTTCCAGTTTCTATCGGAGCGCCAGATCACCCGCGAGGATCTGCAGCATGTGACGGAACGAGTGGGCTCCTTCGGTCTTGACAACCGAGCCGGTATCGAAAGAACCCTGCACCGGATTTCGGCTATCCGCAACCGCCAGGGCGACGTCGTGGGCCTGACCTGTCGAGTGGGTCGAGCCGTTTTCGGAACCGTCCAAGTCATCCGAGATGTGGTCGAGTCGAACAAGAGTATTCTGTTGTTGGGTCGGCCTGGGGTGGGCAAAACCACCCTCTTGCGTGAGATCGCTCGCATTATGGCCGACGACCTGGAGCGTCGCGTCGTGATCGTAGACACCTCCAATGAGATCGCCGGAGATGGAGATATTCCTCACCCCGGCATCGGGATGTCGAGGCGCATGCAGGTTCCTCAGAGCGATCTTCAGCATCAGGTGATGATCGAGGCCGTTCAAAACCATATGCCCGAGGTGATCGTGGTCGACGAGATCGGCACTGAAGCCGAGGCCTATGCGGCTCGAACGATCGCCGAACGAGGGGTGACGCTGGTGGCCACCGCTCACGGTAACACCCTGGAAAATCTGATTATGAACCCCACTCTCTCCGACCTGGTCGGGGGGATTCAGTCGGTCACTCTGGGAGATGAAGAAGCGAGACGGCGGGGCACCCAGAAAACCGTGCTTGAGAGGCGGGCTCCGCCAACTTTCGACGTGTTAATCGAGATTCAGGATAAACGAACCTTCGCCATTCACGAAGATGTTGCTACGGTGGTTGACTTGATGCTCCGAGATGAACTCCCATCCCCCGAGGTGAGGGTTCGCCTGGATGACGGAATTGAGGTGCTTCAGCAATCCAATCTAGAGTTCTTGGCCTACGGGAAAGGCCTCCGTCGCCAGGAGGAGGGAGACCGTCACGCTCTTGCTCCTCCTCCCCCCGGTCACGAACCACTAGAAGGTGTTCGCATTTTCCCGTATTCCGTTAGTCGCAATCGGTTGGAGAGGGCTATCAAGACTCTGGGTGTTTCGGCCGAGATTGTGCGCAATCAGCAGTCGGCTGATATGGTGTTGACACTCAAAGCTCAAGCCCGAAAAGCCGCTTCCCGTTTTAGCGAACTGGCCCGCCGCAACGTTCCTGTACATACCATCAAATCGAATACCGTGGCTCAGATTCAAAAGTTTCTCAAAGAATACTTCGCCCTCGGCGACCTGACCCAGGAAGAGCTGGCCGTTCGCGAGGCGGAAGAGGCGATTAAGAAGGTCTCGGCCTCAGGAAGGTCTATCGACCTGGCGCCGCAAAAACCCGCTCTACGACGTCTCCAGCACGAACTGGCCGAGAAGCAGGCTCTCAACTCCAAGAGTGTCGGTGCAGAGCCCTATCGTTACGTCCGAATCCATAAGTAAGGCACCATCCATGACCGAAGGCATATTTATCACCTTTGAAGGACTCGAAGGGGCCGGCAAGACGACCCAAGCCGCCCGTTTGGCTGAGTTTTTGAGCCAAGAAGGGTATCCGGTCAAGCTGGTGCGAGAACCCGGCGGTACGGCTATCGGCGAGGCTATCCGAAGCCTGTTGATCGACCCTGAGCACAGCGATATCGCTCCCCTTACCGAGGTCTTCCTTTTTGCCGCTTCTCGCAGTCAGTTGGTCGAGCAATTCATTCGTCCTCAGTTGGGTGAAGGTCGCATCGTGATTTGCGATCGGTTCATCGACGCGACTTTGGCTTACCAAGGCTACGGTCGTGGAGTCCATCCCACTCAGATTCGAGAAGTGAGCGATATGTGCAGCTGGGGGGTCAGACCTGACGTAACCTTCCTGCTGGATATCGAACCGGCTCGAGGGCTCAATCGGGTCCGAACTCGCTCGGTGGCCACCCTCACCCAGATGGATCGTTTCGAACAGCTCGACCTCGCTTTTTACGAACGGGTCCGCGATGGCTATCTTGAGATCGCCCAAGAGGAGCCCTTTCGGTTTCGGGTGGTTGACGCTACCGGCGAAGAAGATTTGATCGCCAGCAAGATTCAGCATCTGGCTTTGCGAGAGGTCAAGAAGAAGATGCCCGACCCCGGTCGCCTCAGTTTTGAGCGCCCCCAGGTGGATTGACCCGGCCCGAATATCTCGATATCGCCGGCAACGCCGAGGCTCGCCAATGGTTGAGTCGCTCTCGCAGCGGACCCTATCCTTCCCTTTTGTTTACCGGTCCCCAGGGGTTGGGTAAGCGCCTTTGCGCCCTCTGGTATGCCGCTCTTTTAAACTGTCATCAGGCAGGGGCTGAGCCGTGTGGTCAATGCCCGTCTTGTCTTAAGATCGCGAGCGGCAATCACGCTGATCTTCTAGTTTCCGAGCGGGTCGACAACAAAAAGACACTGGGGGTGGGGGAGATCCGGGAAGGGATTTCTCGGGCCCAGTACGCGCCTTTTGAACGAGGCTTTAGGGTCTGGATCGTGCCCGAAGCAGAGCGCCTCACCGAAGAGGCTCAAAACGCGCTGCTCAAAACCCTAGAAGAACCTCCCAGAAGCTTGATTACGGTTTTGGTGACCTCCAACCCCGGCATTTTGTTGCCCACAGTGACCTCTCGTTGTCAGCCCCTTCGGTTCCGACCCCTCGCCAACGAGGAGGTGGAGCAGTTACTGGTTCAACGAGGCTGTGGCAGAGAGCAAGCCCAACAAGTGGCTGGTCTGGCTGAGGGTCGCGTCGGGGCAGCCCTCAGGTATGTGCAGTCCCCCCTTCTCTGGGAGCAGCGAGAGGCCACTTTGGACCTTCTTTTGAAGCTTCCAGGAGGGGACCTCTGGACCGCTCTAGAGACTTCCCAGGAGCTTGAAGGGTTACGGGTGGACCGAGAGGATCGGGGCGCTTTGGAGCGGCTCCTCGAAACTACGCGGTCGCTTTACCGAGATGTTATGATAAGAGCGGCGGGGGGTCCGGTTGTTGCCCTGGCAAACGGGCACCGTCAGGCCGAGATCTCTGAGTTGACCGAGAAGCTTGGCCAGGGTCGAGCCGTCCTCGCTTTGCAGCGAATAGCTGAAGCGGAAGAGCAAATGAGTTTCAACGTCTCTCCCAGGCTTTGGCTGCAAAGACTTTGTATGCGTTTGGCGAAAGGAAATTGAATTGATAGCGGTGGCTTTCGAAGAGGCGGGCAAACGCCAGTATTTCCGGAATACCGGCTTGGAGCTGAAGGCCGGAGACCAGGTAGTGGTGGAGACGGCTCGGGGTTTTGAGTTGGGGGAAGTGGTCAGTCTCGCCAGCGGGCTTGAGCCCCAGGCTCCCGAAGAGGAGATTCCTATCATCGAACGATTGGCCACTCGCGAAGACCTGAGGACTCATTTTCGCAATCGGCTCAAGGCCGAAGAAGCGCATCGAGTCGCCCTGGCCAAGATTCGCGACCACGAGCTCCCCATGCAGTTACTCGAGACTCATTACACTCTCGACGCCAATCGGATCGTCTTCTTTTTCGCGGCTGAAGGACGGGTGGACTTTCGTCAGCTGGTGAAGGACCTGGTGGCCACCTTTCGCAAGCGGATCGAACTGCATCAGGTCGGAGCTCGAGACCGAGCCAAGATCGCTGGTGGCATAGGGCCTTGTGGGCGTCAGTGCTGTTGCACCGCCTGGCTCCGGGAGTTTGCTCCAGTTTCTATTAAGATGACCAAGGAGCAGGGGCTGTCTTTGAATCCTGCCAAAATCTCGGGAGCCTGTGGTCGACTGATGTGTTGTCTCCGCTATGAGTATGAAACGTATCGGAAATTGAGAGCGGAAATGCCTCGCGTCGGTTCGACCCTGAAAATCCCGGAGGGCACGGTGACGGTGCGGGAAGTGCAGCTTCTTTCTCGAACGCTGACCGTCGAACATGAAGAACTCGGCATCTTCGACATTCCAGCCGGCAGAGCCCTGGAAGGGCCAGCCGAAGTGTGCCAGTCTTGTTCTCAAAAGAAGACCAAATGAAAGAAGCCCAGTCAAGTTTTGCACTTTTCCCCAGGCTTTTCCACAGCAAGCCTTTTGGCCTTATGGTTGCCGAGTGTAACAATCCGTGGCAGAACAGTCAAGCGAACGAGCTGTAAACTTTTTCAATAGGAAAAACGGCTTGAAAACTGCCATTGAAAGGATCGGGACCTGGTCTGGTTGTTAAATCTTGAGGAGTATTCCATGGATGTTAAAAACAAAATCGCGCTGGTGACCGGCGCCTCATCCGGTATCGGGTTGGAGGTGGCGGCTCTACTGGCCCGCCGAGGGGCTCGGGTGATTTTAGTCTCAAACGTCCCCGATGAGCTCAAAGAGGCGGCCAAAGCGATCGGAGACTCGGCCACCGCTCTTGAAGCCGATCTTTTGAAGAAGGACCAGGTGGAGAATCTGGTCGAGCGAGCTGAGGGGTTGGCAGGGCCGCTTGATATTCTGGTCAACAATGCTGGAATCGGTCTCCATAAGAGCTTGCTTGAATCGACCGACGACGAGTTTCGAAGGTTGTTTCAGGTCAACTTTTTTGCGGCCGTGACTTTGAGTCGAGCGGCCCTCGAATCTATGAGAAGTCGTGGTCGAGGAGCTATCGTCAACGTCTCCTCGGCCTCAGCTCGCCGAGCTCTCAGTGAGATGACGGCTTACGCCGCTAGCAAAGGCGCTATGCATAGCTTCGGGCAGGCCCTCAGACTCGAGGCCCAAAGAGACGGTGTGGCCGTCAGCGAGGTTTTGCCGATTTCGGTGGCCACGCCGTTCTTTTCGGCGGCCGGCTATCAACCGAAAGGCCTGGTTCAAACGCCGGAATGGGTGGCTCGCTGCGTTCTCAAAGCGATCGAGACCGGTCAGGCTGAGGTGCATACCAGCCAGTTGGCCGCTTGGGCCCTGGCCCTGGACGGGCTTTTTCCTAATCTTGTGGCCCGAGTGCTGGCCTGGAGAAGCCCATGAAACTGGCCCTGGTGGGGACCGGCTACATGGCTCGAAAACACTCGACCGTGTTGCGACAGTTGGCCGAGTTGGAGTGGGTCTGCTCGACTCGCCGGAGCGCTGAGCGAGCGGCCGCCTTCCAGTCCGAATTTGGCTATAACCGGCGCACCCAGGATTTCGATGAGGTTTTGCGGGACCCCACCACGGAAGCTGTCTTCATCTGTAGTCCCGACCCGACTCATGTCGAGTTCACTCTGAGGGCCCTGGAAGCCGGTAAGCACGTTTTCTGCGAAAAACCTCTGGCCTGGACCTGTCGAGATTTCCAACTCCTGAGAGAGGCACGAGATAGGTCTCAGAAAGTTCTCCAGGTCGGGATGAACTGTCGCTATCGAGAGCAGTACTCCAAGCCCCAAGAGTTGGTCCATCAGGGCCGACTGGGGGACTTGCGGTTCCTACGAGGCGTCTATCTTCACAACGCTGTCCAGGCGGCCAAGAGAAGGGAGAAACCGTGGTGGAGAGAGCATCCGAGTGACGTCTACTTTTTTCTCCACGCCAACGGCATCCACTGTATCGACTTGCTCCAGTGGATCGGCGGTCCGGTGGCTTCGGTCTTTGCTCGGGCCTCAGGTTTTGAGTTGGGTGATGACTATAAGGCCGACACTTTCTCATGTTCGCTGGAGTATGAGAACGGCTGCCTGGGTGAGATGTTGGTCTCGACTAGCGCCTTCCAGCCTCGCGACATTTCTCTTCAGATGTGGTTGGCCGAAGGGAGCATCGTGGGCACAACTGTCCACCAGAGAAAGGGAGAGGAGGTGGCCGGCTCCAGTTTCGAGCTTGAGGTGGTGCAAGAGGTGATCGATCTGGGTCATCAGTATCACTCCTTTGTTCAAGCTGTCGACACCGGGCATCAGCCCTTGAATTCGCTCGAGGAGGCCTACGAGAATTTCTGCATCATTCGGGCCGTCGAAGCATCGATTCGCAGCGGGCAGCCAGTGAAAGTGGACACGAACTGGTAATGGGCTACTCCCTCGGCTATCAGAATGCCCAGGAACTCGCCCAGCCGATCTCTTTGGAGGTGCAGGGCCAACTGCCCGGCTGGCTCCAGGGCACGCTTTTGCGCAACGGTCCGGGTCGTTGGGACCTTGGGGAGCAATCTTTTCGTCACTGGTTTGACGGGCTAGCCTTGGTCCATCGCTTCCGTCTCCAGAACAGCCAGATTTCCTATTCCCGCCGTTTCTTGCGCAGTCTCGATTATCGTCGCTCCGATCAGGACGGAAGAATCCCCTTTCCCACTTTCGCTAGTGACCCATGCTGGTCACTTTTTCGCCGGCTCAAGGCTCTTTTTGTGCCTGATGTGACTCAGAACCCTAACGTCAATCTGGTCACTCTGGGCGAGAAGGAACTAGCTCTGACCGAGCTTCCGATGCCGATCGAGTTCGACCCGCAAACGCTGGAGACGGTGGGAGTTTTCCACTATCAAGATCAGCTCGGCGAAGGGATGACTACCGCCCACCCCCACCTGGTGGAAGGCTCACTGGTCAACTACGTGCTGCGTTTCGGGAGACACACAGATTTCACGTTTTACGCTCTCGATCCGGGTCAACACCGAAGGCGCAGCCTGGTGACTCTACCCAAGCACGAGGTCAGCTATGTTCATAGCTTTGGGATGGCTCCTAATACTATCGTGTTGGCCAATTTCCCGTTCTGCGTTAGCCCCCTCGAGCTACTTTTCCGACGCCGACCATTCATCGAGAATTATCGTTGGAAGCCGGAGAGGGGAACCTTATTCGAAGTGGCCGATTGGAAGAGGGGCCACACTGACTGCTACTGGGGGCCTTCGGTGTTCGCTTTTCACCATGTCAACTCGTTTCGCGAAAAAGGTGAGGTGGTGGTCGATATGGTCGGCTACCCCGACAGTCAGGTGGTCTCCGATTTCTATCTCTCCAAGCTACGTCAGGAGGCCCCCGTTCGCCCCGGTCGGTTCCATCGCTACCGTTTGGCCGACGGGCGAGCTTACCTGGAGTGGGAGTCGCAAGAGTTTCTTGAGCTTCCCACCATTGACTACCAGCGCTGCCAGGGGCGCGACTATCGGTTTGTTTTCGGAATCGGAATGAGTCGCTCGCCAGGGTTCTACGATCAGATCGTGCGGTTGGACTTGAAAGAGCGATCGAGTCGAATCTGGAAAGAGTCGGACTGCTTCCCGGGCGAACCGGTCTTCGTGCCACGTCCCGGAGCCACCGAAGAGGGCGACGGAGTGCTGCTGGCGGTAGTGCTCGACGGAGAGCGGGGCCTCTCTTACCTGGTGGTGCTGGCTGCCGACAGCCTGGAGGAAGTCGCTCGAGCCGAAGTTCCTGACGCCATTCCCTTCGGCTTTCACGGCCACTTTCGGGCAGGATTGTGATCCCGCTCACATTCCTGGCTCTTCAGACCAGGTAGACTAAATCTACTATGGCACAGAAAAAGCAAGGTCAGTCCCATGATCACTATACCTGGTCTCGAGGATTCTTCCAGTTCGGCGGGGAGGATGATCGCTACGAAGACGACGCCTTCATGGAAAGAGTCATGGATCATACTGAGGACTATCTCCGCACCGACCAGTGGGAGTGGCTCAGTAGCAGGCTTCACGACCTTCAAAGGGTGATCGATACCACTCCCTACACCCTCAGCCAGATCGAACAAGACCGTCAAACTTTGCAACGTCAGCAAGAAGCGATCGAGCAAGAAGAGCAGAGAAAGGTGGAACGAGAACTCGGCTATAAACGCCAGCAACTGGAAAGGGAACGGAGGCGGGACGGTTGGCCTACCAACAGCTTCCGAGCTTGAGTCAGAGTCTCTACGCTCTAGCTAACGAGCGACAAGGACACGAAGGTCGCCTCCGTGAGCTGGAAGGTCAACGCAACCAGAACGCCTATCAGGTCCAGCAGCTGGCTCAAAGCCAGGTCGACCAGACGGCTACTCTCAACCGGGCCCAAGAAGAGTGGTGGGTTCGCGAGCAGCAACGCCTTGATAACGGCTTTCAGTATGTCTGAAGGCTGAACGGGTTGCTTGCTGGAAGCCAGGAACTAGGCGGTTCGGCTTTAAGTCCAGACGAGATTTCGCGTTTTGAAGGGGGGGAGCGCTTCGACCACGACCCTGTCAGCAGGGCCCTGGCCGACTTGCCTAGCTTGGACGGGGTTTTCGAATTCCAGCGAAAGTAGGACGCCATGAACTGGGAATCCGTGAAAGAGCGAGCCAGGCCGATCGCTCTAGAGACCGGTCAAATTCTCCGAAAGGGGCTTCAAGAGAGCCCGGATTTTGATAGAAAGAGTTCGTCGGTGGACCTGGTGACTCGTTTTGACAAGTTGGCCGAAGAGACGATCGCCTCTCGACTCCAAAAGGAGTTTCCCGACCACGGTCTGGTGGCCGAGGAGGGAGCCCGTCGCGAAGGGGGTCTGCGCTGGTATGTCGACCCTCTCGACGGGACCAACAACTTCGCTCATAAGCTCCCCCATTTCGCTGTTTCGATGGCTCTCTACGAGGACGATCAGCCTCGGGTCGCTCTCACTTACGATCCGGTCAAAGAAGAACTGTTTGAAGCCCACCTGGATGGAGGAACCCGTCTCAACGGGAAGAGGTGCCAGGTCGCTTCCACCTCTCGGCTAGGCGAGGCTATGTTGGCTACCGGTTTTCCCTATGATCGCCACACCGACCCCCACAACAACGTTCGCCAGCTTGAGGCCTTTTTGACTCGAGCTCGTGGGGTGCGCCGAATGGGGGCTGCTACTCTAGACCTGGCCTATGTGGCGGTGGGGCGCTACGATGGCTTCTGGGAGTTCAAACTCGGTCCCTGGGATGTGGCCGCTGGCGTGCTTCTGGTTCGGGAGGCCGGAGGCCGGGTCACGAGCCTGCCACAAGGCCCAGTTCGGTTGACCGCCAAAGTGGACTTGCTGGCTAGCAACGGCTCCCTCCACTCTTCTATGACCGAGATCCTAGCGAGTCGGCATCTCCAGCCGAAAGACGGCGCCCCTGCTATCTCGATTGCGGGCGGTCAGGGTGCCAGCCTGGCGCTCGACGATCTGGCGACTGACCCAAAGGCCTAGCCCTGTCCCTTTGCCGATCTCCTTGGTGCTGAAAAAGGGCTCGAAAAGATGGGGAAGATTGTCGGGGGCGATGCCTGGGCCGTTATCTCGAACTTCCAACCAGGCCAGCTCCTCGCCTTGACCTGTGACCACGTGAATATGACGAGAATCGTGCACCTCTCGCAGAGCGTCGCGAGCGTTCAAAAGCAGATTCACCAACACTTGTTGGAGCTGGCTCGCTAGCCCCACCGTGGGGGCGGGCTCCAGGTCGAGAGTGACCTCGAGTTGCTCGGCTTTGATCTGATGGGCGAGAAAGTCGAGGCTGTCTCGGGCCACCTGGGCCAGATCGATGGCGTTCTCATCGACCTGGGCTGGCCGCGAGAAGGTCAGAAGTTTCTCGACCACCGAACGAGCCTGATTGGCAGCCTTTCGTGCCCGCGCCAAACGTTCCACGGCCTTTTCTGGTTGGCTTTGGAATTTCTTCTCGGCACTGTAGAGAGCTAGTAAGACTGTGTTGAGGGGGGAGCCCAACTCATGGGCCACCCCGGCCGTGAGCTGCCCGACTGAGGCCATTTTGCTCGAGTGAATCAGCTGTTGGCGAGCCGCCTCGCGTTCGCGGCGGGTGAGGATCAGGCCGAGCTGAGCGGCGGCTAACTCCAACCACTCTCTTTCTCCCGGCGGAAAAGGCTGGGGATTGCGGGCGAACAGGCCTGCCGCTTCTTCTGAGAAGTGGCGCAGAAGGACCTTGGGAGATTCCTCCAGAGTCTCCATCATGGCTTGCTCCAGCGCTTCGACCGAACGGTTTTTACCAAACGGCCAGTAGTCGGGCGCGACCACGATCAGTCCTTCGGCGCTGGGAAGGTTCTGCTCCATCAAACGAGCCAGATCTTCCAGGATCGGCGTCAGGTCCTGGCCGTCGCTGGCTCTCTTGGCCAAGACGAGGAGCCTCTTGTAGTCTCGCGTCAAGAATCTCCCCAGACCTGGTCGTAGAGTTGTCTGAGCTGCTCGGAGCCCTCCAGGCTGGCGGGCGGTATCTGGCGGAGATAAGGAGCCATCGGCAACAGGTGGGCGGCCAGGTGGCCATTTTCGATCCTCTTGACCATCTGTTGGAAGCGGTCGATGGCGATGGCACCCTCAGGGCGCTTGGCTGAGGGAGGGACGTCTTCGGGAGTCAGACGGGAGAGCATTTCCAGGATGGTCTTGTAGCCCTCTTGCAGGCTGGGAAAAAGGCTGGCATCCTGCTGAAGGAACATCGTTTGGCGGTTTTTTTCCAGCTGCTCGAGTCGGTCCCACAGATCAAGAGCCTGATTGCGACCTATCCCTTTTGAGCGGGTCGCGATGAAAAACCCTCCGAAAGCTCCTTGCCTTTTTTTCTCCACGGTGGCCACGCGGGCGTTGGAAAGAGATTTGGAGACGGCCTCCAAAAAACGACGATAGCCCGAAAAGAGCTGACTTAGGAGAGCGTGTGCCTGCTCGGTTTCCTGATCGGCTTCTAGCACGCGCCGGACTGACTCTGTGAGTTGGTCGAGCGTAAACGGTTTGTACAGATAGTCCCAGACGCCGACTTGGATAGCCCGGGCGGGAGCATCCAGGTCGGCGTAGCCGGTGATCACGACCCCTCTCATCTTGGGGTGCATCTGGCGCAGACGGCCCAGCGTCTCAAGCCCGTCGGCTCCGGCCATGCGGATATCGGAGATCACCATGTCAAAGGTTCTCTGATCGGCCACTCCTAGAGCCGCTTCGCCATCGGCGCAACCGACCACCTGATACTCCTCGTCGAGTAACGACTCAACCAGAAGCTCACGCAGATCAGGATCGTCTTCTATGACCAGAATGGAGGCCACCTGGGTCCGTTCGCTTTCCAACGGTTCAGGCCCTCGGAGCGGAGGAAGGTCGTGCTGGAGGGAGGATCGCCATCTTCGGGGAAACCCAAGCTATGCCGCTGACGATCGAACAATCCGAGCTGGAAGGGACGGCCGTTCTTCATTTGCGCGGCGACCTGGACGTTCACACCAAGGACGATTTGGAGGCCAAGCTCGATGAGTTGATGGCCCAGGGGGCGACCACCGTTCGACTCGACCTCACGGCAGTGGACTACATCGGCTCGGTCGCTATCGCGGTGATGGTGGGAGCTTCCAAGAGATTGATTCGGCGGGGCGGAAGACTGACCATCACGCCGGGCTCCCCCGAGGTTCGTCGCCATTTTGGTCTGCTCAATCTCGACACCCTTCTGGATATCGAATAGTGGCATCATCGCGGGGTTCCTCGGTAGTCTGGTTGGGGGCCTTTCTGGGAGCGATAGCTGTGATCGCCCTGATTCTTTATGCTGTCAAGGTGGGTCAGGGCGATGGCCCTGACCAACCCGGCCCACCGCCCCCCAGTAGCTCTACTGGAGGAGCGACTGGCCCGGTCGTTCCTCCAACCAGCGACAAGCCCCGCTTGAAAGTAGCCTGGATCACTGAGGATGGCGTGGTCGCGCGTCAACAGGCGGGCCTGAATATGGCTGAGGTGAAAACTATGAGTCGGTGGGAGGAGGTGCGTTGGCTCGGGGAGTCGGACAATTGGGACCAGGTCGCTCTCGAGGATGGAACTCAAGCCTGGGTCGAAAGCCGCTATCTCACCTTTACCCGGCCAGCCAATCTCAAGACTCCCTCAGCCGCCGAGGAGAAGGTGATGAATTTCTACGAGAACGTGTCTCGTCGGGACTTCTCGAGCGCTTATACTCATCTCTCCCCAGATTGGAAGCGGGAGCTATCCTACGCCCAGTTTACCGACGGTTATTCCAAAACCACCCGCTTGCGAAGCGAGATCATCAATGTGGTGGAATTAGGGGAGGACCGTTTCCAAGTGGACGTCTCGATGGTGGCCGACGAGGGTGGGAAGGATGTCCCCTACCTTGGCGTCTATACCGTGGAGCGGGTCAAAGGTCTGTGGGTGTTGACCTCGGGACGTCTCAAGAAGAAAGTGGTGAACTCCGCTCCTGAAGAGACCTTTTAGGTCTTGTTGTCCCCCTCTTTTCGCTTTCTTAAGCCTGCTCTGGCTGGGCCCGACGGCCTGGTCGGAGTTTCGCGCACGATGTCTCCCGAGTTAGTCCTGTGGGCTTATCGCCGAGGCATTTTTCCCTGGACCGAGAGCCCTGTGCGCTGGTTCTCTCCCGATCCTCGGGCGGTCTTCGAGGAGGTCCATATCCCTAAGCGGGTCAGGCGAGTGATCCGCCAACAGAAGTTTCAGGTCAGCTACGACCAGGCTTTTGCCGACGTGATCAGGGCCTGTGCCTTCCATCATCGAAGCACCTGGATTTCCCCCCTTTTTATCCGGACCTTCAGCCAACTTCACCGGGCGGGTCATGCTCACAGTTTGGAGGTCTGGCTGAACCAGCACCTGGTCGGTGGCCTTTACGGGATTCAGATAGGAGGCTATTTTTCTGGGGAGTCTATGTTTCATCGCGTCTCTGACGCCTCCAAGGTGGCTCTCTTTTTTCTCGATCAAAAGCTCCAGCAGCTTGGAGTTGAGCTTCTTGACGCTCAAGTTCTAACGCCTCACACTCACCGTCTCGGGGCCCGTAATATCCGACGGCGAGATTTCTTGGCTAGGCTTGAACAAGCCGTGGACTTGCCGGTGCCAGCTGGTCTGTGGACTGGCGGCTCTTGCCCAGGAGGTCTTGGCTAAGAGGAAGGGTCGTGGTATCATCGGGCCATGGCTTTGAGAACTGGCAACCCTACCCTGAGCGAGACCGCCTTCACGAGCAACGTCACCACCGTGTCTGGCTCGCCAGGGCGGATGTCGCTGGATGGAACGGTCCACCGCACCTTTTTCTTGTTGTGCCTGGTCGTGGCCGCGGCCTCCGTGGTTTGGAATCTGGTCTATACCCACCCTGAAGTGCTCTACCCGGCCGTCATCGGAAGTTCCATTTTGGGATTTATCGTGGCTTTAGTGACCTGCTTTAAGAAAGATTGGTCTCCTTACACAGCCCCGCTTTACGCTGTGATCGAGGGAGTCATCGTGGGCACGATTTCCTCCCTTTTCGAGGCGATGTATCCTGGCATTGTGATCCAGGCCGTAGCCTTGACCTTCGGCACGCTGTTCGCCCTGCTCTTCGTTTACAGGGCCCGGCTTATCCGCGCTACCGAAAACTTCAAACTCGGCCTGTTTGCGGCCACCGGTGGTATCTGTTTACTCTACCTGGTCAATATGGGCTTACGCCTTTTCGCCAGCTACAGCATACCCTTCATCCACGAATCAGGCACGGCCGGCATCCTTTTCAGTCTCTTTGTGGTCGTGGTGGCTGCCCTCAATCTGGTGCTCGACTTTGATTTCATTGAACAGGGTGTGGAGCGGGGGGCGCCTCAATATATGGAATGGTATGCGGCCTTCGGGTTGCTGGTCACTCTCATCTGGCTCTACCTGGAGATCCTCCGCCTCCTGGCCAAGCTCCGAAGCCGCGATTAGGCTCCGCTTCTAACACAACTCTAATTTTGTTGTCGTTTGGTTTCCTTTTCGGCGGTGGTATAAACTCACTGGCGCCGAGTGGTCGCATAAGCTCTCGGCGCTCCAAGAAAAAATTTCGGAGGTTTTGGAATGGCGACGAAGACCCTAACTTTGAAGCCGCTGGCCGACCGGATTGTCGTCGAGCCAATCCCCAGCGAGGAAAAATCCGCAGGCGGAGTGATCCTGCCTGACACTGCCCAGGAGAAGCCGATGACCGCTAAGGTCATCGCCGTCGGCCCCGGCCGCGTTCTCGATAACGGGAAGAAGGTGCCCATGGAAGTTGAAGTGGGCGAGACCGTTCTCTATGGGAAGTATTCCGGCACGGAAGTCAAAATCGAAGGCGAAAAGTTGGTCATCCTCAAGCAGACGGATGTCCTCGGCGTATTCGATAAGTAGTTTAAAGGAGAAAGATAAGAGACATGGCAGCTAAGATTCTCAAGTATGACCTGAACGCCCGAAAAGCTCTCGAGCGTGGAACCGACATTCTGGCGAATGCCGTCAAGATCACCCTCGGCCCCCGCGGTCGCAACGTGGTGCTCGACAAGAAGTTCGGCTCCCCCACCATCACCAAAGACGGCGTCACCGTCGCCAAAGAGATCGAAGTGGAAGACCCCTTCGAAAACATGGGTGCCCAGTTGGTTCGGGAAGTCGCTTCCAAAACCAACGACATCGCTGGTGATGGAACCACCACCGCTACCGTTCTGGCCCAGAGCATGATCAAGACCGGCCTCAAGAACGTGACCGCTGGTGCCAACCCGATGTTCATCAAGCGGGGTATGGACCTGGCCGTCGAGAAAGTGGTTGAAGCGATCAAGAAGATGGCTTCCCCGGTCGAAACCGGCGACGCCATCACCCAGGTGGCCGCTATCTCGGCTAACAACGACAAAGAGATCGGTGGTCTCATCTCGGAAGCCATCGAGAAAGTCGGCAAAGACGGCGTCATCACCGTCGAAGAGTCCAAGACCCTCTCGACCGACCTCGAGCACGTTGAAGGGATGCAGTTTGACAAAGGCTACATTTCCCCTTACTTCGTGACCGACAGTGAGCGCATGGAAGCGGTCCTCAACGACCCCTTCATCCTCATCGTGGAGAAGAAGATCTCGGCCATCTCCGACATCTTGCCTTTGCTCGAAAAAGTCGTTCAGGTTCAGAAGCCTCTCTTCATCGTGGCTGAAGACATCGAAGGTGAAGCCCTCGCTACCCTGGTGGTGAACAAGCTACGCGGCACCATGACCGCTTGTGCTGTTAAAGCCCCTGGTTTTGGCGACCGCCGCAAAGAAATGCTCAAAGACATCGCCATCCTCACCGGTGGTCAGGTCATCACTGAAGACCTCGGTCTCAAGCTCGACAAAGTGACCGTTGACATGCTCGGTAAGGCCACCAAAGTGATAGTCACCAAAGACGACACCACCATCGTCGAAGGGGCTGGCAAAGACGCCGACATCAAAGGCCGCATCGAGCAGATCAAGCGTCAGATCGACGACACTGACAGCGACTATGAGCGGGAGAAGTTGCAAGAGCGCCTGGCCAAACTGGTCGGCGGTGTGGCTCTCATCCGCGTCGGTGCCGCCACCGAAACCGAACTCAAAGAGAAGAAGCACCGCATCGAAGATGCCCTCTCGGCTACTCGCGCTGCTGTTGAAGAAGGAATCGTTGCTGGTGGCGGAACCGCCTTCATCAACGCTCTTTCCGTGCTGGATAAGATCAAAGGCCTGAGCGCCGACGAAATGGTTGGAGTGGAGATCATCCGCGCCGCCCTGGTCGAGCCTCTTCGTCAGATCGCCAACAACTCCGGTAAAGAAGGCGCTGTGATCGTCGAGAAAGTCAAAGGCCTCAAAAAAGGTCACGGCTACGACGCTCTCAACGACGACTATGTCGACATGGTCAAAGTCGGTATTGTTGACCCGGTTAAAGTTACCCGGTCGGCTCTTCAGAACGCCTCCTCGATCGCTGGAATGGTTCTCACCACCGAGACCCTGGTTACCGAGAAGCCCGAGAAGAAAGGCGCAACCCCCGATATGCCTGACATGGGCGGAATGGGCGGAATGGGCGGAATGGGTGGAATGGGCGGCTTCTAAGCCAGCCTTACCCCATCAAAGACCCGGGTCAGTCGACCCGGGTTTTTTTGCGCTTGAAAATCAAGACCTGGGCTCCCGGCCTCTCGACTTGGACTCGGAGTTCGAGTTCGGGAAGGTTCGAGAAGGCGGCTATGGTCTCTGATGCAAGACGGTTACGACGAAGATAAAGCCAGTCGAAATCGAGGGCCTTCAGGGTTTGGGTTTCGGGCTTCTCGAGAAAATCTTGGGCCTGCTGGCTCATCCGGTGAGGGGGAAGGCCCACTGGATCCTCGGGTCGTGGGAGCTGGTGGCCCACTGGATAGAGACCAGTCACGCCGGCAAGAGTGCTTTCGAAGAGGATCGACCAAGGTTGGTCTGGTTCGAAATTCACCAGTACGGTTTGGCCTGGGGTGACCAGTGGTTTCAGGCGACCGAGGGCTTCCACGTCGCCAGGCTGCAGATAAAGACTCTGGCGATGGCGCCGAAGCCACTCTGGGTAAGAGAGGCCGAGGCTGGCGGTTCTCAAGGGTCCCAACGAGCTGATCTGGGTGGAGGCTTGGCCAAGCTGGGCTAATCCTGGACTGACCGTGAGGGCGACCAGCAGCATCGTCGTGGCCGTCGCTAATCGACTTTCGGAAGCGATTTGAGCCAAGGCTTGAGACAGGGCTAGCGCCAGTCCCAGTCCACAGGCAAATTCCCAACGGAAGTATTCCCATTCATGGATAGGGCCGAAGTGGACCAGGCCCGGAACCAGGAATGCCGCCGCTCCGAAGAGCCAGAAGAAAAGACCCAGCCGGTCGCGAGATTCTATCGCCACCCAGAGGCTCAAAGGGGAAAGAACGAGAGGCAACCAGTGCATTCGTAAGACATACCAGGAGAAGATCGATACGTAGACAGGGTCCTGCCTCCGAGGTTGATGATCGAGATGACGGAAAGCGAGTCTGCCTGGCCAAACTTTGTAGGCGCAGGAGATGGGCTGCAGTTCTCCCTGCGCCATCCTGAGTTGGAGGAATTGGGGTTTTGGAAAGGTGAGGCTGGCTCTTTGCGACTGGTTCAGTAGGCTCGAGTCGGTGGGGGCGGGGTTAAGACTTCGCTGGGCTAGATCGGTGAAGACACCACCGTGAACCAGGGCCAGGAGGAGGGCCGGCAGAAAAGCCGGGGTCAGTTGCGAGAGTCGAACGCGTTGATGAGCGACCAGGGGAAGACAGGCGATCAGAAAAAGACCGAAATGGGTTTCATAGACGAAAGCGTAGGTGGCCAGTGTGAGGCTCAACAGAATAGCCCTGGCAAGGGTCGGTTTTTCGAGCCAGCGAAAGAAGAGGGTCACCAGCAGAAAGAAACCGAGGTGAAGGGGGCCGGAGTTGTTCTGGTAGAGATCGAGCAGTCCGGCTTTGTAACCCACTCCCACGCCGAGGAAGGCGAAAAGGAGCGCGAGCCAGGCCGAGTAGGGATGCCGTCCGTAGCCTTTGAAAAGGGCAAAGAGAAGGAGTGCGGTCAGGGTTTGGCAGGTTGTGGTGAGCCACCATTGAGAGCGAGTCAGGTTGAGGTCTAGCACTTTCGCCCCGATCACGATCAGCAGGTCTCGACCGTAGTGTCCTTTGAGTTCCAGGTTTGAGAAGAAGGGGTTGAGAGGCGGAAAGGAACCGTCTTTTAGGTGGGCTTGTAGAGGGGTGTGAAGCCAATAATCGTCGTCTGGCGAGTGCAACTGGCCGGCGTTGGTTACCATCACCACCATCAAGCAAAAGCCCAGAAGAAGTGAGGCTTCTAGCCAGGAGATTTCGGACGTCTCAGGTTCCGGGGCTTGGGTTTTCCAGAGGGCCGCGATAAGAAGAAGGTGGATTGCGCCGCAGACGATCAGAGAGCCGTTCCACGGCAGGCCTAATCTCAGTCCGAGATTGACCAGAAAAAGGGTAGAGAAGAGAGTGCTAGAGACACCTAAGGGTAGCCTTTCCCAGCCGACCAACCCATAAAGTTTTTCGGGAAGCCACCAGGCAAAAGTCAAGAGGGTGGGGACCAGCCAGAAGGAGATCACGTCCAGGCGCACCTAAAGGTCGGTCCGATGGTTATCTTGGCGCTACTTTCGTTCACGGGCTACGGGTTGATTCGGGGACCTCTTCAAGATTCTAACCGACTTACAGCGGTCTTTGGAGGGGTGGCCTTCGCTTTGGTGCTCTTTCTTACCTTGACCAACGGTCTAGGTCAGTTTCTCACTGTTCGAGAGGCGGCCTGGGCCGCACTGGTGGTTCAGTTGCTGCTCGGCTTGGCTGGCTGGTTGGGTTGGCCGCGACCGGCTTTCCAGCCCGTGGGCGTCTCCCGATGGGGTCTGGTGTGGCTGATAACGTTGGGATTTTTCGCGTTCGCTTTCCTGAACCTGAATCAGAATCTGACCCCCGACGATGATTACTGGGTTCACACTCCACTCCAATCCCTGATGGCTTTGGGGAACTTGCCTCCCTCCCACCCCTTTTTCCCGGATATCGTGATGAATGGACACTACGGACGGGACCTTTTGATATCCAGTTTGTCTATCCTGACGGGGTTCAAGATCTTTGCCGTTCAAACGTCGTTGACAACTTTGGCTTCCCTTCTGGCTCTGGGTCTGCTCTTTGGTTTGACCGTGTCTGCCACGGGTTCAGAGGCGCGAGCAGTGGGAGGGACCACCCTGGTCTTTTTTGGGATCAACGTGGGCGGACGAGCCGGGGCCCTCGATTGTTTCCAGAATAACAACGCCGTTGTCCATCTTTATCTGATCTTGACGGTTTATCTTCTTTATCTGGTTTGGCAAGCGCCGCAAAACAAGCCTCGGGGGGTGGCCCTTGGGCTCGCTCTTGGCAGTTTGGCTGCCGTTTACGAGACCCATTTCGGTCTCCTGATGATCGTCTTGGTGGTAGCGCTGGTCGCTGCTGCCTTCTCGAAGAAGCCTCTCCGAGGTCTTGGATTAGCCTTCGCTCTGGCTGGTCTCCTGGCAGCCACTCAGGGGGGGCCGATCACCAAGTTGGCCAAACGGCTGGTGGGGAGCGCCCCCTCATCAGTTTCGCTGTCAGAGGGTGAGATGAACCAGAGGCAGGTGGTGGTTTTGAAGTTCCCCAAGCGAGAACTGTTCCAACTCCAGCTGGGTTACGGAGATTATCAGAGGGTCTCATGTGCCTACCGGGTGTATCCTTTTCTGACCGACTATGCTCCCATCGCTGCAGGCACACCGTATCGACCCTTGTGGTCCTGGGATGTGCTTCAAATCCACTGGCTCGCTACCTATTTGGCTCCCTTCTCTCTGTTTCTCCTGTGGCGAGAGCGAGAAGTGGTTGGGCTCAGTATAGGGTTGTTCGCAGTAGGGGCTTTCGTGACACCGGGGCTGGTGAATTTCGGACCCATTTACGAATTCGAATACTATCGTTGGCAGTACGCTGCCGGGCTGGGATTCGCTTACGTGCTGGGGAGCGCCCTGGGTAAGCTGGTCGAGCAGGCCCAGGGTCGTCGTTACGGTTGGGTCTCGACCGCCCTGGCTCTCTTTCTGGTAGGGTTGTGTATCTATCCGTTCTTCAAGTTGTTCCTGCCCAGGGCCGTCCAGGGCTGGGCTCGCTACAGCTATCGCCCGCTTCTTCTGCTGCCTTTGAAGGCCAAGCCCTGGTTACGCCTCAACGCCGAGAAGACCCGTTTCTACCCGATGGACCTTGAGGCCGCTGAACGTCTCCGTCAGCTAAGTCGACCGGGTCAAACGTTGTTGGTCAACTTTCCTCACGAGGCCCCATCGTCGATCCATCTTCAATCGACGCTTTCGGGTTGGACCGGGTTACGATTGGTGGGTCACTCTCTACCTCTTGACGGAGAACCGGTGGGGACACCGCCTTATCATATGTCAGCCCTGGCTCGAGCTTTCTGGAAAGGATTCGACCCAGCCGCCCTCGACCTGCTTGAGCCTGACTGGATTTATCTGAGACAAGACATCGGCTTTGACAAGACGCGAGCCAGGCTAAGGGAGCTCGAGGGAGTCGAAGAGGTTGAACGAACTCCCAGCTGGAGCTTGTTTCGGGTCGACAGGCCGAGGCTTTCCTGGCCGGAGGAATTTGGTGCTCCGCAAGATTCTCTCCAGGTGGAATGGCTCGGTCAGGACTCCTATTCGACAGGTTTCTCGACCGACGTCACCATTCGTCTGACCAATCTAGAACCCGATCCGATCTCGCCAGGCACCAGGCTAGCTTACGGTTTCGGGGAGCCGCCCGAGAGGCGGGAGATGATGGTGGTGACTTTGCCGAGAGTAGGTCCCCAAGAAAGTTTGGTTTTGACGATTCCCGTAGCCACTCCGATTACGAAAGGTCTTTACGACCTTCAGCTCTTCCTCCTGAAGGAGAATAAGTTCTGTAGGGTGAACAGCCCCCCTTCAAAGGTTCGTATCGGTTTAGACTAAAGGAGGATGTTTTGAAGAAACTTACAGTATCAGTGGCTCTCTTGGCCCTGCTGTCACTGTTCTACGCTTGTGGGAGTGACGACGACGAATTTGTCTTTAATCAGGTCCAGGGAACGGGCACTACTCTAAACCTCAGAGTCCCTGCTGGCACTCCCGGGGCTCAGCAGGTGGCGATCGCCCCGCAAGGTCGGGTCTATGCTGTGACCCGAGTCCTTTTCACTCCAGCCTATGCTCAGCAACTGTTCACGATCCCTAACGCGACGGTGACGGTCTACAACCAGGCTAACCAGGTTGTGGCAACGGCCACCACTAACGCCAACGGGGCGGTGAGTTTCAACAATCTTCCCTCAGGAGTCTTTCGTTTCGTGGCCACTACGGCCACCCCGGGAGTCGTTTTCCAGACCGTCCGCACGGCTGGTGGCGGCACCACCGGAGTGATCGACGCGGCTACCACCACGGCAACTTTGATCGGCCTGGAGTCTGGCAACGGGAACCTCAGCACCGTCAACTTTGCCGCTCTTGAGAACGTTGTCCGCGCTGGAACGGACGCTGCGGCCCAGGCCCTGCTGAACCAGGTGAACACCAACGTTCAGAGTTCGACTGCCTGGACTAACGCCAACGGTTCGACTGTGACCGACGCGAATACTCAGACGCTCGTAAACAATGCTTCCAACAGTCTGGGCACCACGGGTGGCACCACGGGTGGTGGAACGACCGGTGGTGGAACGACCGGTGGCGGAACGACCGGTGGCGGAACCACCGGTGGAGGAACCACCGGTGGAGGAACCACGGGTGGTGGCACCACTGGTGGCGGTGGCACTACCGGCACGCAACCTTAAGCGATTTCTGGCATAACCTTAGATTAGAAGCCCCGGTCGGTCAGTCGCCCGGGGCTTTTTCCGTCCGCCAAAACAGCGAACTCTAAGGGACTTCTAGCACAACCTGCCTTAGGCGTTGTCCAAGCCGAACCCCTTTCTGTTTTGTCGGGCCGTTTCGCGCTCGAGTTAGTGGTCGCAGCAGTCGCCGCGTTGAACTCGGCAGCTCCGCCAGTTTTCGATGTGGGCCAGACCCAACAGAGCCGCGCCAGCCAGGGTGAGAGGCTGCTCTAGGGCGTGGAAAACGAGACCTGCGGCCAAGAGAAGAAGGCCCAGACCAGCGAAGATGATAATCTCAAGCTTGCCGTGCTTCTTGACAGCCGGAATCAGGGCCAAAAGAGCAACAGGCAGAGCCAGGCTCAAGAGGAGATGATGAAGCCCTTCGTGCTCAGACTTGAGGGCGCCGATAGCCGGAAGGATAGAGAGAACCGGCACCAGGCCGCAGTGAAGTAAGCAAGCCCCTGATATGAGGATGCCTAGCTTGTCCCATGGGGATGGGCGCTCCAGGATCTCGTGGCCATTCATCGCGGTGAGATTACATTCTCAAGAAACAAAAGTCAAGTTCGGAATTCGGACTCGTCGCCCAGAATCCCGTTCCACCGATACCGTTTTAAATCGCAACGATGGTCCGGCCCAAACTCGATCCCTTCGGCCTCTAGCAGTTTGCGTTGGAGTTGCGCGGATCCGCCTTGAGATCGCTGGCTGATCTGGCCTTGAGCATTAAGAACCCTCTGCCAGGGAACTCCCTTCTCGTCGAGAGCCCGCAGGGCATAGCCCACCGCCCGCGCGGCCCGCGGCGAACCGAGTTGGCGAGCGATCTGCCCATAGGTCATCAATCGTCCTCGCGGGATTTTTCGGACCAGGTCATAGACACGATGATAGAAGTTCTCGTTCACCCGTCACCCCTTTGTCGCCCCTACCGTGATCCCCCGGGTCAAATGGCGTTCCAGGGCCACATAGACCATTAGTGTAGGGAGCATAACCACGACGATACCGGCAAAAACCAGGCCAAAATCGGTCCGGAACTGGCTGACGATGGTCAGATTGGCGAGTCCCAGGGGTAAAGTTCTTAAGCCCTCAGCGTCCTGACCGGAGAGAAGCATGAAGGCTACCAGATACTCGTTCCAGACGCCCAGGAAGGTAAAGATTGCCACCGTCACCCAGCCCGGCTGGGCTAGGGGGAACATCACTTTCCAGAAGATCGTCGCCTCGCTGGCTCCATCCAATAAAGCCGACTCCCTCAAAGAGGAAGGCAGACCGCGAAAGAAGCCAGTCAACAAAAAGACGGCGAAGGGGAGACTGGTTGCCAGGTAGACCAGGAACAGGCCGAGGCGAGTATTGAGAAGACCGAGCAACCGCATTTCAAAAAAGAGAGGAACGACGGCTAACTGGAGCGGGATCATCAGGCCAGCCAGAAAGTAAAACAGCAGAGCTCGGGAGCCGGGAAAGGAAAACCGGGCCAGGGCGTAGGCAGCCATAGAGGAGAGGAGAACGGTCGCTGCTACAGTGGCCGCGGTCAATCCCACGCTGTTCAGGAAGAAGTCGCCAAACTGACCTACGGTCCAGGCGCGCAGATAGTTTCCAACTGTCCATTGGCCAGGGAGAGCGAATGGGTCTAGAAAGATTTCCCGGCTGGGCTTGAAAGAGGTCACCACCAACCAGACCATAGGTGCCACTGTCGCTACTAAGAATCCGATCAACAGGGTGGCGAGGGTCGTTTTTCTCATCGTTCGATAGCCTCGGTCCTGGTCCAGCGGGCCGTCAACAGAGAGCCGACCAGCACCAGGGCGAAAAGGAGGCAGGCGATAGCGGCGGCTTGGCCGATCTGCTGGTCTCTGAACATCGAGCGAACCATCAAGGTTCCGACTACGTGAGTGTCGGTAGTGGGAGCCTGGTCGGTTAAAAGCCAGATCACTTCAAAAGCCTTCATACCCGCGATCACCATGAAAATGACCGAAGCAGCCACTGTCTCGGCGATCATAGGAGCGGTGATATTCCAGAACTTCCTCACAGCTCCAGCCCCATCTAAATCAGCCGCTTCATAAAGTTCGTTCGGGACGGTTTGCATGGCGGCCAGGTAGAGCACCATGTGGAAACCGAAGGCTCCCCACACTCCCATCGGGATCAGAGCATAGTAGAGAAGCTCGGGCGAAAGCCAGGCCTGAGGCTCTTGTCCGAGGGCCTCCATCAGTCGGTTGACCGGCCCTTTGGAATTATAGAGTTGTTGCCATAAAAGGATGCCGGCAACGCCTAGAAGATTGGGAAAGAAAAAGGCCACCCGAAACCACTTGGAGCCCCACACTCCCTGGTGGAGAACAAAGGCCAGGCCCAAGGCCACCGGCATCACCACGAGCGGGATGACCGTCATCAAGAAGAGATTGTTCTTCAGAGCGATCCAGAAGGCGTCGCTTTCTAGGAGGAGGCGCCGAAAATGGAGCAGGCCCACGAAGGTGGGTCGGCTCAAGCCATCCCATCGCACCACGGAGAAGAGAAATGAAGCGAGCGAGGGAAGAACGAAAAAGACGGTATAAAGGATGATTCCAGGGGCTAAGAATCCCCAGGGGCTTCCCGCTTTCTGGCCTGACCTCGGAGTGGGAGTCCTCTCGTAGGTGAACAGTAAGCCGCCGGCCAGAAACACGAGCAAAGCTACGGTTTTGAGGGGGTGGCGAATCTCAAGCTCGTCGGGGTCGAGGTAGCGTTGACGCACGAGCCGTGCTTCAAGTTCC